>DATNKB010000179.1:0-62293 GCA_035603595.1 Candidatus Dormiibacterota bacterium
GCATCCGTCCTTCCCATGCGGAAGGTCGGGTTGGCCCTGAGCCAGTCTTGCTTGAAATCGAGATTGTGCTGGATGAGCAGAGCCCGGGCGAAGGCGTAGTATCCGACGCCGTCGCCGCGCACCCATGGATTGACGAGCGGCAGGGAGAGGACAAAAAGAAGAGCCAGAATTTTGTCGTAGTGCGAGAGCCTAGCCAATCGGCGTCGTCCTTGAATGACTACCAATTTTGTTCAAGGCCAGAATCTCCGCGCGATTGCGATTGCCTTACGAGGCTGCTTTTGTGTTGAACGCAAGCATATGATCCTGACGATCCCATTTTCGAAGTATCGCGATAATCGAAAGCGGCGGAAGCGGAAGCCACGGATCAATCAGGCGGAAGAGGGGCGTCAATGCGTTCAGCAAACGAATCTGTGCCATTCCGAACGTGCGACGCTTCATTAATTTGCCGTTAAGCCACCACGCAGGCACGCCCGGGCGATTAAACTTCAAAATCTTCTCCACTTGAAATCCGGCTTGTTGCGCGACGCTGGTGAGCTGATCTTCGGTATATCGCCGGTAATGTCCCAGCACTTCGTCCAAGCTGCCGAAGAGTTTCGGACCGAACGGAACCAGGATGATTGCTGTTCCGCCGTCTGCCAGAGCATCATGGATATTTCGCAGAGCGCTGACGTCGTCCGGGAGGTGTTCAACGACATTCAGGCAGACAACCGTGTCGAAATTCTGATCCTTGGGAAAAGAGTCGCTGCTGGCGCCATCGATGTAGGACACATTCATGTAAGGGCGAGTGGCGCGAAGCGATTCAAGGTAGTTCAAATAAGCCGGATTTACGTCAGTGGCCCAATAGGTCGATCGCGGCATCAGGTTCACGGACATGTTGCCGATGCCGGCGCCGATTTCGAGGACTCGATCTCCTACGTGAGGCCTAACGACGTCTGCCATCCATTTGTTGAAGCGCGGAGCGCGATTGATTCTCTCGAGAATTTCTCCGCCCTGGGCGTCGTCCGTGTAGATGCGGCTCGAGAGGCCATAATGCAGGATTGCCCATAGGGCGCGTGCGCCATCCCGCCAGCCAATTTTCTTGCCTTCGCGATAGGTACGGCCTGAATAGCTGATAGGAACTTCAAATACGCGGGCGCCACGCTTTGCCAGCTTGATAGCGAGCTCGGGTTCGACATCAAATGTGGAACTTTCGAGCGGAATGCTCTTGAGCAAATCCGCGCGAACCATCTTGTAGCAGGTTTCCATGTCGGTGAGGTTGAGATCGGAAACCAGGTCGCACAGGAAGGTGAGCAACTTATTGCCAAGCGCGTGGCGGAAGAAGAGAGCGCGCTTGTGCCCGCCGGACATAAAGCGCGACCCAAAAACGGCATCGGCGTCCTCGTACAAGAACAACTCGATCATCTGCAAGAGGTCCCAGGGATGGTATTCAAGGTCGGCATCGTGAATTACAACGAGCTCACATTCGGCGTGCGCGAGAGCAGTGCGAATCGCAGCACCTTTCCCTTGATTTCTGTCGTGCTGAAGCCAGGTCCACTGGAGTTTGCCATCTGGCCGATCCGGCTCGAGTGAATTACGAAAGCGCGCAATGGCTTCGGCTGTTGAATCTTTCGAGCCGTCATTGACCACCACCACCTGTACGCGGTGCAAAATGGGGGAAGTTTCCAGGATTTTCAGGCGTTCGAGGCTCGCTTCGACGAGATACTGCTCGTTGTAAGCCGGCACGATCACGGAGAGGCTGGTGCTCGTCCGTTGCCCATCGGTCTCAGCGGGATACGCCGAACTTCCCGTAGCTGGACGCAACCAACGTCGCTTACTGAAACGCTGACGGGGCGGGCTGGCTTCGACTTGTGTGCTCTCTTGGGTCATCCCGCAACCAATTCTACTAGAGTATTGCACGGGAAATCAGCCTGTGGCGCGCAGAATGCAGTTCCGCAAGCGCTTACTCGCGCGCTCACCTGTGGGTGGTAACCTGCCCGCGTTGGGCTGCTGATGGACAAGGGGGAAGTGTAATGGAACGGTTTCAGATTCTTGTCGCCGATGAGGTGCTCGACGATCTGCGGATGCGGTTACGTCGTACGAGATGGCCCAACCAAGTGCCCGGCATAGGCTGGAAACAGGGCACCGAGCTGGAATGGTTGCGGCGGCTCGTGTCCTACTGGGCCGATGAGTTCGACTGGCGCGTCTGGGAGCGAAAGCTCAACGCGCTCGATCAGTTCACCTGGGAGGGCATTCACTTCGTGCACCGGCACGCCGTATCTGGGCGCGGTGTGCCGCTGATCCTCACGCACGGCTGGCCCAGCAGTTTTCTCGACTACGTGAACATGCTGCCGATGCTCGAGGACTTCGACGTGGTGGTGCCTTCGCTGCCCGGGTATGGATTCTCACCGCGCCCGCTCGAGGTCGGGATTAACTACCGCTACGTCTCCGAACGCTGGCACGGGCTCATGACCGCGTTGGGATATTCCCGCTATGCTGCAGGGGGCAATGACTTCGGAGCTGGGGTGACGACGATTCTTGCGCTGGACCATCCGGAGTCGGTGATCGGGATCCACCTCACCTCACTCGAATCGGACCTCGCTCCTAACGTCGACGACGCGAAGATGTCCGAAGCGGAGCGCTCGTTTCTCGGAGTGAACCGCGGCTGGGACGCGACGGAGCGGGGCTATAGCGAGATTCAGTCCACCAAGCCGCAGACGGTCGGCTATGGACTGAACGACTCGCCGGCGGGGCTGGCCGCATACCTGGGGGAGAAGTGGCACTCGTGGAGCGACGACACGCCACCCGAAGAGTTTCTCTGCGCGACGCTCACGCTGTACTGGGTTACGCAGACCATCACTACGTCGATGCGCGACTATTGGGACAATCGCTGGCAGCCGGTCAAGCCCGCCTACGTCGGCACGCCAACGGCGTTCGGTGTCTTCGCACACCAGACCGTTCCCGAGGGCGAGCCGCCGCGCTCGTATTTGGAGCGTGTGTATAACATCCAGCGCTGGACAGTATTTCCGCATGGCGGGCACTTCGCACCCATTGAGGAACCGGCGGCGGTCGCAGGGGATCTGACCGCTTTCCTCCGCGGCATAAGGTCACGATAAAACCGTCGGATGATGTTTTCCGCGAAGTCATAACCGGACTCGGTGGTTCCGGATTAGTTGAGGGCGCGTGTGAGAAGGCCAGCGAAAATGCCGACGGCCGCGACGGTGGCATAGGTTGCGACTGCTATTTTCCAAGAAATCGTCTTGCCGAGGACGGAAACCGAAAAGACACTGATGATGCCGAGGGTGCAAAGAATCGTTACGACGTAAGGAAGCGGAACACCCTTCGTCATGGCAATGTATGCGATGGCAACGTCAAAAGCCATCGGAACGGGAAGGAATGCTCCAACCAGGGCGACGAGAACGATGCCGCCGAGCGTGACTTGTGCGACGAGAGCTTGGGGCGGAAGAAGTTCGATGACGAGAGCGCCGAGAACAGCAGCGAGTATCATCA
This sequence comes from Candidatus Dormiibacterota bacterium, assembly GCA_035603595.1. Taxonomy (GTDB): domain Bacteria; phylum Acidobacteriota; class Terriglobia; order Acidiferrales; family UBA7541; genus Palsa-295. Next base: position 3,487 of record DATNKB010000179.1, read on the forward strand.
ACGGAAAGGCGACACGGAAAACGTACCAAAAGCTCTTGAGGAAAGATCGAGCGGTGGAAACGAACGCCTGGCGCCAAGTCTCCAAAACAAGTATTCCGATGGAGCAGGCCAGGGCAGAAGCAGAACCTGGTTGGCGGGAAGCCACAGCAGGTGCGAAGATGAAAATGAGGAAGAGAACGGTGGCGAGCTTGAGCAGCGCGACCGAGGCGGGAAAGAGCGCGAAGGTCATGGAGAGGACCACGACGTTGAGCGCAGGAGAAGCGAAACTAGCAGCGAGCACGGATTCAGTGCTCATGCCAGAAGCGTAGAGTCCGCGCGCGATGGGAGCGACGCAGTTGGTACAAACCGCCAAAGGAACGCCTGCGGCAGCCCCGAAAAGCGCATTCAGATGACGCGAATTCGTCCGGCGGCGACGAACCTTCGAGAGAAAAGTAAGGGCAGCGGGACCGAAGAGGAACGAAAAGGTCATACCGATGCGGTTGGCGTCGAGCCAGTTGATGGTAGTGCGCCAGACACGCGTGGAGATAGGCATAGTGCGATCCACTTGGTAAACAGTCCCAAAAGTGAGAGCGCCCGCAGCCTTGATATGCGTTCCAGCGTGATAGCGCTTTAGCAGAGCTGGGTAGCGCGAACCCACCCAGAATATGCCTGCGATGGCGACCAAGAGAACAACGGTAAGCGTGCGGCTGCGCCAAGAATTGGTGCTGACGGACGTCTGTAGGTGGAGAGCTGGAGCTTGAACTGACATGAAATGTCCCCTTGTCGCCTAGGGCAGAAGGCGAATCGCGGAAATTCGGGGGACTCTACAAAAGCAATGGCGAGGAAGGAATAGTGCAAAGGTATTAGACGAATGCCAGCGAGTGACTCCGAGCGGACGAAGAGACTACATCAATCCCGAATCGTTACAAGCATCCGAGGGCCTTTATTCTTAGTCGGATGCAGCCTGGGCTGCCGCTAATTCATCTTTCGCTGGGACGAGTCTTGCGGCGTTGCGCTTCTTGCTGTGCGCGATCACGCGATCCACGATTTCGACCAGCGGTGTGGCCGGCCGGAAACCGGTGAGGCTTTCGAGTTTTTTGAGAGAAGGAATGCGGCGTGGCATGTCTTCGAATCCAGGTTCATAGGCGCGGTCGTACGGGATGTAAGTAATCGGCGAACCGCTTCCGGTACGTTCCTTGACGACCTGCGCAAGGCCTTCGATGGAGATTTCTTCGTCTGTTCCGATGTTTACGACTTCACCGATGCAGTGATCATTTGCCAGCAGGCGAATCAATGACTCGACGCAATCGCGGACGTCGCAAAAGCATCGCGATTGTTTTCCGCTGCCGAAAACTGTAATCGGCTGGCCGGCGAGCGCTTGCTGAACGAAATTCGGAACCACCATGCCATAGCGGCCGGTTTGGCGCGGGCCGACGGTGTTGAAGAAACGGGCGATCTTTACGGGCTGCTTGCGCTCCTTCCAGTAGGAGAGGGCGAGAAATTCGTCGAGCGCTTTGGAAGCGGCATAACTCCAGCGAGCTTTGGTGGTGGGCCCGAGGACGAGATCCGCATCCTCGTGGAACGGAACCTTGTCGCTCTTTCCGTACACTTCGGAAGTGGACGCAATAAATACGAGCTTTTTCTTCTTCGAGGCGGCGTCCAGGACAGATTGAGTTCCATGGATGTTTGTCTCGAGAGTTCGCACAGGACTTTCGACGATCAGACGCACGCCCACGGCCGCGGCCAGATGGATGACGACATCTGACTCGTCGACGAGCTCCGCGAGGAGGTGTTTGTTCTGGATCGAATCGAAAAAATGATGGAAGCGGTTATTCGATTTCAGATGACGGATGTTCTCGACGCTGCCCGTCGAGAGATCGTCAAGAATGAACACCTCCGAACCCTTTTCGAGAAGAGTTTCAGATAGATGTGAACCTATGAATCCAGCTCCGCCAGTGATGAGATAGCGCATGACAGCTCCGTCGTTCTAGGATTGGCCTGCATCGCCCGGATTGGCTGGGAACCGGGACGTTTTTGCCACGTCTTCGCCGTAACCATAGCCGTAGGCATATGGATAGTAGCGATACGAATAGTAATAATCGGGCGCGCTCGAATCGACGGCGTTGAGTACGACGCCGAGCAGACGGCTTTTAACCGCCATCAGGAGATCGCGCGTCCGACCGAAAGCTTCTTTGGGAGTTTCGCCGCTGCGGACAACCAGCAAAACGCCATCGGTAAGCGCCGAGAGGATGACCGCATCCGTAGCTGCCATCACCGGGGGCGAGTCGATCACGATAAATTTGAAACGCAATCGGAGTTCCGCGATCGCTTCGCGCATACGGTGAGACGAGAGAAGATCAGCGGGGCTTGGGGGAACAGGGCCGGTGGTGAGCGCTTCGAGATTGGAGATGGTTGGATGGGGATAGAGAACCTCGTCGAGTGTTGAGACGCCCGCAAGATACGAACTGAGTCCCACTTCTTTGCCGATGGTCAAATTCAGAGCGCGACGGACGCCGGGTTTTCGCAGGTCGGAATCCATCAGCAGCGTGCGGTCGCCCAATTGAGCCAGGGTGACGGCGAGGTTTACCGCAGCAGTCGTCTTGCCTTCGCGCGGGAGAGCGCTCGTTACCAGAATTACCTGCGGCGGATGATCCGCCTGCGAAAGCAAGAGCGAAGTGCGCAACGCGCGGAAAGCTTCAGAAATTTGTGATTTCGGTTGGACGTACGAGAGCAGTTCGACATGAGGACCGGATGCCGATTGGAGTGCAGCGTCTCCTTTCGCGCTGCGACTGTAATTTCCATTCAAGCCCGGGAGTGAAGGCACCACGGCCAGCGAAGGCAGGCCTGAGATAGATTCGACGTCGTCCGGAGACTTGATAGTGTTATCCAGGTACTCGCGGAAAAGAGCGAGCCCAACGCCACCCACGAGGCCCACCAATACAGCAAGGAGGATATTGCGCGCTCTCTGAGGCCTCGATGGGCTCGAAGGAGTAAGCGCCGGATCGACGACTCGAATATTACTGGATTTCAAGCCGGCGGTGATGCCAGCTTCCTTTAATTTTTGAAGCAGGCCGTCGTAAAGCTGCTTATTCGAATCCGCATCGTGCTGCAGAATCTGATATTGGACAAGTTTTTCGGCCATGTCGTTCGCTTCGGCCTTTTGCCTGTCGAGATTTTGCTGAAGCAGCTCGACGCGACTTTGGGAGGTGTTGTAATCCTGCCCGACCGCCTGAATGAGCGTCTTTCTAGCCTTCTCCAGATTCTCCGCCACTTCCTTTTGTTGTGCTGCGAGTCTGAGAACCTTTGGGTAGTTCGGTCCATATTGGTCGAGGGCTATGAGATACTGCTCATTCAATTCGGACTGATGTCTGAGAAGCTCCTGAATGACGGGATTTGCTTGTGCCGCCGGCAGTGCATCGACATTTCCCGATGTGGCCATGCGATACAGGGCTTCCTTCTCCGCCAGTTGGGTCTGAGCCTCGGTCACTGCTTTATTAAGGTCACCGAGCTTGTCGGTGGTGATATCCTGCTTTTCGTTCGTTCGCCAGATCTGATTTTGCCGCTCGTAAGCGATTCGGGCGTCTTCTGACTTCTCAACTTTGATTCGCAATTCCTCGAGTTCGCCGGAGAGCCAACTGGATGCCTGCGTTGTCGCGTCGTACTTGCTGCGAAAGTTCTGTTCGATGAAGTTCTGCAAATGCGCGTTTACCACTTGAGAGGCGAGCTGCGGATCTTCCGCTTCGAATCCCACCTCGATCAGGCGGCTATTCGGGACTCGACGTACGCTCAATCGGCCAAGAAATGCGCCGAGGATGGCAGGACGCGCCTGTGACGATTTCCCGTGCGTCCACACCAGGGAATTTGCAACCCCGCCGAACTCTGGATAGCGCCCCAGGTCCATCGACTTGATCGTTTGCAGAGCTAAAGTCTCACTCTGAAGAATCTTCGCCTGCGTCTCGAGGTAATTTTCCATATCTATGGCTTCATCGTAGGAAGCGGTCGGTCCTTGAAAAGGCAGAACGCCTTGCGATTCACGATCCACTTCCACGCGAGCGGCCGCCTGGTAAACCGGCTTCATTTTGAAGGAGGCAATCGTAACTACCGTGACGACCGTTACCAGGAAGGTGAGAATCAGCCACTGGTGCTTGCGCAAAATAATGAGATAGTCGAGGAGATGCGGCTCGCGCCGCATTTGCTCCCATGGAAGAACGGAAGGAGCAGGAATCACCGCAAGCGAGTCAGTGGCTTTCCGGTCGCGCGAGACGAGTCTAGGTGCTTCTTCCATTTTGTGAAGGCAGTCCCTTATTGAGCAGGCGGAGGATTATTGTTATTGCTACCACTGCCACCACCGTTGGTCGTGGACCGATAAATCAAGAGACCACTACCGATGCTGACCGCCGCTTCAAGCCCTCGGACAGCAACCTTTTTGGCGATGCTGTCCGGAACATAGAGGATGTCATTTGATTTCATGGCGACGTCTTCGGAAGTGTTCTTTTCGATCTTCTTGATATGCACCGGGATTGCTTCGCGTTCGCCGGTCTTCGGATTTACCCGATAAATTACGGCATCATCCGGCTTTGCGAAGCCGCCCAAACCATGCGCCAGAGCAACGGCCTTCAACACCGTGGGCGGTTCTCCATGACTCTGGATGGCGTAGCCGCCCGGCTGGGAGACGCCGCCGCCGAGCACATAAATAATACCGGCCTTGGGAACCTCGATGACATCGCCGCCGAATACCTGAATGTTGAACGCGGCATTCCCGGTGTTGAGAAGATCCTGTAATTGAATCCGAATTGTCTGTACGCCCGTATCCGAATTAGGCCCGGAAGTTTCGGCCACAGGCCTTACAGCCTCTTGTTGAGTCTTGCGCGTGATCAAAATAACCGTTCCGGCGTTATCGGAGATACCTCCCGCATTTGCCAGAACCTCGAGCAAGGTAGTGGGCCGCAGCAATTGTGTCGTCATCGGGTGCCCTACGGCCCCGAGAATCGTTACGGGCTGGCTGTTTTGCTCTTTGACGAATACCGAGACTTGCGGACGAGACACCAGCCCGCTCTCGATGAGCTTTTCCTGAATCGTTTGTTCCAGTTGAAAGGGGGTGGTGCCGGCCACGCGAATTCTTTCGTGGATAAGAGGGAGAGCTATATTTCCGCTGCTGCTGACCCGAACGTCGCGCGAAAGTTCGGGGACATCAAACACATCGATATGAATGACGTCGCCAGCCCCAATAGGAATATCCGTGACGGTCGGCTTTGCAACCTGGGAAAGCTGTTGAATCCTGTCGTTCGTTTGCTGCGTTGTCTCTTCTTGAGCCTGGCCGAAAGCTGCCTGCAGGGAGAAAAACGCTAATATGAGCCCTATTGAAACAGGCTTGCCCGCCCAGTCCTTCGCCCTTCGGACTGTGACAATCATGAGATAGATGACCCCGTCGAATACTATGCCTAGCGCCAACAGTCCTGTCAATCAACGGGTTTCCATGGTGCGGGATCGTACAAGTAAGACTGGGGTTGACAGGAGGCCACTCAACAGATGAAATGGCGGGGTAGTGGAAGGACAGGCCCAGCCCGAAGAGCCCGCGATACCGATTAGGGAAGCCGGCTCGATGTTATTTTGCATCGCTCAGCGCAAGTACTTAATCAAGATCACCTCGTTCTGCGCTTCGTTGTAGAGCAATTCGTCGGCGAACGCCCGGGCCATGGCAATCCCAAATCCGCCCGGACGCATGCCGAGTTGATCACGCACAACGGCCACGCGCGCGATGGACTCTGCCGAAGTGTTGTGAACCGCAGCGTGCTCAAGACCTTCGAAACTGAACCCTGAGCCAGGGTCCTCCACGCGATACAGCAGCATCCGGGTGTAACGCATGCGGGCAACGCGCACTTTCTGCTTGGGATCGAGCTTTCCACCCCACTCTACGGCGTTGAGAAGCAACTCCCGCAATGCCTGTCTGATTGAGTTAATCAGCTCATGCGGAAGATCCGCCTCCAGCTTAGCGACGAGTGCTTGAGTAGTTTCGGCAGCTTCTCGCGTGCATGAAATTAACAGTTCCACCCAATTGGGCACTGCGGAAATCACCTCAATTGAGGGAGGAGCCACACCGACAAGGCGCGCTATAAGGTCGTCGTCGGGAGGAGAAGCTTCTTCCGTGGAAGCCGTCATCAAGGCAACTGGAGAATACATGGGCGGCTGAACTGTCACGCTCGCGTGTTTCAGACGAGTTACCGCGGAATGAATAAACAAGGCTCACGCGCTATGGGCATTGCACAGTCCAGTCGGAGGCTCCTCTTAGATTTCTCCTCCGCTTCATGGTAGGGTAGATCGTTGAAAATGCCTGGTTATGCACCGAGGTCGCAGTTCCGCCGCTCCCCTAGCCACCGCAAGCACAATCGCAGAAAAGCAGTGGCGCGGGTTCGAACGCTGATAGCCGCGAGCATCTTTGCGAGTTCGTTGTCTATTTCTGCGCGCGCGCAAGAGGCTCCTGCTGCGGAGACGCCTGTGGTTGTGCAGCCCGGTGCACCGGGGAAGCCAAGTAAGACGCTGCCGTCTTCGACGAGGGCCACGTTGCTGCAACCGTCGCAGGCGGACGTGGAATTCATGCAGGGCATGATCATGCATCATGCGCAGGCCATAGAAATGACTGCGCTAATTTCGTCGCACACGGAGAACAAGGATTTGAGGTCGCTCGGTGCGCGAATCAGCAGCTCTCAGTCGGACGAGATCAAGTTCATGAAGCGGTGGCTCGCAGTTCGCGGAGAGCCGATTTCCATGGCGATGCCCGGCACGCCCGATCCGAAAATGCCAGACATGGACAGGCACATGGATCATCCGGCGCACCCGATGGCTCTTATGCCTGGAATGCTGACGCCTGAGCAGATGGACGCCCTGCGTAAGGCGAAGGGCGCGGACTTCGACCACTTGTTCTTGACAGGGATGATTCAGCATCATAATGGTGCGCTAATTATGGTGAAGGATTTGTTCGACACGGCTGGAGCGGGGCAGGACGCCGAGTTGTTCAACTTCGCCACGGACGCGGACAATACTCAACGAGCCGAGATCAGAATTATGCAGGGTATGTTGGAGAAGAATCCGTCGGAGCCAGACAAGAAACCCTCAGAGGAGAAACGATGAACCAAGTGCAGCGTGTTAATTTGCGTCTGGCCTCCGTGGCCGTGGCCGCGATTCTTTTTTTGTGCCCTCGCATGAGCGCGAAGCAGGAGAAGACTCCTGCGCCACAAGCGCCCACGTCGCAAGCGACCTCGCCCCAATCATCGGCGTCTCAATCTCCGGCTCAAGCGCAGGACGATGACGACGACAAGAATCCATTTGCGCCGGAGCCCGCTGCGCCGCTGCCCGCCGGAATGACGGGATCGAATCCGAACGATCCGCGCGCAACACTCGCGCCGGGACTCTACGAGGCCGGCGAAACGTCGATGGGTCTGAAACACCTGCTGCTGCTCAAGAAGCCTGACGCATTTCAATTGGGCGCTACTGACCCTGACGATCCGAAGGTGAGCAAAACGATTAGCCAGATGGGCATCCCAATTCCGCTTTCGAAGCTCCCGAAGCCGCTGCAACTGGTGATCGCCCAGCTCGCGTTCTCGAACTCGGACCTTGCGTTTCAGGGTAACCACCTGTTTCAAGGAAACTTTTACGGCCTGAATATTTTTGACGTCTCAAATCCGGCGAAGGCCAGTTTGCTAACGACTATGGTGTGCCCGGGTGGACAGGGCGATGTGTCGGTGTATGAAAATCTGTTGTTCATGTCCGTAGAAATGCCAAATGGACGACTTGATTGCGGCACGCAGGGGTTTCCTCCCGAGCCTCCACCGCCGGCAGGTCAGGAAAAGGACCAGAAAAAAGAAAAACGCCTCCCGGCGGCGCAGAAAGACCGTTTTCGGGGTGTGAGGATTTTCGATATTTCTGACATCAAAAACCCGAAGCAAGTGGCAGCGGTGCAGACTTGCCGCGGCTCGCATACGCACACGCTGGTGCTCGATCCAAACGATAAAAACAACGTATACATCTACGTGTCGGGGACATCATTCGTTCGCCAAGCGGAAGAACTGGCCGGATGCTCGGGAGAAAAGCCGGACAAAGACCCGAATACGGCGCTGTTCCGCATCGACATAATCAAGGTCCCGGTGGTGGCGCCGCAAGACGCGAAAATCGTCTCGAGCCCTCGTTTGTTCATGGATGCGCGGACCGGCGCGCTGAACGGCCTGAACAATGGCGGCAGCCACGGCAGCGAAAAAGAAAAGAAGCCAGCGGACACAGACCAGTGCCATGACATCACGGTGTATTCGGCAATAGGACTTGCGGCGGGCGCGTGTTCGGGGAATGGAATCCTTCTTGATATCAAAGACCCGGTGCACCCGAAGCGTGTGGATGCCGTGAACGACCCCAACTACTCCTACTGGCACTCGGCTTCGTTCTCGAACGACGGCAGCAAAGTGGTGTTCACCGACGAGTGGGGTGGAGGCCTCGGCGCGCGCTGCCGTGCAAACGACCCGAACAAATGGGGCGCAGACGCCATCTTCCATCTCAAGGACAATAAGCTCAGCCTGGCGAGCTATTACAAGCTTCCGGCGGCGCAGGCCGACACGGAGAATTGTGTGGCGCACAACGGCTCGCTGGTTCCAGTTCCCGGGCGCGATATCGAAGTGCAGGCTTGGTATCAAGGCGGCATCTCGGTGATGGACTTCACCGACGCGGCTCACCCGATGGAGATTGCCTACTTCGACCGCGGACCGATAGATCCGAACATGTTGGTGCTGGGGGGCTACTGGTCAGCATACTGGTACAACGGCAATATCTATGGTTCGGAGATTGCGCGCGGGCTCGATGTTTTCGAACTTTCGCCATCGAAATTCCTCACCCAGAACGAAATCGACGCGGCGAAAACGGTGCAGGTCGCTACCCTCAACGTGCAGAACCAGCAGAAAATCGAGTGGCCCGCAAAGTTGGTTGTCGCCAAAGCATATATTGATCAGCTTGAGCGCTCGCAAGCTTTGCCCGCAGACAGAATCGCGGCTCTGCAGAAGGCGATCGAAACCGCGGAGACTTCGCACATGAGCAAGAGCAACGTCGCGAAGTTAAAGCGCATGGCGCCATCCTTGGAGAAGAACGCCGCCACGGCGAAAAGCCCGGCGGATGCCAAACGGCTGGATGCCCTGGCGCAGATTCTGAAGAATCCGTCAGCCTGATCAACGATTCCAGGAATATTGGGAAGGGTTTCCGCGGACAGAGCATCCACGGGTCGCTGGGTTGGTCCTGATTCTAGCTAGATAAGTGTCCAGTTTCAGAGGGGAACACTACACTTCCCGGAATACGTACTTTGCCTTATATCGTACGTAGTATTTCTAGGGAGGCGTTCGTACTCCCCGCCGTTGTCAAGTTCCGGCTCCCGTTTTTATTTTTTCGATGCATCCTTCTCGGACCTTGGAGCTTCTATCGTATAGAAATGAGTCTACGTATAGGGTAAGCTTAAATTGTTGTTTGATATTTTGCATGGCGTATTCTAAAGCAGTGCACACAAAGACTTGTTAATGATGCGGTCGATACGTTCAGCGACTGCCCGAAAATAATCGCCGAACCAGCCCAGAAAACCCTCGCTTCATCTTAAATCATATGATAAACATATAACTTCATAATCAACACTTCCCATATCGTGTTGGACTGAGGGGGACCGTGGAACGAAAACTTCGAGTCCTCGTACTGTGCGAGAACCGGCTGGCGAGAGAATCGATTGCACGGATACTGGAGAAAAAGAGCGATATTCAAGTCGCCGCGGCGATGCCTGTAACAGCGATATCCAAAGAGGAGATTGCAGAAACCAGTGCGGATGTCGTTGTTCTTGATTCACTGCATCTGCTTTTGAACGATCAAATGCCTGTTTCAACACGGGCCTCAGATGAACATCCCACCAAGTTCATACTCATTGCAATGGCAGACGAACCCAAGCATTTCCTGAAAGCAATCCGCTATGGCGCGGTGGGTTATGTTCTTCAAGATGCCTCGGCAGCTGATGTTGTCAGCGCAATTCGAGCTGTCGGTCGAGGAGAGGCGATCTGTCCACCACAATATACCCGGGTCCTGTTTGATTACGTTGCCGTCCGGACGTCAGAGTTTTCAAGGAGCCGAGCGAAATCGAGCACCGGTCTTACGAGCCGCGAACAACAGTTAATCCCCCTGATCGAGCGTGGCCTCACGAACAAACAAATCGCGGCCAACCTAAATTTGTCCGAGCAGACCGTTAAGAATCACGTACATCGTATTCTTACAAAGCTTGGAGTGAACGACCGATTGGAAGTATCAGAAGCCTGCCAAGCTCAACTGCTTGGCATGTAGGCCACCTGCATACCGAAATCGCTGTATGAGCAGTACTGGGGTCGGTATCGGTACCGAGATGAATCGCTTGATGATACCTTACCTAATCCAGTACCTCTCTTGCTGGAATCGCTATTGAACACCGTTCTGAATCACGCCTGAACTCATAGTTCTGAATCATATTTGAACCTACCGCTCGAAATCCTCCGTGCGCATAATCTCGCTCCGAGACGTGAGCCCTGCGGAGTGCATAGATGAATCCCATCCGAGTGTTAGTTGCAAACCGGCCACGACTGATTCGGGAACTGCTGATGGTGACGATTTCCGATCAACCCGATATCGAGATCGTGGGTGAGATTCAGGACGAACAGGAACTGGCGAAGGCGATGGAAGAAACGCGTCCCGATTTTCTGATCGTGGCCCTTGAGAAATCCAATCGTTTACCTGACGTTTGCAAGACAATTCTACACAACTATCCACAAGTCCGAGTCATCGCCATCGCGTCTGATCGCAACATATCCATGTTTTATTGGACTTCGTTGCACATAGAGTCAAATCAGATCGAGACGTCCGAAGCGGGGGTCCTCAGTGCAATTCGCGGAAAAACTCAATCCATGAATACATTGCAATGATGGCGCGTGAAACGCAAGGCGCGGACGCGGAGACAACTCGAGTGTCAATTAAATACATGTTCAGAACGGCTGCGATTCTGATCGCTATTTTGTCCGGTTGCATCGGTACACCGGCGCAAAATCAGCGTCCTGCTCCCATGCCGAGCTCTGATCTCGGCCGCGCCAATCTAAATCGGGTGTCGGCGTCTGCAGCGGAAATCAAAGTTGTGCTGCTCAAGGACCCAGGGCTAATGGTGGAGCTGAAGCGGTGGGTGGCGAAGGACGCGACGGACCACGGTCAGATTCTCCGAGACGAGGATATGACTGACGACGCGATCTTTGATCGATTGACCGCGGATATTCAGTTCAGATCGACAGCGACCCTGCTCGTCCAGCGCTACGGCTATCTGGTTCCAAAGTTAAATCCAGACTCGGATGCAGGCAAAGAGCACGAACTGCTTGTCCAGGAGCGGGTGAAGTGGGCCGCACAGCATGCCGAAGAGGGCCGCGCCAAGGCTCACGCGCGGAAGGAAGAAGCGCTCGAAAAGGCCCGTGCGTGTGAAGAGCAAGATGAGCAACTTTGTCCCGATTTACAGCGCTCTTCAAGGCCATCGCCCAGGGCTGGCTATGAACAGGGCCAGGACCAAGATAACGGGACGGGAGATCTACCTTCTAGAAGTAATCCCACGTACCCGGATCTGACGTCTCCCTCGCCGGGCACCACAGGCCCGCTCGAACGCGCTCAGCTTATGCAGACGTCGGGCGATGGAAGCGAAATCTCGCAGCTTTCGGGCGGAGAGCTACTTGGTTCTGGCGGGTCTCCGGGCGGGATGATGCTCCCCGGGATGACGCCTGACCTTATGCAGCAGATGGGGGGGGGAACCACGGGTCTCTCGTTGGGTGCGGGCGCGTCAGCTGGCACGCGGAGCGGGGGAAACCTCGAATTGCAGAGCGCTTTATTGGGACTTTCCGCGAACGATTCGGGATCGGACGCGCCGACCTTCGATGTACTCGAAGCGAATCCCATGAGCAATTCGGCTGGCTCTCCTCCGTTCCGTAATTCGCCGGATGGGGCTGGGCAGCCATTTAGTGAGTCGGGCAAGCGAAAGGAAACGCTACAGCCGGCAGCGATGATCCGCCAGCCGAGTCCGTACAACGACATTCCGTCCTTGTACGAGATGTACGTGCAGGCAGTGCCTCGTCCAGCCATGCCGCGGCGCTTCGGAGTCGACGTTTTCGAAAACCGACGCAGAAACTCACGAGTCATTCCGATGGACCTTCCGGCAGGTCCCGATTACGTCGTAGGACCGGGCGATGGTCTATCGTTCGATTTGTGGGGTAGCGTGTCTCGCCGCTTCACGAGGACTGTCGATCGCGAGGGCCGAGTAAGTTTGCCCGAGGTCGGACCCGTGCAGGTGAGTGGCCGGAGCCTCGCTGATGTGCAGGAGAATGTGCAGCAAATCCTGCGAACGCAGTTTCGTGATGTTTCCGCCGACGTTTCTCTCGCGCGGCTCCGGACTGTTCGTGTGTACGAAGTGGGAGATGTGGCGAATCCCGGCGCCTACGACGTCAGCTCACTGTCGACCCCTCTGAATGCTCTGTTCAGCGCAGGTGGGCCGACGTCGAGGGGCTCACTACGGATCCTGAAGCACTATCGCGGAAACCAACTCGTGCAGGAGGTGGATGTGTACGACCTACTGCTGCATGGAGTGAAAGGCAACATCGCGCGTCTGGAGAACGGCGACAGTGTGCTGGTGCCGCCGATCGGGCCCCAGGTGACCATCGAGGGTATGGTGAGGCGCCCGGCGATTTACGAGCTGAAGGACGAAAAAAATCTCGCGAGTGCTCTCGAGCTGGCGGGCGGGCTGCTTCCGACTGCGGCGCTGAGGCATATCGAAGTCGAGCGCACCATGGCGCACGAGAAAAAGACGATGCTGAGCTTCGACATCTCCGAAGCAGACGCTCAAGAATTAGGGGATGTGACGAAGAAGCTCGAATCTTTTGAGATCAAAGATGGCGACCGCATCCGGGTGTTTCCGATCGCGCCGTACAACCAGGACGCAATTTATCTCGAAGGGCACGTAATCCGACCGGGGCGCTATTCATACCGTTCGGAGATGCGCGTTACGGATGTGGTGGCGTCGTACAAAGATCTGCTTCCGGAGCCGGCTACACAGTACGCCGAAATCATTCGGCTGAACCAGCCGGATTATCACCCGAGCGTGGAGAGCTTCGACCTTGCCGATGCGCTGGCGAATCCCGAACAGGCTCCGATGCTTCGGCCGATGGACACGATCCGCGTGTACAGCCGGTTCGACTTTGAGAATCCTCCGGTGGTATCGGTGTGGGGCGATGTGCGCACTCCGGGAACGTTCCAGACTGCGGGTCAAATTCGTCTGATCGATGCGGTGCACATGGCCGGAGGGCTGGGACCGGACGCACAAACTGGAGACGCGCAGGTGTTTCGCTATCTGCCAGACGGAAAACTGAGGATCTTCAGTGTCAGTCTGAGCGGTGCGATGAGGGGCGAGGCCTCTGCGAACATCATGCTCGAACCTCGCGATCGCTTGCTGATTCATCGAAATCCCGACGCCGTGGAACCCGCGACAGTCAATGTGGAAGGCGAAGTCGGCAAGCCCGGCCGCTATCCGTTGACAACCAATATGACGGTTGGAGAGTTGCTCAAGGTGGGAGGCGGACTCAAAGCCAGTGCGGACGCACAGACGGCTGACCTAACGCGTTATGAGTACGACGGCAACACGCTAACTGGACACCATGAAGCCATTTCAATTTCGGCCGCGCTCGCGGGCGACCCAAGATCAAACCCAACGCTGCACCACGGTGACGTCCTTACCGTCCGTCAGCTTCCTGATTGGAACGATCTTGGCGCGTTAGTCACGATCAAGGGAGAAGTGAACCATCCAGGTTCGTACGGTATACGGCCGGGCGAGCGGCTGAGTTCGGCTCTCGAGCGAGCTGGAGGATTCCAGTCTGGTGCCTATCCCTACGGCGCGATTCTTCAGAGGGCTCAAGTGCGTGAATTGGAAACCAAGCAGCGTGACGAAACGATTTTGAGGGTCAAAGACCAGCAAAACCTGATTGAGGCCATGCCGGAAGCGGATCTGCGGCAGAAGCAGGTAAAGGAAGCCGCGCTCCAGCAATACCGGACAACCCTTACTCAGCTGAGCGCCAACCCGCCTGTAGGACGAGTGGATATCAAGATATCGTCAAACGTCGCGGAGTGGAAAAACACCACAAACGATGTTCAGGTTCGTGCCGGAGACATGCTGATCATTCCGAAAGCTCCGAGTTATGTGATGGTAACAGGCCAAGTATTCAATCCGACCGCCGTTTCTTATCGCCCGGGGAAGAGCGCCAAATGGTATCTCAGCCAGTCGGGAGGCCCGACGCAGATGGCGAACAAGAAGGCGATCTTTGTGATTCGCGCGGACGGATCTGTCATCGGGTCAAAAGACAGTCCGTGGAGCGGGAGTTCGCTGGGAGCGGTTCTGCATCCAGGAGACACAGTGGTTGTACCGGAGAAGGCAATCGGTCCCGGCGTGAATTGGCAGAACGTCTTCGCCGCGGCTCAAGTTGCCTCGGCGATTGCGAGCGCGGTGTTTATAGCGGTGCGGTATTAGTGGAAACGCAAGATGACCCGAGGGTGGATGGGAGCGGCGGCTTGGTTCGTTCTTACGGTCGCGGCTGCGGCCACCGGGCCCGCCTGCTACTCGTCGCCTCAAGAGGGTACCGATGAGGCGGTGCTACAGGAAAGCACAAGTACGCATCGGGTTCAAGATTCGGATGCTGCGGTTCAGTCTGACCCAAACGCTGTGAGGTCGGCAGAACACGAGAACTCAGTCGGCATTCGCTTCATCGAGCACCTGGCGCAAGATCAGCGGGCTATCTGGACGAGTCCGGCGCACTTGCGTCTAGCGGACGCGGATTGGTTGATACCACTCGGGATCGCGACGGGCGCGATGCTGGCGACGGACACGGAATACAGCAAGCATCTCTCGAATTCGCCCAGCCGGTTGAAGTACAGCAACGATTTGTCAAATTACGGACTTGGCGCAATGGCAGGAGTAGGCGCTGGGCTCTACCTTTGGGGTGAGATGGGGCACGACGAACACATGAGCGAGACCGGCTTACTGGCCGGTGAAGCGGCGATCGATAGCTTCGCCGTCACCTATGGCTTGAAATATGCACTTGGCCGGCAGCGGCCCCCGACGAACAACTACCAAGGAAACTTCTTCAGTGGAGGCGATTCATTTCCGTCCGAACATGCGGCGGCGGCGTGGTCCATCGCAAGCGTGATTGCGCACGAGTATCCCGGCCCACTCACGACCTTGCTCGCATACGGCGCCGCGTCTGCCATCAGCGCTTCACGAATCACGGCTAAGCAGCACTTCCCGACGGACGTCCTGGTCGGAAGTGCGATCGGTTGGTTTGTGGGGCAGTACGTCTATCGCAAGCACCATGACCCCGAACTCGGAGGCGGTGAGTGGGAGAGTTACGCAGAGTCCCACGACGAAGGCCCTGGCCGGAAGTCGACGAGCATCGGCTCTCCTTACGTCCCGCTTGATAGCTGGATCTATCCCGCGATCGAACGACTGGCAGCGCTTGGATACATTCACACGGAGTTTCTCGGGTTGCGTCCCTGGACCCGCATCGAGTGTGCTCACCTTGTGGAGGAAGCTGGCGATCGAATCCGCGGGGAAACCGAAGATCCCCGAGACGTGAAGCGGCTCTATGAGGCATTGGCGGAGGAGTTCAGGCAGGATCTGGATGCGGCGGCAGGAGGGAAGGAGCGCTCTGCGAAAGTCGAATCGATCTACACGCGCACGATGGGAATCGACGGCAAGCCTTTGAACGACAGCTATCACTTCGGTCAAACGATCATCAACGATTACGGCCGGCCATATCAGGAAGGGTTCAACACCGTCGATGGTTTTTCGGGATACGCAACCGAAGGCCGATTCACGCTGTACGTCCGCGGCGAATACCAGCATGCGCCCTCGGCAGCAGCGTACTCCGATACGGTACGCAACGTAATTGCGAATGTTGATTTCAACCCCGTACAACCGGCCAATCCTATCGCTGCGGTGAATCGGTTTGAACTGCTTGACACCTACGTCGGAGCCAGCCTTGGAGGTTGGAACCTGACGTTTGGAAAACAGAGTTTATGGTGGGGACCTGACCACGGCAGCGAGCTCATTTTCAGCAACAACGCCGAGCCGATCTATATGTTCCGCGTGAGCCGCATCACTCCTTTTACGCTTCCCTGGATTTTTCATTGGCTCGGGCCGATGAAGACAGAAGCCTTCTTCGGGAAGCTCTCGGGCAATGAGTTTCCTCCGCGTCCGTTGATCCACGGCGAGAAGATCAGTTTTAAGCCGACTCCAAACCTGGAATTCGGATTCGCCCGTCTCTCGGAACTAGGAGGGGTGGGCCGGGCACTAACGCCGGCAGCCATTTTCAACAGCTATTTCAGCCTTCAAAATTCGTTTCGCTACGCGTCAAACGACAATCCAGGAAAACGAACCGGGGGCTTTGATTTCTCCTACCGACTCCCATTTTTGCGCAACTGGCTGACGCTCTACCTCGATTCGCTTTCGGCGGATGACGTGTCGCCCATTGCTGCGCCGAGGCGCGCGGCGGTGAATCCCGGTTTGTACTTGAGTCACGTACCGAAACTTCGCCAATTGGATTTTCGAGTTGAAGCCGTGAACACCAATACCGTCCATTCGACTGTTCCCCATAACCACCCTGTAAATGGACAATTTGTTTACTGGGATGAGTTCTACCACGACTTGTCTACAAACAAGAACAACATCATTGGGAGCTGGATCGGAAGACAAGGCCAAGGCATTCAAGCGTGGAGCACTTACTGGTTCAGCCCTCGCAACAGCATTCAACTGGGGTATCGGCACGCAAAGGTCGCGAGCGACTTCATCCCCGGGGGCGAAACGTTGAATGACGGGTCGGTCTCCGTGAACTGGTGGGTGCGCACCGACCTTAGCGTCTCGGCATTCGTACAGTACGAGAAATGGCTAGCGCCCGTGCTGGCGCCGGGCCCACAGACGAATTGGACCACGTCGGTTCAGGTCGCTTTTTGGCCTCGCTCGTGGAGCAAGTAAAGAACATCGCTGGTGGGAAGATTGAGAGGATCTTAAAGTGACGCCCACGGCCACTAAACCGCAGCCAGAAGTCATGGTTGACCCTGATTCTCGGGGAGACTTTGAACCAACCCAGGACCCACGAATCGCGCGAGAGCAAATGATTGCGCGCTTCCGCACTCTGTGGGCCGAGCGGAGGTTCCTCTTCCGAGTGACAATAACAGCGCTTCTCGCGAGCACTCTAATCGCCTTTCTGGTACCCAGCCGATATGAATCCACCGTTCAATTGATGCCACCCGATTCGCACTCCGGTGAGGGCCTTTCGTTGTTGGCGGGACTGGCTGGCGGCAAACAGTCCGATAGCCTCGGCCTCCTCGCGGGAGATTTGCTTGGTATGAAGACGACTGGTGCGCTGTTCGTGGGTGTCTTGAAGAGCCGGACCGCGTTGGATCGGATTGTCGACCGGTACGACCTAAAAAAAGTCTACGGAGAAAAGCTGGAGCTGAAGGCTCGCGAAAAGCTAGCGGAGAGAACAGACATCTCGGAAGATCGAAAAAGCGGAATCATAAAAGTGACAGTGACGGATCGCAATCCGAAGCGCGCTGCGGCGATTGCCGGTTCCTACGTCGACGAGCTCGACACTCTCATGGCTCAACTGACGACATCATCTGCGCATCGCGAGCGTGTGTTTTTGGAACAGCGTCTTGCGGGCGTGAACCAAGATCTGGGGAGCGCTGAAAAAGAGTTCAGTCAGTTTGCCAGCAAGAACGCAACGCTCGACATCACAGAACAGGGCAAGGCGATGGTCATGGCCGCAGCCACGCTGGAAGGCCAACTGATCGCTGCACAATCGGAGCTCGAAGGGCTCAAGCAGATATATACCGACAGTAATGTGCGGGTCCGCTCAGTGGAAGCACGTATCAGCGAACTGCGAAAACAGCTTCAAAAAATTGGCGGAAAGGCCGGCGAAGCCCCTCCGGGAGATGGCGAGTCAACCTCCGACCTTCCATACCCCAGTCTCCGCCAATTGCCAGTTCTTGGCGTGCCATTCGCGGATAAGTTTCGTCAGTTAAAAATACAAGAAGTAGTTTTTGAAACCCTCACAAAACAATATGAAATAGCAAAGGTCCAGGAAGCGAAGGAAATTCCGACGGTCAAGGTGTTGGATCGACCGGAGGTGCCGGAGCGGAAGTCCTTCCCACCGCGACTGCTGCTGACGGTTCTAGGGACGTGCGTGGCATTTCTGGCCGGTTGCATGTGGCTGTTCGCACGGCGGTACTGGGATGCGATAGACCCTGAAGATCCGGGGAAGCAGCTCGCGATCGATGTTGCTACCGCGATGAGAACGGAAGCAGCACGGCTGGCGCCAGCTGGCGGGATGTTGCGCAGCATGGCTGGAAAGCCGGAGACGGAAAATGGCAGCGAAACGGTTGAAGAAGAATCTGGGCGTGAGAAGACGACTGACAAACGAGGAGAGTTTGCAAGCGCAGAGCCGAAATTGTCTCGGGCCACAGGCAAGGGCCTTGGTTAGTTGAATGGACGGATGGGAGGAAGGATGAACTGGAAACACTCACGTGTTCTTGTGACGGGGGGAGCATCGTTCATTGGCTCGGCTCTGGTGGACGCGCTGGTCGAGCGGGGAGCCCGCGTCCGCGTGGTGGACAACCTGTCGAGCGGCAAGCTCGAGAATCTGCAGGGGCGCCTGGACGGTGGGGAGATTGAGTTTGTCGAAGCGGACTTGCTGGACGACGGTGTGGCCCGAAAAGCAATACGCGGGATGGAGTTGATTTTCCACCTGGCTGCGGATCACGGGGGACGCGGCTACGTAGACATGCACCAGGCTGCTTGCGCGGGCAATCTTACTCTGGACGGGCTGGTGTTCCGCGCGGCGGCACGGGAGAACGCGGGGAAAGTGGTTTTCGCTTCTTCCGGTTGCGTGTATCCCAATTACATCCAGACAGATCCGGGCGAGGTTCTCTACCTAACGGAAGACAAGGCCGGCCCACCTTACGATGCAGACAATCTGTACGGCTGGGCCAAGCTCATGGCAGAGATGACGCTCACAGCGTATTACCGCGATTATGGTCTGAAGGCAGCATCCTGCCGATACTTTACGGTGTACGGTCCTCGCGGGCACGAGAACCACGCGGTCATCGCGATGATTGCGCGTGCTTTTGTAGGGCAGGATCCCTTCGTAGTTTGGGGCAACGGAGAACAGATTCGGAACTGGACTCACGTCGACGATATCGTCTCCGGCACCATCCGTGCGGCAGAAGAAATCGAAGACGGCACCGCGGTGAATCTGGGCACAACGGAGCGCACACGCGTCATCGAGGCTGCCCGCGAAGTCCTGCGCCTCACGGGTCACGACGCGCGAATCGAATTGCATCCAGAGATGCCGACGGGGCCGATGAACCGTGTTGCGGACAACTCGCTGGCGAAGAAGCTCCTCGACTGGGAGCCCAAAGTGAAGTTCACGGACGGGCTGCACAGCACCCTCGATTGGTACTTTTCTATCAAGGACCGCGCGAGGGTTGCCGCGCAGCTGGACACATTGCTGACGGAACGCATCGCAGGGGCGCCGCGCGGGACTCCGGCCGCTATCACGGCCGAATGAGTCTTTTTGATCCAGGTGAGCTGAAACAATTCTGATGAACGGAACTGCTGCACGTCGATCTCAGGCTTCCGCGACTTCCCCCTGGGGGCCGCCGCTCGGACTTGCGGCCGGAACCGGACTCCTTGAGGCGGGGAATTACGCAGCACGGGCTGGCGTCCATAGGAAGTGGGGTGGCCCTGTCGTACAGACCACATACGCGGCCATCGACATTCTGCTGGTATGCGTGGGAGGAGTCATTGTCTTCTTGCTGCGGTTTGGCTTGGAGAATCCTTTCGCGGCTGGCGCAACTCCACGAGAACCACCACTTCATAGGATTTACTTGCACGGTTACCCGGGGTTTTTGTTGCTCTACTGCGGACTTATCGTGTTGGCTTGCATTAGCGAGAACTTGTATCGCACGCCGCGAGAAATCACATCGTTCGTGGAATCGATGCACGTGGCCAAGGCCGTTGTACTGGCAACGACGCTCTTGGTGCTCTTCATTTTCACGTCGGGCAACAAGGAGATATCGCGGCTGGTGGTGTCTTCTGCCGGAGCCCTGAATGTGCTTTTGCTCGCGGGATGGCGGTACGCAAAGCGGCAGTACATGCTGCACCGCGCCACGCGTGGCAAGGGGCTTTCGCGCATCTTGATTATCGGTGCAGGCCAGTTGGGCCAGGCCTTCGCGTCGTGGATCGAACGCAACCGGCACCTCGGCTACACGTTTTGCGGATTCGTGGATCCTCATCCGAATGGCGACAAACGCGTGCTGGGTTCGCTGCGCGATCTGCGAACCGTGGCGCTGGCGCAGTTCGCGGACGAATTGTTCATCGCGCCTCCGGCCGATGCGCTGATGGTGAAAGAGGCCTTTCTGGAAGCGCGGCGTCTGCGCCTGCCCCTGCACGTCCTGCCCGACTTGTACGATGGGCTCGCTTGGCGTGCGCCTCTGCACTATGTCGGGGGTTTTCCGGCGCTGAATCTGCACGGGGAACCGATACCCGCCTTTGGCCTAGCGACCAAGCGGGCCATGGACATTCTGGTTTCTTCGCTGGGACTTGCAATGTGCTCGCCCGTTTTGGCGCTTGCGGCGCTCTGGATTCGCTTCGATTCGCCCGGGCCGGTCATTTACTCGGCGCTGCGGGTCGGCAAGAAGGGAAGGAAATTCCGCTGCTACAAGCTACGCACCATGGTCGCCTCGGCGGACGCGCAGAAGGAATCTTTGCGCGCTTCAAACGAGAGGCATGGGCCGTTTTTTAAAATGAAAGACGATCCGCGGGTGACTGGCTGCGGAGAGTGGCTGCGAAGATTCAGCGTGGATGAGTTGCCTCAATTGGCAAATGTACTGCTCGGCGACATGAGTCTGGTTGGGCCACGCCCTCATCCGCTCGACGATTACGAGCGCTACACCATCGAGCATCTGCGGCGGCTCGACGTGAAGCCCGGCATCACTGGGTTATGGCAGGTGAAGGCGCGGCACGATCCGTCGTTCGACGCAACCATGACGCTGGATCTGAACTACATTGAGAATTGGAGCCTGCGGATGGACATCGGGATTCTGTTGAAAACGATTCCCGCGGTGCTGCGCGCGGGAAGGAAATAAACGTAGCACCCGGGGCACGCTCCCGTTTTTGTAACTGCCACCTTTGGAAGAACCGTTGGAATTTGAGGGATCAAGTGACTGGACAGTTTAGTTAGGGGAAATCAGTGGCGAGGGACCTGCGGGCCGAACAAGAAGTCGAATGGGAGGGAGCCGGGATCCCGACTGAAGTTGCGGCGGCCCCTACAGTCGCGAAGCCGAGCGAGAAGGTAGTCATAACGGGCGAGCGGCTGCGCGCATGGGGATGGCTTTCGGCGTTGTCGCTGGTCGACCAGGGCTTGGCATCGGGCGCTGGTTTCGCAGTGAGCCTGCTACTGGCGCGGTGGATGGAGCCGGAAGTGTATGGTGCGTTTGCGGTGGCGTTCGCAGGATTCCTGTTTGTGTCCGGATTTCACAACGTGTTGCTGCTCGAACCAATGAGCGTGATGGGCCCTTCGCGGCACGCGGCACGGTTGCCGGGGTATTTCCGGGCGCAGATTGCCGTGCATTTCATTCTCGTCGGGGCGCTGTGTGGAGTGTCGCTCCTTGGCGGCTTAATTCTTTGGAAAGTGATTCCGCGAAGCCCTCTGCTGGGCGCGATGCTGGGAGGGGGCTTGGCGCTGCCATTTCTCCTGCTGGCGTGGCTCGCGCGGCGAATGTGCTACGTGATGCAGCGGCCCTCCACGGCAGTGCTGGGGAGTGGACTTTATCTTTCAGTGGTGGTTGCGGGACTGTTTGTGCTTGCGCATTACGGCTGGCTGTGGTCATTCACGGCATTTCTGCTAATGGGCTGCGGAAGTATTCTGGCATCTGGGCTGCTCTTTTGGCGGCTGGGATTGTTGAAACGTGGACGAGCCATCGAGACTGACGTTTCGTGGCGCGTGACGTTGCGGGAAGACTGGACATACGGGCGTTGGCTGGTAGGTAGTGCCTTGCTGTATCCCGCTGTAAGCCAGGCGCAGATTATTTTGATCGCCACACTTCTAGGGCTCGGCGCAGCAGGGATTCTGCGAGCGATGCAACTGCCTTCCCTCGTGATGACGCAGGTGATCACGGCGACAGGATTGCTATCTCTTCCGGTTCTATCAGGAGACTTTGCGCACGGGAGCTTCGACCGTATGCGCCAAAAAGCGATGTTGGTGAGCCTCGGCCTGGCAGGAGTGGCTCTCTGCTTCGCGGGTTTCCTTGCGGTCTTTAGCGTACAGGTGGAGCAGCTGCTTTTCCGGGGGAAGTACATTGATCAAGCGTGGCTGATATCTGTTCTCGCACTGATCCCTGCGGCCAGCGCGTTTTCGACGGGCTACTCGATGGCGCTGCGAGCCTCCCAGCGGCCGCAGTTCGATCTGTTGGCAAACATTGTCGCTGCACCCGTGGGACTTTTCTCGGCGGTTCTTTTCATACATTGGTGGGGACTTGCCGGCGCAGCTGGCAGCCTGGTTCTCGGCTTCGTCGTACTCAGTGGCGTAACCTTTGCGTGCTTCCGAAGTCAAGGATCGGGGCGAGTATGAGCCAGTTTGTGAATACTCTGGTACAGATCGCGCATTCGGAGAGCGTCGGTGTCCTTCCGGGGATTGGGAGGCATCTGCAGTGGCAGTTGAGGAAGTTGTTTGGCCGATTTCCGTGCGAGTTGAAGCTCGGGAGTTCCAGTCTTGTAGTCGACCGGCCTGGCGGGGTGGCGGCGCTGGTGAATGCCATGGGCCAGTACGACTATAACAATATGAGTTTGCTCCAGCTGCTGCTTGATGATGGAGGCACCTTCATCGACGTTGGGGCAAACATCGGTTCGTACGCGCTGATTGCGTCTGAAAATACAAGGGCGCAGGTCATCAGCGTCGAGCCACATCCGAAAACATTCGCGCTGCTTGAGAGGAACGTCGCGCGCAATGGGCGGCACAACGTGAAATGCTTGAATATCGCGTTGTCTTCGTACGACGGCGAGGCTGATCTCACTGATTACTTGGAACCCTCACTCAATCGAATAGTTCCGGATGGAGAATGTGCCGGGCAGAGTTTGAGAGTTACGACCCGGCGGTTCGACGCGCTGTTCAAAGAACTCGGAGTCGAGCCTGACTTCGTGAAGATCGATGTGGAGGGACACGAAATCGGCGTATTGAATGGAATTGGAGATATGGCCGCAGGCATAAAACTATTCTTCGTTGAGAGATGGGAGCAGAAAGAACTCAAGGAATGGATGAGAAGAGAGAGCTACGAGGGACCATTTTTTGTCAACTACCGCGCACGGACCCTTGTGAGCCGTGCACAAAAGCGCCCGGAAGATGCGGTCTTCATGAATCATCTGACCACGCTTGCCCTCGCGAGGAAAGGGTTCGCGATTTCGGCTTCCCCACTCTGCGCCGATGAAAATGACGAGCGCAACAGGTCCGGGCGCGTAAGCCGTGAGTAAGAAGCCGAAAGGAGCATGAATCGATGACCGCTGCCCTTCAGCAAATCGTTGAGCCAAAACCGGAGGTCGTGCGAGCGCGAGTCGCTCTTTTGACAGTCTTGGTGAGTCCCTATCGGCATCCACTTTTCAAGTGCCTGCAGTCGCGTCTCACAGAACTGTTGATTCTGTGCTCCGCCTCGGCAGACGAAGCCTGCCGTCCATGGACGACTTCTTATGCAGATTTGCCATCCTTCGTTCAAAGAGGATTCAAGCTCAGGTGGAAGCGTCGTCATCCCCACGGATTCTCGATACCCTATTACGTCTATCTGCCTCTCGATACGCTTCCACGATTACTCCATTTCCGGCCGGATGTTGTGATCTCCGGTGAAATGGGGTTTCGGACCCTGCAAGCGCTGGCTTACCGAAAACTCTGCCCCCGGTCACGGTTGATTGTGTGGGCCACGCTTTCTGAGGTTTCCGAGATGACCCACGGAAAGCTTAGGAACTGGATACGTTCCTGGCTCCTGCCGCAGGTGGACGCAGTGCTGGTGAACGGTTCGAGTGGAGCAAGTCACATCTCGCGTTTCGGTGTCCGGCCCGATAGGATCGTCCGTGTGCCTTATACGTGCGACCTTACGACATTTCTGGGTATCCGTAGGGAACAGCCACGCGATAATAAACTGAGATTGCTTTATGTGGGGCAGCTCAACGAGGGAAAAGGACTTGTGCCTTTTCTCCGACAACTCGTTGCTTGGTCTGGAAAATTCCGCAGTCCCGAAATCGACGTCCAACTCGTCGGTGATGGCCCGCTGCGGCAGACAATCGAGTCTTTTTCGGCGAGGTATCGGCTCAGGTTACAGATTGTCGGAAATGTTCCGTATACCCACCTCCCCAAGTACTACGCTAATGCGGACGTTTTTTTCTTTCCGAGTCTGTCAGATGAATGGGGTCTTGTTATAAACGAAGCCCTCGGTTCTGGACTGCCCGTGCTGGGAAGCTTGCATAGCCAGGCGGTTGAGACGTTGATCAAGCAAGGCAAGAACGGATGGACCTTTCGGGCGGACCAGGATTGTGAAATGTATTCAGCAATTGAACGTGCCCTCAGCACGCCGGCCGATGACTGGAAAAATCTTCAGGCAGCTGCCCGAGAATCCATTGTGTCTCTAACGCCGGAATTTTCTGCGGAAGCAATGCTCGCTGCAATTCAAATGGTGTTGTAGCCGGGCTGGTTTTAATAGCTCATTAGCTCCCCTGTAAGGAATTGATGCGATGGAAGAATTGATGCAACAGGAAACAAGGTTCAACGATTACGTAAATAGAGCACAAGTGCTCTCGAGCGAATGGGAATGATGACGTACGACTACGCAACAACCGAGAGAGGACTATTTTACGGCATTGCTTTGCTGGTACTCGCGCTACCGGGCGATCTGGCTCTTGCTGCTTATCTGCTCCTGACTCACTTTGACCTGTCGGTTTCACACGGTGACTTTGCTTCCGGGTCAGCGATAGGTTACGAGAATTTGATTCGGTTAGCAGTGGTGCCTGCCGTGCTGTGGTTCCGGCTGAGAAAAGTTTCGGCCCCCGTGCCAGAATTTGACAAAATTCGGCGCACGTGGTTCCTGTTGGCCTTCTATGCAATCTTGTCGATCTGGTGGTCACCGTATCCATTTTCGGGCGTGAAAGTGGCAGGCTACCTCTGTGTTTACGGCTTCTTGTTCATGATATTGACCCGGGCGGTTCGGGCAGGATGGGTAACGTTTCGGTGCTTGGCGTGCGCATTGTGGGGGGCTCTGGCGATCGCCGTGATTCAAACTTACGTGCTGGGAAACTTCCAGGGGACCGGCGATGAGCTCGTCTTTTCAGAGAGGTTTACCTCCTTTGCGAGCGCTCCGAGCTTCGCGGGGTTTTTGCTTGCTACAGGGGTTGCGATGTTTTTTATACGACGGTCCGGATTGGCCTTGTACTTCAGTCTCGCAGGAGCTGCCATTGGAATTGTAATGAGCGGCAGCCGAGGGGTTTTCACCGGCATGCTCGCCGCAATCTTGCTAATGGCCGTGTTATTGCCGAGGAAAAATCGGAAACGAGTCTCGCTGAGACTTGCCGCTCGCCAGCTACTTATAGGCGCAACGATGAGTATTCTGGCGATTACACTCGTTATTCATTTCGCCCCGGTTAGTCGGATCAACGAACTGATCGATAGCAGCGGCGATTTGTCGGATGTGGGTTCTTTCGCTTGGAGAGTTGCTCTGTACGAGAAGGCGCTTTCAGACATTTCAAGCTTCAGCATTCAGAATGTTGTAGCTGGAATGGGATCGGGCAGTGGCGGTGGAGTGAAGCTAGCAGTCCTGCGTGGATTTGACTTCGATACCGTTGACGGAGCGCGAGTCTTTCACAATGAATTCCTGCATGCCGGTTACGAATGGGGCCTTATCGGGCTCGTACTGGTGATCGCGATTTACGGACAACTGGCCGTAGCGAGCTTCCACAGCGGTGTCAGCCGAGGCGAAGGGCCAGGTCTGGCTGCGGTCTCAATCTTTCCGGCGCTAACGTTTAGTCTTCTTTTTGAGAATGTACTCGCTGACGCGGGCGGAGCCGGCGGCACGGCTTTCACTCTCGTTTTTGCCCTTGCGGCAATTTCGGCGTCGTACAAGAGGTCTGTCGCGGAGCGTGACTAACCCTTTTGCTGGCACTCGGTCGCTGTATTCAGGGAGCTAATAGATGGCGTATCCGGTGGGTAAAATGAACGGGACCGCGTGCCCATTGTGTGCAGCGACCTCGATTAGCGTCCAGAGCAGTCTGACCGAGTTGCTGAAGCTAAGCGGGAGCGGGAGGCAAATCGTGTGCTGTACTGGATGCCGCTTTAAGTTTCTGCACCCTTGTTTGTCGGATACCGATGTCCGCGATTTGTACAACACAAATTCTGACTACTTCGATGATTATGTGGGAACGCCTTACCTTGAAATTGCTTCGGAAAAGCTCCCCTACTACACGCAAGTTTGCAACGCCATAGAAGGTCGATTGGGACGGAAGGGGAGGATACTCGACATCGGCTGCGCTACGGGTCATTTTTTGTCGGTTTTCAAGAACAGCGGATGGGATGTTCGAGGAATCGAGATATCTGACTGGTGCAGGAAATATTCCGAGAGGGAGTTTGGAATACCCTCGATCAAGGCCACAGTCGAGACAGCTGATCTGCCGAACCGCTCCTTCGACGTCATTTCATTGAACCATGTGCTTGAGCATCTTAGCTCTCCGGCCGCTACTATTCAGAGGCTCGGCCAGTGGCTCAGTAAGGATGGTTTGCTTTGCATCGAGGTGCCGAACGAGTTTAACGACATGATCTTTCAAATTTCTGGAATCTGGGGCCGGCGGCGGCTTTACAATCTGCCCGGCCCGATCTGGCATCATCAGTTATTTTTCACGCCCAGACACTTACGCCATCTGCTGAATAACTCCGGCTTTTCCGTCCTGGAGACGCGGACGTCCAGTTGGCGATCTCCCGTTCCGTGTCATCTATTCAAGTGCTCCCGCATAAACAAACTGGCCAAGCTTGTGCGGAAGAGTGTATTGCTCGCTGGCTCTCTTTTTGAAAAGGGTGAACTGATTTTTTGTTTGGCTGCAAAGCGAAGCTGATGGAACCAGAGCCGAAACCCGCAGCGTTTGTTGATTCTCGTGAGCCCTTGTTCAGTGTTCCCGAGATGCTCAATTACTATCTAGGTTTTTCGCGCTCTGTGCGGACCATATTGATTAAGCCAAACTGGGTGCGGCACGAGGAAGATGATAGCTTTCCGATCCGTGCATTGGTAACGAGCACACAGTTAATCGAAGCAGTGGTCGAAACATGCCTGGTTAAGTATCCAGAGGTTGAAGAGATCACAGTTGGAGACGTGCCACTGCAGGGTTGCGACTGGTCCAAGCTCGTGAGTCAGGCGGGAATTGACCGGCTGATGCAAAAATATAGAACTCGAGAATCTCCCCGGATCCGGTTCGTTGACCTCCGGCGCGAGTTAGCGGTCGTGACGGACGGGTTCATCCGCAAAATACCCAATGCATCAGGGGGGGATCCGAAAGGGTATCGCGAGGTTATCCTGGATCAAGAAAGCTTTCTGGACCCAATCAGTGAAGATGAAAAAGCGTTCCGTGTGTCCGACTATTCGCCCGAGAAAACGGAAAGCAGCCATACGCGGGGTTTTCACCGCTACCTCATTGCTGCGAGCGCGCTGGATTGCGATCTCTTCATTAACTTGCCAAAGGTCAAAACCCATCAGAAGAGCGGACTGACTGGCGCTCTAAAGAATCTAGTAGGGATCAACGGCGAAAAGGCTTACCTCGTTCACTACCGCGAAAGTGTGGATGGCCATCGGGGAGATGAGTTTCCGCCGAATGTGCCGATTGCAGTGTTATTGCAATCAAGGATCCGGGAGGCGGTACAGGGACGGTCGCGGGCACTTTTCTCTGTCCTGCGCCGTGGTTGGAAAGTCCTGAAGCACGTGACTGGAATTAAAACGGAGGGTACGCGAGAGAACCTAGTGGACAGCAACGGCCGATTTTTCACCTCCGCGGGATCTTGGCATGGGAACGACACGATCTGGCGCATGGTTTACGACTTGAACCGCATCATCCGATGCGCCCCTCGAGAAGGAGGGCGGTTGGCGACGACCCCGCAACGCGAATACATCGCCATTGCGGATGGAATTATTGCAGGCGAAGGGAATGGGCCATTGCAGCCTCTTCCTGTTGAACTTGGCATTCTGCTGGCCAGCCGAGATCCGTTCCTGTTGGACTCCGTTATGGCTCAGATCATGGGGCTTTCCTCTGAAAAGATTCCCATCCTGCATCATCGTCGGGAATTCGGGGATCCGGAGTGGGGAGCGTTCGATGCGTCCGAGGTGGAGATCTGTTGGAATGGAGAGATGTATCGAGGGATCGAGAGTCTTCCGGTCTTGCATCATTTTCTTCCGCCGCCAGGGTGGAAGGGCGAGATTGAACTGGAACAGCGTGAGGTGCTCACTTGAATCTTTCTGAAGTCGGGTATTTCGCGCTTCACCGTGTCATTGGTTCTGCTGTACTCGGCTATTACCGGGAAATGAGGCGGCTGGAGAACGCTTCGCGGCGCGAGCTGGAATCCTTGCAGAGTGAGCGATTGACGAATCTGCTTGCTGGCGCTGCAAAAAACGTTCCTTACTATCGAGAGCTCGCATCTTCCCGCGCCAATCTAGCGCTCCGTGATTTTCCTATCCTGACTAAGTCCGCTTTGAAAAAGAACTTTCTCGAAATCATGACTCCAGAACTTCGGCGAGAGTACACGACCGGCCAAAAAGATCGGCATTACTCATGGGTGAAGGTGCAGACCGGGGGCACCACGGGCGAGCCGACAACTGTCATCCATGACGCACCCTGCCGAGACAGCGGGCGCGCAGGGCGCCTGTATTCGCAAACGCTTTGTGGCTTTCCGCTCGGAACGCCGTACATAAAGCTTTGGGGCAGCATGCGGGACATTAATCAGGCGAAAGAATCACCAGCACAGCGAGCTCTACGCATCCTTCACCGGGAGACGGTGCTCAACGCATTTCGAATGAGCCAGAAGCGGATTGAGGAATACATCGCGATGATCGAGGGTTCGAAAGTGCACCACTTGATGGGCTACGTGGACGCAATCGAAGACCTGGCGGCACACGCGGCGAGGAAGAAACTCAAAGTGCGGCCGTTGCGAAGCATCATGGCGTGCGCCGGAACGGTGACGCCGGAAGCCCGGCAAGTGCTGGAGAATGTTTTTCGGGCTCGTGTTCACAACCAGTATGGTAGCCGCGAGTGTGCCGGGATCGCCTGCGAGTGCGAGCGAGGTGGACATCACATTTATTCAAACCGACTGCTGGTCGAGGTTGTTGACAATGACGGACGGCCGGTGCCGGAAGGGGTCTCTGGACGACTGCTGATTACGCTACTTCAGAACACGTCCTTTCCAATCATCAGGTACGAAATCGGTGATGTGGGTGCGCTGAGCACGGCGAGTTGTGAATGTGGGCGACCGTATCCGCTTTTAACCCGCGTGGAAGGGCGTACCGCAGAATTTCTCATCGGCACGGACGGTGGACATGTGCCGCCGACATATATCAGGCACCTGATCGGAGTGGTCCACAATCCTGGACTTATTCGGCGATTCCAGTTGGAGCAATACTCTCCCCTCGAATTCGAGCTTCGGTATGAAGCTGAACCGGATTTCCCGGCGGAAACGCAACGGGAAATCCTTGGGGAGATTGAGAGAGATCTGAAGGAAGTCTTGGGAAAGGATTGCAGCTTGAAGATCAGCCACGTCGATGAAATTACTCCCAACGCCTCAGGAAAATTCTCGTACACAAAGCGAACATGTGGGCCGAGCAGTAGCAGATCGGCTGCCGTCGTGGGTGTCTAACAGATGCGTGTACTGATGGTTCACAACGAATACCAGATGCCCGGAGGAGAAGACGAGTCGACGCGGGTAGAGGAAGAAATGTTGCGCAGTCATGGGGTGACGGTGGAGAGCTACCGGGTCAGCAACAAACAGATTTCTGGAACCGGAGGCATCTCGACCGCAGCGAACGCGATTTGGTCGCGGGAGACTTACTCTCGTGTGCGAGCTGTGGTCAGAGAAAAAAAGTGCGATGTCGTGCATGTGCAGAATTTTTTTCCTCTGATTTCTCCCGCTGTCTATTACGCCGCCAAGTCCGAAGGCGCAGCGGTCGTACAAACACTTCGTAATTATCGGTTGCTCTGTCCCAATGCGCTTTTCTTTCGCGAAGGATATGCGTGTGAAGACTGCCTGGGCCGATCGGTTCCGTGGCCAGCGGTCATTCATCGGTGCTATCGCGGGAGCCTGGCGGCTTCGGGCGCGGTGTCCGCGATGCTAGTGGTGCATCGTGCCCTTAGAACATGGACCCAGCAGGTAGACGTGTTTATCGCCCTTACAGAATTCGCGAGTGAGAAGTTTGTAAAGGGCGGTTTCCCCGCGCGCAAAATTGTGGTCAAGCCAAATTTCGCTTTTGCTCGGAACGACGTTACTCGCAGCGTTAGAGATGACCACTTCTTGTACGTGGGACGGCTCTCGGAGGAAAAGGGAATCGCAACGCTTCTTGATGCCTGGCGGATCGTCGGGCAGGATTGTAGATTGAAAGTCGTTGGAACGGGGCCACTGGCTCCAGTCAACGGTGCCTACCTGAAAGAACCGCACATCGAGTTCCTTGGTGAGCGTCGAGTTTCCGAGGTGGCGGACCTGATGGAGCGGTCGCGAAGTGTGGTATTTCCGTCGCTGGTTTACGAAGGAATGCCCAGAACGATCATCGAGGCGTTTGCGACTGGAACTCCAGTCATTGCGTCGCGGCTCGGCGCGATGGCGGAAATCGTGCAGGACGGAGTGACCGGCATACACTTCGAATCAGGCAACGCCGCCGATCTCGCCGCCAAAGTTAAGTGGGCATGGAATCATCCGGCCGAAATGGAGGCCTTGGGGCGCGCAGCCAGCCGGGAGTACGAAACAAAATATACGGCGGAACGGAATTACAAATTGCTTATGGACATTTACCGCCGCGCCCTCGTGTCTTGCGCGAAGACAACCGCGGCGCACGAATCGCAGACCCGAGTTTCGGAGAATTGAATGCCCACTGCCTCCCGGCGCCAAACTGATTGCGAAACTCCACGCGTGGCGTGGTTTCCGGTGCTCGGAGTGCGGGTGGATGCGCTGCAGATTCCGGACGCGATCGCGCAAATGGAGGAGTGGATCGCACGGCGGGAGGGGTGCCGGTACGTTGCGGTGACAGGAATGCATGGAGTGACGGAGGCGCAGCATGACGCGGAGTTCAAGACGATTCTGAATTCCGCGGGACTTGTCGTTCCAGACGGGATGCCCCTCGTGTGGATCGGCCGTCGGCATGGTTTCGAGATGCGACGCCGCGTCTATGGACCGGAATTGATGGCCACATTCTGCGAGCAGACGTCAACAAAAGGTTATCGGCACTTTTTTTACGGCGGCGCACCTGGTGTTGCAGAGGACCTCGCTTCGCGGTTTGTTTCCCGGTTCTCTGGTCTTATAGTGGCCGGAACATACAGCCCTCCGTTTCGCACCCTGACGCAGGACGAGGATCGCGAAATCGTCCAAGCCATCGAGAGGGTGCAGGCGGACATTGTTTGGGTTGGCTTAAGCACTCCCAAGCAAGAGCGTTGGATGTTCGAGCATCGCGATCGGTTAAACATTCCGGTCTTAGTTGGGGTGGGTGCCGCGTTCGATTTCCACACTGGGCGCATCGCACAGGCGCCGGCGTGGATGGGCAATCATGGCTTGGAATGGTTATTCCGACTCTCGGTTGAGCCGCGACGTCTGTGGCGCCGCTATCTGGTTTATGGAGCCGAATTTGCGGCGCTTGTATTGCTTGAATTAGGGGGCTTGAAGAAAGCTCGCTGACCGCATGTGAGTAGTCCCCGCACCTGACGGCCTCCCCGTGGCCAACTCGATACAGACAAGAGTAAGCCCGATCCACGCGAACCAGTCCCAGCCACGCCTCACTTTTCGCTTTCTCTTCGCTCTTTACCGCATCGTTATACCGCGAGCATTCGATGCAAACCGAACTTCAACCGAGTGTATGATTGCCTCCTTTCCTCCGGAGGGGGACGATGGCCGCAACCTGGAAGGGCTTTCTCACGTTCGGGATGGTTTCCATCCCAATACAACTGACGCCGGCTGCCCGGTCTGAACGGATCAGTTTCAATCAGCTCCATTCCGTCTGCCACACGCGCATCAAGCAGCCCACCTATTGCCCGACTTGTGAAAAATTTGTCGACCGCTCGGAAATTGAAAAGGGGTACGAATACGAGAAAGACCAGTATTTGATGTTCACGAAACAGGAACTCGAAGAGATCGAGCCCGAATCCGCCCAGACGATGGAGATTCTGAGTTTCGTGAAAGCCGAAGAAATCGATCCGGTTTATTTCGACAGCTCCTACTACGCGGAACCAGGCGAGGGCGGCGTCCGAGCCTACAATCTGTTGCTCGACGCCATGCGCAAAACAGGTTATTCAGGCGTCGCAAAGGTCACGATGCACGGACGCGAAAACATCGTCATCATCCGCGCCCGCGACAATGGTTTCACTCTCCACACCATGTTCTATAAGAATGAAATTCGCTCGATCGCGGAAAACGCCAAGTTTAATCAAGCGGAGCTGAAGCCGGCGGAATCGAAACTGGCCATGCAGCTGATTGAAACGCTCGCGGAATCCTTCAACCCCGATCAGTACTCAGACACGTACCAGCAAGAGCTGGAAAAACTGATCGAAGCGAAAGCCCACGGCAAGAAACTGACGGTGATGCCACGCGCCAAACGTGAACATGTCCCGGATTTGATGTCGGCGCTGAAGAAAAGCCTGTCAGCCGAACCGGCAAGGAAAGCGTTATTGCGCGCCGTGCCAAAAACCGGCGAAAAGCAAAAGAAGGCGCGCAAGGCGAGCTGAACGGCATGTGCTCTCGCGGGCGCGAAATCGCTAAGCCTAAGCCAGGGCTTTTCGCAAGCGCTTCGTCGTCTTCTGCAACTGCTTCTTGAGAGCTTCCACCTGCTTCGAGATGTCCTCAAGCTCTTTCTTCGCCAGCACACCCGCCTTCGCCACTTTGTGCGCGGTGCGGTTGGCCTTACCCATCGCAGTTCCGATTTTCTCCGCCGCATCGTTCAACAATTTGCTCTTTTTCGCCATCGGTCTCCTCCGTGTAAAATCGCTGCCATCGTATACGGGGCTCGATAGATCGTCAATCGGGATCGCCCGCCGCTTCTAGCTCGCGGCTTCCTGCTTGGCAACACCCGTACCGTCGTCTTCGAGATACTTCACGAACACAACTTCGTTTTGCGCTTCATTGTAAAGAAGATCATCCACATTGGCCTTCGCTAGCAGCAGCCCGAATCCTCCAGGACGCAAACCCTTCTGCTGGCGCACTTCGTCATGCTTCGTGGGTTCGTCAGCTCGATGGGTGATTGCGGCGTGTTCAAGCTCGGCAAATTTGAATCCAGGACCGGGATCCGCAATCCGATACAGCACCATCCGGTTCCCTCGCAAATAAGAAATCCGTACTTTGCGGCTCGGATCAAGTTTCCCACCCCATTCCACTGCGTTGAGCAGCAGTTCGTGAAACGCCTGCCCCACCGAGCGCTGCACTTCCTCGGAAAGACCTGCCTTCATGTGCGCCATGAACGCTTCAATGCGCTCGGCCGCTTCCAGCGAACACGGAACGGAGAGCTCCACCCACGTGGGCCGCGCGGAAATTACTTCGATCGGCAAAATCTTTGATGTTTTTGCAAGCGTCTCGCGCACCAGCGTCAGCAGCGATTTTGGCTCAATCGGTTTGGCCACGTACTGATACGCTTCCTCGCGAATCGCGCTCAAAAGCGTTTCGGGCGTGTCGTCTGAGGTCATCACAATTACTTTTGGCTTCTTGCTGCTCTTCTTCAACGCGGACAACACTTCCAGGCCGTTTTTCTTGGGCATCCAGACGTCGAGCAGCGCCAGGTCGAACTTATCCTCTTTGAGTTTCTTCAGCGCCGCCGCCCCGTCCGGAACGGCCACCACCATATACTTTCCGCCGCGCAGAATTTCGGTCAGGAGCAGCCGCGTTGTGCGGTCGTCATCAGCGACAAGAATGCGCGTCATCGTTTCCTCCGCGATACATGCTGCAGGCGGTCGTTTCGTCCGGCCCTGCTGGGCTTGGTCCTAGGCTGGGTCTTTGCACCCTTCGGGCTGCCGGCAGATTGCAATGTCGGCAGGAACCGGGCAAGGTCGTCTTCCAGGGTTGCGTAGAGCTCCCAGGCGCCGTCGAGTTTACCCTCTCGGCCAGTTTTTTCAATCTCCCGGGCTGTTTCAAAAGCACTCGAAGGCCCAAAGTTCCCCACCGACCCTTTCAACGCGTGAGCCGCCTCCGCTAGCATCCGCGGATCGCGCGCGGAAAGAGCGCCGCGGATTTTCGTCATCATTTTGGGACAGTCGTGCCGGAACGTCTGAATCAACGATCCCAGCAGTTTGCGATTTCCATCGAAACGCGCCAGGATTTTGTCAATGTTCCCCGCTCCGTCTGTTTTAGCTTTATCGGATCGCTTCGCTTCTTCTTCAGCGGCCATCGCTGAAGAGGGTGATGCGCCAGTTTCAATGATTTGCGTAAACAATTTTGGGTCTATTGGTTTGGGAATGTATCCGTCCATTCCCGCTTCGAGGCATCTTTCACGGTCGCCCGGCATCGCGTGCGCCGTCATCGCGAAAATCGGAATGTGTCCGCCGTCGCTCTTTTCCTTTCTTCGAATTTCTTCCGTCGCTTCGATGCCTCCCATTTCCGGCATCTGAATGTCCATCACCACCAGATCGAATTTGTGTTTTTCCAGCGCCGCAATCGCTTGCTTTCCATTCTCCGCGACGATCGCCGAATGTCCTCTGCGTTCCAGCAGATGCAGCACCAGTTCCTGATTAACGGGGTTGTCCTCCGCCACCAGTACCCGCAACCTGCGCTGCGCACCCCGCGCCATGCTTCGCGCCGCTGACGGCCGCACCTTTTGGCGCCCCGGAACGTGCAGCGCGGTCACAATCGCATCCCACAATTCCGATTGCTTCACCGGTTTGGTCACGGCGGCTGCCGCGCCTGCGCTTTTCGCTCGCGCCTGGTCTTCGCGCTGACCGGCAAACGTCAAAAGGATAATCGTCACCCCGCGAAGTTGAGCATCCTTCTGGACGCTCGCGGAAAGATCGAATCCATCCATCCCCGGCATGTGCCCGTCGGCCAGAACAAGCCGAATCGGCTCCCCTTTCTTCTGCGCGCGCTTTAACGCCTCCACCGCGGCTGGCCCGCTATCGGCTGCAATCGGCTTCATCTTCCAGTTCGCCAGCATCTCTTCGAGGATCTTGCGGCTCGTCGAGTTGTCATCCACCACCAGCACAGGCAAATCGAGCAATTTCACGGGCACCGGTGCCTGCTCCGCGCTCGCCGAAGTCTGTAATCCCAGTCGCACTGTGAAGTGAAACGCGCTCCCGCGCCCGGGTTCGCTCTCCAGCCAGATGCGGCCGCCCATCAGTTCCGAGAGTTGCGACGAAATCGAAAGGCCCAGGCCGGTGCCGCCGTATTTTCGAGTGGTGGAAGCATCGCCTTGCGCAAACGCCTCGAAGATGGCTTTCTGTTTTTCCCGCGGGATCCCGATGCCTGTATCCGTCACGGAAAAATGCAGAACCACGTCTTCATTGGTTCTGGACTCCACGCTCGCATTCAAAACCACTTCGCCGTTTTCCGTGAATTTAATCGCATTGCCCACCAGGTTCACCACGATGCGCCGAAGCCGTTCCGCATCTCCCACCAGCGCATCGGGCACCTCCTGCGCCACGTGACAGGCCAGTTCGAGCCCCTTCTGTTGTGCGCGCACGGCTAGCGCTCGCAACGTATCTTCCAGCATGTCGCGCAGCACAAAATCCACACGGTCGAGTTCGAGCTTCTTCGCTTCCGCCTTCGAGAAATCCAGAATGTCGTTGATTAGGTGCAGAAGCGAACTGGCGGAATTCTTCACGGTGACGAGGTATTCGCGTTGCTGCGACGTGAGCTTCGTATCGAGCGCCAATTCCGTCATCCCGATCACGGCGTTCATCGGCGTCCGGATTTCGTGGCTCATATTCGCCAGAAACTCG
Source organism: Candidatus Dormiibacterota bacterium (assembly GCA_035603595.1). Lineage (GTDB taxonomy): Bacteria > Acidobacteriota > Terriglobia > Acidiferrales > UBA7541 > Palsa-295. The sequence goes on from DATNKB010000179.1 coordinate 39,746, forward strand.
CTTTTTGAACGCGTGGCCTCTTCCGCTCCCGCCTTCGCAATTTCTAGCTCGTGCACCAGCAGCGCGAGGCGCCGCGCATCCGCCTCCTGCGCGAGTCGCGCTGCTTCCAGGTAATCGGCGTACAGCTTCAGCTCGCTTTCCGCGCGCCGCCGCTCCATGAATTGCCCGATTTGGCTGCCGATCGAATCGAACATTTCCAGCAATTCAGGTTCGTGCGTCCGGATCTCGCTGCTCACGAACTCAATCACACCCACCACACGGTCGTCGATTCGAATCGGAAAACCAAACGCCGAATGCAAGCCCTCTTCTCTCGCAACCTTGATTCGAGGAAAGTTTTCTCGTCCGGGCACGTCGGTGGCCCATTTGGACTGGCCTGTTTCCCAGACGAGCCCCGGTAAACCTACTCCCCGCCGGAACGTAAGTTCGCGCGTGGCTTTTTCGAAGCCGGGAAACTCCTCGCCGGGCAAATGCCACAGATCGACGCAACGCAGAACATTGGCCAGCTCGTCCAAGCGCCAAAAAGCGCTCATCTGCCAACCGAGCCCTTCGCAGATCGCGCGCAAAATCAATGGCGACGCGGCACCGAGGTTTTCTGCTTCAGCCAAAATGCGGGTCAGCGTGTAACCGACCGCGAGCCGTCGCTCCGCGCGCTTGCGCAGCGTGATGTCTCGCGCTACCGCGAAAATCAAGCCTTGATCGCTGTTCGGAGTCGCGTTCCAGAGCAACCAGATGTAAGTATCATCCCCACGGCGGAAGCGGTTCTCGAATGAAAACGTAACCTCGCCGCCTACGATTTTCTGCGCTTCCTTGCGCGTGATCTCGCGATCATCAGGGTGAATGAACTCCACATACGGCCGCGAAAGAAGCTCTTCCCTGGAAATCCCCAGCGTCTGTTCCCACGATGGGTTTAGCCGTTTGAAATATCCGTCAAATCCCGCTATACAAAAAAGATCGGACGAAAGATTGAAGAGTTGGTCGAGCTCGCCTTCTACAATCCGGCGCTCGCGAACCGCCTTGGAAAGATCGCCGACGCTGCGCCGCAGTTCGAGCTCGTTCACCACCAGCCGGCTGAGAGCTGTGAGCGCCTCGAGCTGGTTTGCCGAAAGTTCACGGGGTACCCGGTCGATCACGCAGAGCGTGCCAAGCGCATGTCCTTCCGGCGTGCGCAACGGAGCTCCGGCATAAAACCGGACGTTCGGGTTGCCCGTGACGAGCGGATTCGAACGAAATCGTTCATCGGCGAGCGCGTCGGGCACGATCATCACGCCCGAATCCCGAATCGCGTGCGCGCAGAACGCAACGTCGCGCGGTGTCTCTGTGTCCTCGATTCCCACTTTCGCCTTGAACCATTGGCGATTCTCATCAACGAGGCTCACGAGCGCGATCGGTGTGCCGCAGATCAACGCAGCAAGGCGAGAGAGATCGTCGAACTCCTGTTCGGGCAGCGTATCGAGGATCGCATAGCGATGAAGCGACTCGAGACGCGCCGCTTCATTTTCGGGTAGGGGCGCTTTCATGGGAGGCGAGGACCGGGGTCAAAACCGGCTGCGCACTACCTTATTATGGCGGCTGCGCAGCGCAAGTCAACGAATCGTAACTAGCGGACTAGCGGCGCGTTTGCTCGCCCAATCCGCTGTTCGCGTGAGAGTGACACGTTCCAAAGTGAAACTGCGAGCTTCGCATTTGCACTTTGGCCCGGCACGGCGAGAAAATGTCACCTGAAGATGCGCCCATCAGATTTGCGACATACGTAAAAGGGAGGACATCGTGGCTACACCCACAGGACAGTCACAACCGAATCCGGAAAGGATTTTTGACACGCTTAATGCGCACCAGAAGACTGCTGCGCTGAAAGCTGGAATCGAACTCGAAGTGTTTACGGCCATCGGAGAAGGAGCGGACACCGCTGCCGCATTGGCGAGACGCTGCCAAGCCTCCGAACGCGGTATGCGAACACTCTGCGATTACCTCACCATCCTTGGTTTTCTAACAAAGCAGGAGCAGAAATACGGGCTCGTACCCGATGCGGCGACATTCCTCGATCGCCGCTCGCCCGCCTACATCGGCTCGATTGCGGGATTTCTCACCACGCCCGAAATGTTCGACCGCTTCCGCGACTTGACGGCTATCGTGCGCAAGGGCGGCTCGCTTCAGGACGACCGAGGCACCACCGAGGTGAACAATCCGATTTGGGTTGAGTTCGCCCGTTCGATGGCTGCGATGCAAAGGCCTGTGGCCGAAGGCGTCGCGAAGCTTGTTAACGCGGATGCGGGAGAGAAGTGGAAGGTACTCGACATCGCGGCGGGGCATGGCGTGTACGGCGTTGCGATTGCTCGGCACAATCCGCACGCGGAAATATTCGCGGTCGATTGGCCGGTTGTACTGGAAGTGGCGAAAGAAAATGCGCGGGCGGCGAAAGTCGAATCGCGCTATCACACGATTCCAGGGAATGCATTCGAAGTGGATTTCGGAACGGGCTACGATCTCGTGCTGCTCACCGGTTTTCTGCATCACTTCGATCCGCCGGCGATCGAAAAGCTGCTGAGGAAAGTCCATGCAGCGCTCGCGCCGAATGGCCGGGCGGTGACCGTGGAATTCGTGCCGAATGAGGATCGCGTTACACCAGCGACTGCTGCGGGCTTTAGCCTGATCATGCTGGCAGGAACTCGCGCCGGCGATTCGTATCCAATGTCCGAGTACGATCGCATGTTCCGGAATGCCGGTTTTTCATCGAATGAATTGCGGCCGACGCCCGGACCGCAAAGCTTCATCATTTCGCGGAAGTAGAATTTTCGTTTTCATCCGCGTGTATCGTTTCGTCGCAATATTTATTTGCTTGTAGGATTTGCGAACGCGACCGTAAGAAGAGTCTTTTGTTCCATCTCGTGCGCTTTGTGCGAGCCGGTAGCCGGGCTCGCGCTTGCTGAACGTTTTACCGAGCGTACCGAGCGGCCGCGCGCGAGCCGTTCGAGGCGCGGCAGCATGAACGCGAGAGCGCCCATGTTGGCCGGTTCTTCTTGAACCCAGACGAATTCGCGGGCGTTTGCGTGCCGGTCCATTTCGGCGGCCAACTCGGCCTCGGGAAACGGGTAGAGCTGCTCCACAAAAACGATTGCAGTCGAGTCATCCTTCCGGCGTTTTCGTTCCGCTTCGAGTTCGTGGCCGATTTTTCCTGTGCACAGCAAAACACGCGTCGCGGTGCCATTTCCGCTGTCGGGAATCACGGGACGGAATCGCGCGGCTGAAAGTTCTGCGAGCGTGGATGACGAAGCGGGCGTGCGCAGCATGCTCTTCGGCGTGAAGACGACGAGCGGCTTGCGCCACGAGAGCATGGCCTGGCGGCGAAGCAGATGAAAATATTGCGCCGCTGTGGACGGCTGGCAAATTTGAATATTGTCGCGCGCCGCGAGCTGCAGAAATCTTTCGATGCGGGCGCTCGAATGTTCGGGGCCTTGGCCTTCGTATCCGTGCGGCAGCAGCAGGACAACTCCTGAGAGCAGATTCCACTTGTCTTCACCCGCGGCGATGAATTGATCGATGATGATCTGCGCGCCGTTTGCGAAATCACCGAATTGGGCTTCCCACAAAACCAGCGCTTCGGGATAGTCGCGGCTGAAACCGTATTCAAAGCCGAGTACCGAGGCTTCCGACAGAGTTGAATTGTACGCTTCAAAAAACCCCTGATTGGGCGCCACATGTTGCAGGGGAATGAATTCCTTTTCATTTTCGATGTCGATCAGGGCTGCATGGCGCTGGTTGAAAGTGCCGCGCTTGCTGTCCTGCCCGCTGAGGCGCACTGGAGTTCCCTGTTTCAGTAATGTTCCGAACGCCAGCGCTTCGGCCATGCCGAAATCAAGCGGGCGCTTTCCGCGGGCCATTTCCAGGCGCTGTTCGAGCAGCTTTTTTACTTTTGGGTGGATGTTAAATCCATCCGGATAGCTTGCCAGCGCTTCACCAGTGGCCGTTAACTCCGCCTCGGGCACTCCAGTGTCCACTTCGAGCGATGGGTTGTAACGACCGCCGCGATACGGATTCCAGTAGGCAGGCAATTTGCGCATCGGAGGATTTTTCTCGAGTTCCTCCGCTTCTTTCTGCGCGGCGTCGAGTTCCTGGCGCACTTTTTCGACGATCGGTTCGGCATCGACACCGATTTTCTGCGCGTAAATTTGCCAGAGCGGCTGATGCGCCTGAATTTTCTTGTAACGCAGTGGCTGGGTGATAGTGGGATCGTCCACTTCACTGTGACCGTGCTTGCGGTAGCCAATCAGGTCTACGACGACCGGTGAGCCGAACTTGTAGCGGTAATCAGCCGCGATGCGACCGACGTGTGCCACTGCCTCCGGATCTTCTGCATTCACGTGGAAAATCGGAATCGGCAGGCGCTTGCTGAGATCGGATGAAAAGCGCGAAGAATGCGATTCGCGCGGCACGGTGGTGAAGCCAATCAGATTATTTACGATGATGTGGACGGAACCGCCCACGTTGTAGCCTTCGACGCCGACCATATTGAGCGTCTCGGCCGAGATTCCCTGCCCTGCGAACGCGGCGTCGCCATGCATGATGACCGGAACGATCGCCTGTGTGCCACCTTCGCCGATGCGCGTCTGCTTCGCGCGCGCGCGACCGACTGCCACCGGATCCACCGCTTCGAGGTGGCTGGGATTCGATGCCAGGTGCATTCCGATGTCGCGGCCATTGGCTGCGTGGAATTCGCCGGTCGCGCCGATGTGGTATTTCACGTCGCCGCCGCCGAGAACGCTGCGCGGATCCACATCTTCGAATTTAGCGAAAACTTCCGCGGCCGGACGGCCGACGATGTGCACCATCACGTTGAGCCGGCCGCGATGGCTCATCGCCAGGACAGCTTGTTGCGCATCGTGCTCTGATGCGGCATTGAGGATCGCGTCAAGAAGCGGTAGAAGCGCGGCTTCGCCTTCGAGCGAGTAGCGCTTCGTGCCGAGATAGCGCGTCTGCAAGACCTGTTCGAAAATTTCCGCGCGCACGAGGCGATCGAGAATTGCTTTCTGGTCCGCTGCCGGAGTTGGCGCCGCTGTCGATTCCATGCGCTGTTCGATCCAGCGGCGCCGCTCGGGATCGGGTATGTGCATGAATTCGACCCCGATTGTGCCGCAATAGACTTTGCGCGCTGCTTCCGCATCCGGGCCCGAAACGGCGAGTTCGGGAAGCTCGACGGGTTGCAAATCGCCCAGCGGATCGAGATTGGCTTGAAGGTAGCCCCAGCGGCGGAAGGCGTCCCAGATGCGCGCCTGAGCTTCGGTGGGCGCTGCCGATTCGATGACTGCTTGCTGCCGGCTCATAAATGTCCTCGCGTAGGAAAGTCTATTATAGCGAGGTTGGGCGCCGAGGATAATGGGTCGGTGACGGAAGCCAGGTGACATCGTGCCGCCAGTGCGGATCTCGGTTGAGAAAAACCGTGCAAGGCGGAATTGGCGGAAAACGCGATTTTGTTGCTATTAGAATTTTGCTTTCTTCTTTCTTTTGTGCGACTTAACTCTTTTTCTGTAATTCGACTGTTGCTATTAGAACGGTGCGGGCACCTAGCCTGAGCACCTTCGACGATTCGCCACGGCGAATGAAAAAGCTGCGAATATTTGCGATTAGAAAATCTTAGTTCAATGATTCTTATGGGACTTATGTGAAATTCTAATTCCAGATTTGCGATTAGAAGCGGAAGGGATTGAGAAGGGAGACCCTTCGACTCCCGCTGGTCGCTCAGAATGACAATCCTACTCGGATTGTCATTTGCGATTAGAAATTGTGACTCGCGCTGTGGAAATAGGAGGGTTGGGAGGCGCGAAGGACGAGTTCTAGTTGATTGCTTGCCTCGGGCCGAGTTTTGAACAACTAGCACGACCCATGATAACCCTCTGGTAACTAGTTGTCAAGAAAAGAAAGACTAAGCCGGTAGGCCATCTGTTGCTTGAAACCGGTCAGGCTGAGAGTCCGAGCACTGAACGGCGTTCGGCTCGGTCCACTGTGTCGGCGAATGACTCGTCGAAAACGGCGTGGCTACATTCCGCCGCATTCCGAGATAGCTGGTGCGAAGCGGATTTATCAATACCTATCCGGGCCAAGCCTTCCCACCGCATCTGCAAAGCCTGGCTTCCCATTACGCAACTAATCGCCCACTGACCGCCCTAGTCTTCGGGAAGAGCAGCGTTTTCTGATAGAATCCGCTGTAGTTCCAATCGCATTGGAAGTCGGAGCCGATCCCCGAATTGCAGGCCGCGCCATGAGAGTATTTAAGCGACTATGGATTGCTTTACTTTTCGCGCCTCAACTCTTGGGACAGACGTTGCCGAATTCAATCCAACGTCCAACTGACGAAGAAAATCAACAGATTCGGGCGATGACTTCAATTATGAAGTACTGTATGACTGTTGACGATTACTCGGTGTCGCATCAGCCTCGGCTCTTCGCCAAGACCCGCGAATCGAAAGAGACTGGGGAATGGAAGGAGTTTTCGAGCAAAGCGGAGTGGGAACGTGCGGGAAAGCCAACACCCGTTGCGTTCGCTTGGTACAAAGAAAATCAGACAATCCGCGCTGTTTTCTCGTTTAACAACAATGATGATGGCGGTGATCGCTACGCCGACTACTGCTATCGGGCCGACGGAGATTTGGCGAAGGTACGATCAACAGTGGAAGTTTCCGCCGTTTGCGACGACGCTTACTTTCGCTGCCAGCTCACGCTTCCGAGAGAGTGGTTCTATTTACCCAATGGACGAACCGTCGACCTGATCTACGATGATAAAAGACCGCTCAAATCCGAACAGACAAATCTCTCCCTTTCACCCAGACCGCCCGAATATCTGACGATTTGGACCCTGCCTTTCGCTAGCTCGCTGTTCGTGCACACTAAGTGATGCTTGTTGCGTGCTCTTCCCCATCAGCCTAATCGACCGCCAGTGTCTGGTAAACGCGGTTACCGGGCATTGACTTTCAGATAGATGTTGCGAACAGGGATTATCACTACCTATCTCAGTCTGAGATTGGTGGTGGGAAGAGGATTTCGCAACATCTATTCGAACCGAAGCGGCTTTCGGAGCACCGAGAACCCAGCATATCTACTCGATAGTTGGCTTTCATCGCAGTACTATTCCTGCAGGAACCGCATCTCCAACGGAGGAAATCTCGATGATCTCAGTCGAATGTATGCTCAATCGGCACACCTTCCTACGAGGCAGTGCGGGCATGGCAGTCGGGCTCTGTGCGGCCCCTCTACTTGAATCCGCCGCCGCTGCAGAGAATGCTTGGATTATAGGACCACAACCAGGTTTCACGCCCGACATTGGGACATTAACTTCTATGCTCGCCTTCACCCGCATGCAGGTGGTTCATAACGTGCGAGGCTTGTCGCAGCAGGATCTCGACTATCTGCTCGACGCCAGAAGCGACGTCTGGACACGGCGAGACGGTAATTGCTTGCGGTCGGCTCGTTGACGTTTGAGGGGCGCGAGAAGAAGAGGTAGATTGCGGACGAAGAAACAAGAAGCACCGCGAAGGCTGATAACGCGGCGAACAGTGGTGAAGCGCGCCAATTCAAGAGTTTACCCGGTAACCTTAGCGTCCAGTCGGAGTGCGGCCTTGCAAATTCGAGAAGACACGAACCATTGAACCGCGTGAAGTGCGAGAAAGACAAGAAAACCGTCTGCGGCAAAACGGAAATCGAATTTGAAATTCTCTAGCACCATTAGACCGACAGGACGGTTGTTGTCTGGGGTCCAAAACGCGGTTTGGATCAGAAGAAAAAACGTGAGACCAAAAAGATAGGACATCGCAACGATAGTTTGCCGCAGGTTCGCTGCCCGATGACTGAGCACAGCCAAACGCTTCCGAAACAAATCGTCATTCTGGACAGTTCGCAATGAGCTGAGGCGCACCAGAACGACTGAAGCCACACAAACCGTGTAGACAACGAGCAAAAAGAGAAGAATCAGGAATAACCGGGCGAAAGGAGGCAAGTAGGGCCACATACCGTACCACGCAGAGTCGTTGGACTGGAGCAGCCCTATCAACATAATCATTGGACACCAGGCGTCGCAATTTGTTCGAAGGAGCAACTTCCTAATTGCACCAACGCAGCCGATGTCTGTCAAACGCTCACGGAAAACCAAGCATTTCGACTTAGGTGCTGCGAACAGGGATTATCACTACCTATCTCAGCTTGAGATAGCTGGTGCGAAGAAGATTTATCGACACTATCCGGACTAACCTGCCCCAGCCCATCAGTGCGAAGCCTAGTTTCCGATTACGCGACTTATCATGAGCTGACCACGCTGAGCCTTTAAGGGTGCCGAGTGGCCATACGGAAGCGCGATGGAAGATATAATCCGGGCGCGTAAGGGATGCGGCACGCGACGGATCATTCGACGTAAGATGTCCGCGTGAATTTCAAGGGATAGGAAGAACGTGCCAAAACTTTCCGGGCGGATGCTGTGGGGAATCGCGGCGGGGCTGATTGTTGCACAGATGATCCTGACGCTGGTGATGGTTCATCGCGAATCGCTCACGTTCGACGAAGACAACCACATGTTCGCCGGTTACATGATGTGGCACACCAAAGACTACGGGCTGAATCCGGAGCACCCACCGTTCGTAAAGCTGCTGGCGACGGTGCCGATGCTGGGGCAGGCTCTGTGGGTGCCGGAGTTGAAAGACCGCGACTTCAAAACCGAGGCGTATCTGGACGGGCGGGACTGGCTTGCGCGGAACGACGGCGATCGGAACCAATTGGTTTTCGAAATGCGGGTGGCGGCCGGCCTCCTGACCGTGGCACTTTCGCTCGTGATTTTCCTGGCGGCGCGGGAATCGTTCGGAGATTGGGCGGCGATTTTCGCGCTGACGATGGCCGCGTTCGATCCGAACGTATTGGCCCATTCGGCGCTGGTGACGACGGACATCGGCGTCTCACTGTTTTTTCTGGCGAGTACGTGGTGTTTCTATCGGTACGTGAAGCACCCGACGGCGAAGCGGCTGGTGGTGACCGGTGTGGTGGTGGGTCTCCTACTGGCGACGAAGCATTCCGGAGTAATGCTGGCGCCGATCCTCGCGCTGTTGATCGCGCGCGAGATCGCGGCGGCGGAGAAAGGAACGCGAGCACGGGAGGCGCTGCGGCTGGCGGGAGCGTTCTGCGCGATTTTTCTGATCGGCGTGCTGGTGCTGTGGAGCTTCTACGGTTTTCGTTACGCGGCGCGGCCGGCTGGACTGAAGATGAGCACCACGCTCGGGGATTATGTGGCGCCGCTCGGGACGCACGTTTCATGGACCATCAATCTCGTGGGTCGGCTGCACCTGCTGCCAGAGTCTTACCTGATCGGGCTGGTGGACGTGGGGCGCATGGCGCTGTTCTATCCGACATTCGTATTCGGGCGAAATATCGCACACGGCGTGTGGTGGTATTTCCCGTCGGTGATCGCGATCAAGACGACGCTCGGGCTGCTGGCGCTGGCGGGCCTGGCGGTATATGCGGCGGCGACGCGGAAACTGAAATGGGGGCGCGAAGTGGATTTTCTCTTGATTCCTACGCTCTTCTATCTGGCCGTGGCGATGGTGTCGGGGATGAACATTGGGGCGCGTCACTTGTTGCCGTTTTACGCGTATTTATTTGTGCTGGCCGGCGGCGGAGCTGCGGCGCTGGCGGCATCGAGCCGCAAGTGGTTCGCCGTGTGCGGGCTGCTGCTGGCGGCGCACGTGGGTTCGTCGCTCGCGGCATTTCCCAATGCCATGGCCTACGCGAACGAAGCATGGGGCGGGCCGGCGAACGTGCATAAGCTGCTGAGCGACTCGAACGCGGACTGGGCGCAGCAGCTTTTCCAGGTGAGGGCGTGGCAGGAGCGTCACCCGGGGGAAGAGTGCTGGTTCGCCTATTTTGCGTATCCCGAGGTGAACCCGGAGACCTACGGGATTCGTTGTCACCACTTACCGACCGTGGATACGAACGGGGGAGGGGCTGACAACGTGCCGGCGGTGGTTGAAGGCACGGTGCTTCTGAGCGCGGGGGATCTTTCGGGATGCGAATGGCCGGCGGCGTCGCTCAATCCGTACGATGCGTTTCGAAGAGCGAAGCCAGAAGAAACAATTGACGATGCGGTGATGATCTACCGCGGGCGGTTTGATATGAGGCCGGCGGCGGCGCTGAGCCGAGCGCAAAATGCGATCGAAGTCGCGGGTAAGGGCAACGCGGCGGGGGCGTTGGCGCTGGCGGACGAGGCGGTGGCGATCGATCCATCGTCAATATTGGGGCACGAGGCGCGGGGAGACGCGCTCGCGGCCATGGGGCGAAAGGAAGAGGCGCGGCAGGAGTGGGATACGGCGCTCAGGGAAGCGCGGAAGCTCGAACCGGGCGCGCAGCCTATGTTCGTGCCAGATCTTGAGGGTAAGCTCAACAAGTAGAGGTTTCCCGGCGCGGACTTTTCGAGAAGCTTAGGTGAGAATACCGGCGGATGGAAATTCCAGCGCAAAAACCGAAGAAAAGCGGAAGGCGCGCGACTGCTCATCGGAATTGGCGTGATCTTCCGGATAACTGTTGCGAACAAGGATTATCACCACCTATCTCGAAATGAGATAGCTGGTGGTAAGAGATTTCACGATACCTTTCCAACTTTCTACCAGGAATGGCTGAGGAGTATTCTCAATTGAAAATCTAGAGGACGGATGTATCATCCCCCGCATACCATGCGGCGCCGTGGACATGAGTTTCCGTGCGACCAGCCGCAGCGGGGTCGATTCAAAGGAGGCGATTGTGAAGAAAATGACTGTACTGCTCGCGGCTTGCACTGTGTTTCTTGCTACATCACTCCAAGCACAGGCGCCTCAGGGCGCACCGAAACCAGGGGCAGAGCTCAAGAAACTCGACTATTACATCGGCACCTGGAAAGCGGCGGGAGAGGCCAAACCATTCGGCCCGATGCCCGGAGGCAAGTTCACGAGCACGGAAAAGTGCGAATGGTACTCGGGAGGGTTCTTCATCATGTGCCACTCGGAAGGCACCGGGCCGATGGGGCCAGGGAAGAGTGTTTCCTTTATGGGCTATGATCCGAACGAGAAGGTTTACACCTACCATGAGTTCACCAGCACGGGAGAGGCTATCGACGCGAAAGGCACGGTGAGCGGCGACACATCGAACTGGACCGCCGAATCTAAAATGGGTGATGTTAAGATCAGTACGCGCGTTACGATCAAGGAAGTATCGAAGACCGAGTACACGTTTAAGCTCGAGATGTCGCAGGACGGCGGAGAATTTTCGGTTGTCGAGGAATCGACAAGTCACAAGGTAACCGCCGCGGCGTCGGCTAAGAAGTCGTAGATTCCACGTTCCGGCGGGACTTTGCGGGCGGTCGCCGCCTAGCAGCAGTCTTGGGTCGGCAGCCAATCCAAGATGCCGTATCCCCGGCAAGAAATCGGTGAAGGCGGATGAGTGCGTGAAGTCCATCGTGGCCGCACGACACCCGCCTCCCGATCGCGCTTCACTATGCACCCCTACTTTTTGGCCCACGTCACTGGTACGGTCTTGCTGGCCCGCGCCTCCCGAACCGCTTCCCGCGCCAGGCCTGGATCATAAATCAGGACCATTTCCAAGTCGGCGAGCGCCAGCGAATGCACCTGGAGTTGTCCGTTCTTTTCTTTGATGAGGAGCGCATTCACGCCATTTGTCTTGCCTGTGTGGGCTCCGCTCACAACGTGGGTGACCGCGTCGCCTTTGGCGTTGCGGATAGAAGCGACTACAGGACTTCCGGTCGACTCGATGGTGATTGTATAGCTGCCGGGCTGCAGGACGGTTTTGCCCCAGAGGATCTGGTTCGTCGTAGTGAACGTCCCCACGTAGGCTGGTGATTGACCTTGGGCCCGTGCCGGTCCAATTGAGAAGAGGCTCACTAATAGGACCGTCCCCAACAATGCCATTCGCACGATTCTTTGGTTTCTTGCCATCATTTTTCTCCTTGTGTCGGCGGCCCGAGTCCGCTTTCGACCGTCGCACGAGTGGAGAATCGAGGATCGCGGCGCGTACCTCAATGCACGCCAACGCAAATCGTGCTCGCCGTGCAACCTATTGAGAGAACGGGGCTTTGTGGAAGATCTCGCGCAGCAGCTTCATCGGATTCTTCGGGCGGTGATACACTCAACCGCGCGAAGCTCTCATTCATGGCAACGGAACGTACCGCGAGCCCCCGAATCGTGCGATTCGGAACCTTCGAGGCCGACTTGGCCACGCGGGAACTCCGCAAGAGTGGGGTGCGAATCAAGCTCCAGGGCCAGCCATTCGAAATTCTGGTGATGCTGCTGGAACGGCCCGCCGAGCTTGTAACACGCGAGGAACTCCAACAACGGCTTTGGCCGACGGACACATTCGTCGATTTCGACCACGGCGTGAATGCGGCCATTAATCGGTTGCGTGAGGCGCTTGGCGATTCGGCGGAAAATCCTCGGTTCGTCGAAACGATTCCACGCCGAGGGTACCGTTTCGTTGCTCCGGTTGAATCCCTGACGGCTGTGCCTGGACCGGGCGTGATTCCGACCCCAGGCCCGAACCCCGAATCCCACCCGCGCGCTACGGAAGCACCGTCACGTTCCGACGGACGACGAAGATTGGTCTGGGTCGCCGTCGTTGTGGTGCTGGCCCTGCTGCTGGCAACACTGAGCCTCAGCCGGGTGCGCAGACGTCTGTTCCCGTCGCGAGGCTCCGTCCAGATTCGGTCCGTTGCGGTTTTGCCGCTGGTGAATCTGTCGGGCGACAAAGATCAAGAATATTTTGCCGACGGAATGACAGAAGCGTTGACGACCGATCTGGGTAAAATCGGCGCTCTGCGAGTCATATCCCGAACGTCCGTGATGCAGTACAAGGGCACCAGGAAAACTCTGCCGGAGATCGCGGGAGAGCTGAATGTGGACGCGCTTGTGGAAGGGACCGTGACGCGATCGGGCAATCACCTTCGGATCACTGCAAACTTGGTGCAGGCTTCGCCAGAGAAACATCTTTGGGCGGAGACCTATGAAAGCGAGCTTGGAGACATTCTCACAGTGCAAGGCGAGGTGGCGCAGGCGGTGGCGCGCGAGATTCAGGTGAAGTTGACTCCGGAAGAGGAAAAGCTGCTGGGTAACGCGCGGACCGTCAATCCGAAAGCCCACGATGATTATCTAAAAGGACGCTACTCATGCTGGGAGGAAATCCGCCCCAGCTTCGATCGAGCTGTTCAATATTTCCAGCGAGCGATCGAAGAAGCTCCGAACGACCCGCTTGCGTATGCCGGCCTGGCCGATTGCTACGCGATCGGGGCTTGGCACGGGGATTATTTCGCAGGGGATCCTTCGCCGAAAGACGTTCTGCCGAAGGCCAGGGATGCAGCATTGAAGGCGTTGCAACTGGATGAAGGCTTGGCGGAGGCACATACGTCGCTGGCGCTGGTGGAAATGGTGCTCGATTGGAATTGGCCGGGCGCAGAACGCGAGTTCAAGCGATCGATTCAGCTGAATCCAAGTTATTCGGCAGCCCATGTGTGGTACGCGCACTATTTGGCCGCTATGGGGCGCCCCGAGGAATCCACTGCGGAATCAAAGAGATCTTTGGAGCTCGACCCTTTTTCGGAATTTTCGAACGACTTCGCAGCCTGGGCTTTCTATTTTGCACACCGCTACAACTTGTTTTTTGAAGTATCCGAGAAATATCTTCGGCTAAATCCGGAAGCTCCCTGGCCGCACAACAATACAGGCCTGGTTTATGAGCATACGGGACGAGGTGATGAAGCCATCCAAGAATTTTTGAAGGGAGAAGAACGGTTCGGCATGAGCCAGTACCGGCTGGCCGAGCTTCGTAAGGCCTATCAACAATCCGGCGAGAAGGGCTACTGGCGAAAAATCCTTGCGTTTAGCCGGGAGGTATCGAAGCGCCCGCGGCAATTCGGAACACCATCGGGCTACGGTTGGCTCGACTACGCTCAGGATGCGGACGTGGCCGCAGTTCAGGTTCGGTTGGGAGACTTCGACGCTGCTTTCAAATTGCTTGAGAAGGGATATGCAAACCACGGTAACGGATTTGTGTACCTGAACGTGGATCCATACTGGGATGCGATCCGTTCTGAGGCGCGGTTCAAGGATTTAGTTCGGCGCGTCGGACTTCCGCAATGAATCGTAAGCTATGCCAAGACATGTGCCGTGGCGCTGGTCGGAATTCACGGAACTCGCGGATAACTGTTGCGAACACATTTCGTTGTGAGATTGGGCTAGGAAAACCTGCCTGACTCGATTTGCTTGATGACAGCTCCGAAGGCTTCGCGGGACAGAATGCATCCGGTCATGGTATTTAGGGTTTCCTTTGAATCGCGTAGCGGTTGTACCAATTCTTTAAAGCGCGTGGGATCGAGCTTGTGAATTCCGACGAGAGCGTAGCATTTCGCCTGCAAATTGCCGCTTGAATACAGCTTCTCGAAATCTTCCAGAGCGGAGCTGCGATTGAAAACCGTTCTGTAATCTTTTTCGCCATGGGAGATTATTGCGGCGTAGCCGACCGGACCGAATGCAAAGACACCGGTCTTCGCAAGGCGTTCGACGACCGCATCCGGCGGATGAGCGGATTGCGGTACCGGGACAAAAAGCAACAGGGGAATCAGCAAGAAATTCATAGTGTCACCCGAACGGGCGGTTTTTAAGATTGTCGCCACAAAGTGGCTATGGTTTGAACGGGCTGAAGCCTGATTCTTGCAGGCCTGGCGTGCAAAAAAGAGGAAGCCCTCCGTGAGAGCAACGTGCAAAAAGATATGTGGAATCAGCGACGCTGCTTACGTGGTCGTCATCCGGAATGGCCGGGCAAATCGTTTTCTCATCAGGAGCAGCAGCGCGATTCCTGCCGGTAACAGGATGACGGTAGCCGGCTCGGGAGCGAGGACAGGACCCGCGATTGCCTCTGTGTCCGACAATGCTGTGAAGACGAAGTGGGTGTCGGGAGTTAGCGTGTCCAGCGATACGCCGATCGTGCCGGTGCAATCGACGATGGTGCTGTAGCAAATGACGGGGCCCCCGATGACATAAAACTGGAGCCTTCCTCCGTCGGCAGCGCCGAAAGCGAAGATCAGTTGGGTGGGCGTCGCCGTCAAATCTGATCCGACTAAAAGCACGAGGGAGTTATTGCCGCTCGCGGGCCCTTCGAGGTCAACCGGCGAGTTGGTGCCGTCATTCAAGGTGAGATTCCAATTAACGATGTCGGCGACATCGAGAGTGCCGATGGTTCCATTGGTTGTGATGAAGCCGGTGGCGGAGCCGGCACCGACCGTTTCATCGACGGCATATGTAGTGTCGGCCTTCGCCGGTGTGGGCAAGAGGGCTGCGGCTAATGCCAAGGTTACGAACCACATTGACGTTCGGATCATGGAGGTTCTCCTAGAGGGTGGTCTTTTGCTGGTGGCGGTGATTCTACCTCCAGTCGAGAGAGCCGCCCGGCGATTCTATTTCGTAAACCGGCGCCTCAACATGCTGATTCCGGCCAACCCAGGGCCGATCATCGAAAAAGTTCCCGGCTCGGGAACAGTCGTCCCCGATCCGCCACCACCGCCTGGGCCACCAGGACCCGATTCCGGGATGGACGTATGGATGCTGAGGATAAGGTCGTTGTAGTCGCCGGATTGACTTGCGGCGACTGGCGTCTCTTCGACGCCCGCAAAGTACTGATTCACATTCGTACCGGACTGGAATAGCGCGAACTGCTGCCCGCTGGCTCCTAGGCGGTAGGTAACGAGATCGCCGTCCGCCTGGCACGCGGCTTGGCTGCTGGCAGCCTCCGTACAGGTGGTGACATAGATGCCCCACGAGGAAAAAGGGCTACCGTTAGACAAGTCATAAACTCCCAGGTTCGCGGAACCCGCGAATTGCGTTCCGAAGACGTACGTTGCACCGATGGCGTTGTTCAGATTCACGCCAGCCGGTTCGAGGAGTACGACATCCGCTAAGTTCGCAGTATTGTAGATTCCGAATGAAGTGAGAGTATTTTCCGGGCTATTTGCGTAGAGCAGACTGACCTGCAGGCCGCCCGTTTGGGTGATGAAGTTCAAATTCGAGACGAAGTTGGGCGTGTTCCCGGCGTTAACGAACATCTGACCGCCGCCCGCCATGTAATCCGGACCGCAAGTGCTGCAGCCCGCGACGGGGGTGGCAAACGAGCCGGTAGCGTCGAGGAAATTCCCGACGTTGTTGAAATTGCTTCCGTTCACAATGTCAGTGGAAGGGTTATTCCAAAAAGAGCCCGTCGGGTTGAATGCAGTGCTTATCGCTGTATTGTTGCCTGAATTGAGGTTGTCCGCCCGCAGCGAGTTAGTTCCCACGCTTGATAGCAGGAAACCCAAGCACAGCAAGATCAGTCGCAAAGACAAGCACAGTGGCGAGCAGAGGAAAAGGGACATCGACGTGTCGTCCGATCTCGGTTTCATGTAGTCCACCTTTTATGACAGAAGAGAGATTTACGTGGCCCGGTGATTCGAGGACTGGGGGAATCCTATCTGCGTTCGTGCAAAGCGCAAGTAACCTAAAAGGACCATATTCACGCCAATGGCGTGACGCTTTCGTCTAATGCAAACCGCCCCAAGCCAGAGCTGATGAAAGCGGCGGCACGCCGCCGGACTCCATGGCAGTCACCGAGCGCAGAGACGACACCTCCAGAACTGCGGGCCTGATCCGGGATCGGCCTGCTGTGCGTCTACTTGGAGATGCGGAAAGCGAGGGCAAAAAGGCTCAGTAACCAACCCGGGATTGACGCGGCTCAGATAGTCATCTCAGGGTCTCAGCATGATGAACCTGGCGATGGTGAAGTAAATGACGAGGCCGGTCACGTCGACCAGGGTGGCCACGAATGGGGCCGACGCACTCGCTGGATTCAGGCCGAGTCGCCGCAGGATGAACGGCAACATCGAGCCGGCGATTGTCCCGAAAGCAACCACGCCAATCAGGGCGCAGAAAATTGTGAGCGCCAGGATGGGTGTTTGCGCGCCGTAGGTTCCGAAGATTTTCTGCCAGACGAAGATGCGCGTGAGTCCGATCGCACCGAGAATCACGCCCAACGCGAGACCTGAAATCAGTTCCCTGCGGATCACTCGAAACCAGTCGCGCAACTTCACATCTCCGAGCGCCATGGCCTGAATGATGAGCGAAGTGGCCTGCGATCCGGAATTTCCTCCGCTGCTGATAATCAACGGCAGAAACAGGGCCAGGACAACCGCTTTGGCTATCTCTGCCTCAAAGAAGCTCATCGCAGTCGCGGTGAACATCTCGCCGACAAAGAGGATGGCAAGCCATCCCGCGCGCTTGCGCACCATCTCGAGCAGCCCGGTGTGCATGTAGGGAGTATCGAGCGCCTCCATGCCGCCGATGTTCTGGATATCGCGGCTCGCCTGTTCTTCCACTACGTCCACGATGTCGTCCACGGTGACAATGCCGACCATGCGATGATCCGCCTCGAGCACAGGCACGGCCAGCAATCGGCTGTCGCGTACAATCCTTGAAACCTCCTTCTCGTCCGTCTCCGGGGTCACCGAGGCGAGGTCTTTCGTCGTCATCACCTCCTTCACCAGCTTGCCCGGATCGGCCGTAAAGAGCTGGCGCAACGAGACGACGCCGAGCAGGTGTTGCGCCTGGTCCAACACATACGCGTAATACATTTGGACAACGCTCGGAGCTTCCTTCCGCAAATAGGAGATGGCGACATCGACGGTTGAGTCAGGCCGCAACCGCGCGAACCGCGGATTCATCAGGCCGCCGGCTTCATCCTCCTTGTACGCGAGCAGGGCAACCACTTCTTTCCGCGTCGGCTCGTCAAGCAGGGCAAGCAACTCTTCGCGTTCTTCGGGACCGGCTTGCTGGATAACGTCGGCCGCATCGTCAGGCGCGAGCAGCCGCATCCAGACGTGTCGTTGGTCCTCAGGCAGACCCAGCAGCAAGTTGTATTGGTCGTGGGCGTTGAGCGCGAGGAAAAAATCCGCCTTCTCGCCAGTGTGTAATTCACGAAACTGCCTCAAGCGCTGACCGTGGGACAAGTACGGCCAGCGATCCCAGAGTTCATCCATTGCGGTTGCAAGTTGGGTGGCCATTTTGATTGCGCCTCGGAGTTTGATTATGCAGACGACGGCCCGGCCACTCTAGCATGACGACATACAGCCCAAAGGTGGCAACACAAACCTCAACATAGCTTTGTAAATAAATTGTGACTGCCCGTTCTGGTCTGCGTTCCCGACAGGCGCTTTTCGCGTTCGGTCAGGTGGAAGCCGGTTTGGTGGGTGGCGGGATATTGGAGCAGAACATCCGTCTCGACGGGCACCCGCAATGCAATGCTGTTAGCGTGAGCCCGTCAAGAAGCTACATCGCGATGAAGGGACGCCCGTTTTCTTGGGCGATTTCATGGATGTAACAGATGTTGGGACGAGTGCGATTTCACATTCCGCGAGCCATACGAACATTTTTAGGTTGGCTCACCAGGTCGCGACGTTCGGAGTTGACCAGTGTGATCCAGCTCTTGATACACCGGGAAAGGTCGTTGTAGTTTTTGGTGCGAGAGTAGGCAGTAATGGTTCCCTTGGAAAATACGGCCGCGTTCACCTCCAGGTTGTAGCTGTTGACGCAGACCACCGCTTCTTCCACCGTGCCCTGGTGAGGGGCATTGCCGCTGACAGACAGGTCTCCCCCTACAACATCGACCACGCCGCTCACACTTAGATTTTCTTGCAAGTGAGGGAGGTCCTTCCCGAGAAGCCGCCGCAGCTGCGGCCAAACTTTGGGATTCTTGAGGAGGGCATACCAATTGTCGCTGCCTGCATACTCACGTAACAATTGACTGCGCGCATCTGAATCAGGAGTCTGCGCAAGAGTCCCGCCAGACGTAAGGATCGCCAGTAGAAGTAGCAACCAGGATCCCGCGCGTTGGACTTTCGGTGAAATCCTTTTCATCGGCCACCCCGCTCGGCTGAACTCGCGCGCATTTCCTGGTATGCCTTATAAAACCTGAATCCGCTGAACCAGGAGATGCCCACAGCGTATAGGATTCCAAACAGCAAACCCATGGCCGTACCTTTCTGCCCTCCCAGCATGCCCAAGATCATTCCGATGATGACCGCAGGGATGGCGACGACGATCGGCGAAATAACTGCATACCAAAACAGGCCGGAGACGAAACCGCTCCCGGGCATCAGAAAGGAGGGTCCCTTCTCCGATGTGACACCGATAATCACTTTTTTCCTCAAGAGATGTCCGTAGAGGAAGATGCAGACACGGTCCCCCAGATTGATGTTTTCCGCTATATCGTGGCCAAGTTGATCGTTGGCCACATAGGCGCCATCCAAGACAGTGCCCCCCACGCGCATCGAGGGAAACTCCATCCGGCTCTTATACCAGGACGATTTCACCTGGCTTGGCGATCCATCCGCGTACACATATTTGGTTCGATACTCATGAACGCCACCGCCCGTTGGAGGAGCCAGCGTTACCACTTCACCGCATATTTGAGTCATATCAAACCTTCCTGTAAGAGAGTTGTGGTCATGCCTGCCAGTTGCTAATCGGGAATATGCCGACATCTCAATCGCCCCGCCGCCTTCGCGGGAAGCATGGAATAAATGCAAATCGAGCGAAGATTCGAGAAATCGCAACTTAAGGGGAAAAATTCCTGCGGGCGAGGGATCGAACTATGTGCGCTGGATAGAGAGGAAATGCAGAAGCTCTGAGACTGAGTGCGACGAGCCTGGTCCGAAGAACTCCGGCCGAAAGATTTTCTGTGCGCGGCGACCTCTTACTGACAGGAGGTGTGGGCGTGCTGCCGGTGTGTCTCGATTAGAATTGCCGGGCGCGACAAGACCGCACTCGGGCTGGGTCTCCAGTGCGTATACGCAATCGTTGGAAGTGTCGTCTTGCAAGCCGGCCAGTTCCGAAATTTCCGAGCAACCCAAGACGCAGCACAAAAGGCAGGCCAAGAGCGTCGCGCTGAACTGCATACTCCGCCAGATACTTGCTGAAGCCACCCGACGCGCGCTGTAAGGTTGATCGTTGAGCATTTGACCTAAACCGCATTCCGAATACAGCGACCCTGAAGCAAAAAAAAACGAGCACGACACTTCTATATGCTGGAATGCTGAAGACGTAAATTCTGGATTCTCAGATGCGGTTCTTATACACCGTGATCTTCTGTTGCATCAAGAAAATGTTTTCCCAAGACTGAAAAGCTTCCGCTCATTTGGCATGCCGCGAGCTATCATGGGTTTTTAGTGGGTGCTGGCGTGCTGATGATGCGGGGAATTTTGGTAGTGGTCTGCTAACAGGTCTTCGCCGAAGTCGCCGTTGAAGTCGCGCCAGACGCAATGGATGTGATTGGCGCTGTTCTGCGTGTTGTCGTATTCGATGAGGAACGTGCTGCCTTGCACGCGGTAGTAGTGGCCTTCGCCTTTGTCCAGGCCGCCCATCCAGGCAAATTTAATCTGGTCGAAGCCCGCACGGCGAATTTTCTCGAGGCGCTGGCGTGCTTGGGCGGGCGGCTGCGCGCCCAGGTACTCCTCAATCAGGGCGAGGAGGGTGCCCTGCTGATCTTTGGTGAGCTTGCTGTAGGGGATGCCTTTATCTTCCTTGATGGCAGCAGTTCGTTGGTTTGAGGTGACGATATCGCTCGGTGCAGATGTGCTGATGAGCGCCTCGGCGCGTTGCTCGCCAGTAAGCGACTTCATGAGCGAGCGGCCCAAATCTTCTTCAGCTTTGAGAACGCGAGTGCCTTTCATCGGGCCTTCGCGCACCTCCGCGGGATTCGCGCCAAAGAATTGCGGGCTGCTGCCGATCGACTTGCCGTTCAGAATCGTCCAGTTCTGCGAGCAGTGATGACCTTCGTAGCGCCAGCCCCAGGCGCCCGTCTCGGAGGGCTCCCCGAAAAATGTGAAGAAGTAGAGGTCCGGATCGCGGGTTGGTCCGCTGCCCTGCTCGATTTCTCGCAGGACGTCCTCGAGCTTCCGGATCGTTTCGGCCTTCGTGTAGCCCTGCTCGCTGAGGCCGGCGCGCAACAGCGCTAGCGCTGCATTTTGCTGCGTCGCGCTCAATTCCTTGAGGGAAATGCCCTTTCTGGAGACCGGCGTATAGAACCACCGGAACCTTTCGTCGGAATTGAATGGGAATACAGCTTTCGATTTTTGCGCTGGATCCAGCGTGGCAAGAAATGCGCGACCAGCATCGAACATCGTGGACGCACTGGGGGCGTCTTGCACGGTTTGTGCGTTCTGCGCGACGGTCGTCGCTGCGAATCCTTGTAGAAGCGTCAGGGCGAGCAGCAGCCGCATCATTCACTGACACTAACACTATGGGCACTAATACGCATTACTTTGGAGCTTAACGCGGGCATTAGTCAGCCGAAGCGGCGGCAGCCAACTCCTCAGTGCCAGGCTTGCCTGACATTTGCTCCTTCATCTTCTTTTTCATTTCCTGAGGCGTGGGTTCGGCGATGTGAGTGGCAACCATCCAGGTGTAGCCGTCGGGATCGACAACGGCTCCACAACGGTCGCCCCAAAACATATCCATCACTGGTCCCTTGAGGGCGGCTCCCAGCTTGACTGCCTTTGCTACTACTTTGTCTACGTTTTCCGTTAGCAGATACAAGCTGCTCGGTGAGGCGCCAACTGTTTTCGCGCTGCGCGAACCCATCTGCGGCATTTCTGGCCCCAACATTACGGTCATACCTCGAAGCGTGAGCTCGGCATGTACCGCTTTGCCGTCTGGGCCGTTCATGATTCCCCGTTTGGCGAAGCCGAATGCCTTCTGATAGAAGTCCGCTGCTGCTTTCACGTCGGACACCGTTAGCATTGGCGTTACGGAACAGTATTGCTTCTTATTGAGTGGGTCGATTTTTTTGGGCATAACGCTCCTTTGGTGAGACGAGGATTCTGGCTGAATATCGGTGGAAGTTAATCATGAAGCACCACTCCAGAGGCTTCCGAGCCGGTTGAAAGGCAACGATACTTCAAGGGGCAACGCTCGGTCAACTTGCGAGATGGCAGGTTCGTTGAATACACGGCGGGGAAGGCATACGATCAGCTACAGACCCGAATTCGAAAATCCGTTTCAAGTGGAGGTTGCCATGAGGTTCTTTGCTTTTTTGATTTTTGCGTTGGCGGTTCTTATTGCGCCGGCCGCGTTGACGCAGAAGGAGGAAGTTCCTAAGAGCATTGCGGGGAGCCTTGGTGGCGCGCTGGGTTGGGCGGAGAAGGGATTTGTAGGAGTTGCGGAGGCGATGCCCGAGGAGAAGTACTCGTATATTCCTACACAGGGAAATTTCGATGGCGTGCGGTCGTTCGGGGAGCAGGTGAAACATGTGGCGTGCGCGCAGTTCGCGTTTTTTAATGAGATCGAAGGGAAGACGCCGCCGGAGCATTGCGAGAAAGGCGGGCCGTCGAAGGCGAAGACGAAGGCTGAACTGCTGCAATATCTGCGCGATTCATTTGAGTATGGCGATAAAGTGCTCGCGACGATTACAGCGCAAAACGCGGTGGATCGGGTGGAGGGTCCTTACGCCGGTCCCAACACGAAA
>DATNKB010000180.1:0-2139 GCA_035603595.1 Candidatus Dormiibacterota bacterium
GCTTCGCGCCGCACGCGCCGGGTCCGGCGCTTCCAGGCCCAACTCGAAGCGCATCATGAAATCCACCCAGCGCTTCTGATTCGAAATGATTGCATCCACCACGGGCGCCATCTGCGCTTGTGATAGTCCATACTCGCGAAAGACTTTTGCCACTTCTTCCGTTTCAATCTCAGGCAGCTCCACCGTCTCGCGGTATTCGCGATCGAGCTCCGAGGCATAGTGTTCGGAATCAGTTTTAGCCGCGAGATAGCCGCCCAATCCCATCGCGATCGAACCTGCCGCAATTTCGGCGAGCCCCGCAGTGACGATAATCCCGGTGCCTTTCGCCAACACCGCGGCAGCGCCAGTGAGTCCCGCGGCCAGCGCGAATGGCACCGTGAGCCCGTCCGACATTCCAATCACGATGTCGCGCACTGCGGCCGTGGCGGTGAAGTGTTTCTCTACGTGTTCGGTAGCCGGCAAATTTTGCTCCTTCGCTTCGCCGAATTGAAATACCTGCTGCCTGAAATCGCTGCTACCCGAAATACCCGCAAAATCGCTTCAAGATTAAATATGAGGACGTATACCGTTGCGCCTGCAGAGGCGCGTATAATTATGAGGCAGGATAGGAAAATCAGGAGGTAGTTTCAATGACCACCACTTCTGGACAAGGAGCTGCTCCCCAGATGACTTTCACGTTGCCGCCTTTGCCGTACGCTTTCGACGCGCTCGAGCCATACATCGACGCGAAAACGATGGAGATTCACCACGACAAGCATCATGGTGCGTACGTCACCAACCTCAACAAAGCCCTCGAGGGGCAGGCGGATCTTCAGAAGCTTTCCGTTGAGGAATTGCTCGCTCAGATCAACAAGGTGCCCGAAAACATTCGCACAGCCGTTCGCAACAACGGCGGCGGGCACATGAACCATTCGATGTTCTGGAAAATTATGAAGAAGGGCGGCGGAGGCGAGCCGACTGGCGACCTGGCCAGCGCGATCACTTCGGCATTCGGCAGCTTCGCTGATTTCAAAACGAAGCTCAACCAGGCCGCCACCACACGTTTCGGTTCCGGCTGGGCCTGGCTGCTATTCCGCGATGGCAAGCTCGTGATCGAGTCGTCCGCCAATCAGGACAATCCCATCATGGACGGGGGCAAGGCGTTTTTCGGCCTCGACGTCTGGGAACATGCCTACTATCTGAAATATCAAAACCGCCGGCCCGAATATATCGAGGCATGGTGGAACACGATCAACTGGCCGCAAGTAGCCGAAAACTTCGCCCACGCCAAAAAGTAGCTCTCACGAAGCTGGCACCTCGATTTGCTATCGCGGATTCGCCCCGGTGATTTCTTGCCGGGGCGGGTCTGGCTTCACTATGGATGTGCTTGCGCGAGTCTGTCATTATCTGCGGCACACCAAAAGGAGCTGCACGTTTGCACGGGAAGCGAATCCTTCTAATTCCGCTCTTGTTCTTCTGCGCTTTTCCGCTCGCAGCGCAACGGCCACAAAGAAATCCTGAAGATCGAGCGCAATTCTTCCACGACATCAACATCGGTCCCAATGGCACCGCGAACGTAGTTCAATGTTTCGGCTGCAACGTTCACATTCGCGGGCACGTCACCGGCGACGTTCTCACCATAGGCGGAAGTATTTATATCTCGGGCTTGGTTGACGGAAACGCACTGGCCGTCGGCGGCCATATCGAATCGCAATCGGGAGGCGAGTTGCGAGGACACGCCGCGGCCGTAGGCGGCTACGTAACGCAAACCGGTGGCGGCAAAATCGACCGGGAATCGGTTTCGACGCCCTACGCGATAGTCCCCGGACAATATCGGCCCACCGCGCTCGGCATTGCTTTTCTGATCGTCACAAATCTCGTTTGCGTCGGCCTCGCTTGTTTGCTGTTGCGCGAAAAACGCGTCAACAACACTGGTTGGACAATCTGGAATCGCACCAACATGGTCTTGGTCACTGGGGTCGTCGTGCTCTTCATCGCGTGGGGGTTCGAAACTTTGGGCGAGCACTTGGGGCGCGCGGAAGTTCCCGCGAATACATTGCTTGTTCTGATTCTTGCCGTGCTCGGCTCGGCGGGCGCCACAGGGCTGGGACGTCTGGTCGCGGGCGTCGCATTCCCCGGCCTCAAGGCTATACCTGGAAC
>DATNKB010000181.1:0-2231 GCA_035603595.1 Candidatus Dormiibacterota bacterium
GCGCAACTCGGGTCTGCCCTGCGAGCCGATCCCGATACGCAATCGGATCAGCTGCGCCCGCCTCCGCAAACGCCCGCAGCCGCAACCGGCAACTATCGCACACTCCGCACGCCTCGTCCTCAAATTGATAGCACGACCACGTGCGCTCGAGCGGCGCGCCAAGCTCCACTCCCCGTCGCACGATTTCGCTTTTGCGCATCCCGATCACTGGCGTCACAATCTCAATTCGCGTCTCCGGCCGCGTCCCTTCCCGGATCACACTTTCGAACGCCCGGTAATACTCCGGCCGGCAGTCGGGATAGCCCGAGCTATCCTCCGCCACCGCTCCTATGAAAATCGCATTCGCGCCAATTACTTCCGCCCAGCTCACCGCCGCGGAAAGAAAATGCGCATTACGAAATGGCACGTACGTCACCGGAATTTCCGCATCCGCCGTCCCGACCGCCTCTCCCGATTCGGGCACCGCCATGCCCGCATCCGTCAGCGCCGACCCGCCAATCTGCCGAATCACATCGAACCGCACCGCCAGCCGCTCGCTCACGCCGTAAAAATCAGCTATCTCTTCAAACGCACGTCGCTCGCGCTTTTCTGTCCGTTGCCCGTAACTCGCGTGCAGCAGTGCGAGCCGGTGCGTCTGATTCGCGATCGCCGTCGTAACGCACGAATCCATCCCACCGCTCAACAGCACTACCGCCTTCGGTTTCTCGCTCATCATTCGCCACTTACCATTGGCCACTCATCACTGCTCTCTCTAAACTCCCTTCATTGCCGGATCCCAGATGAATTTGTGCAGCTGCAGGCCCAGCCGCACCCGCAACCCGTCGGCCAGGATCCATTCCGCAAGTTCGCGCGCCTCAAGTCCCGTCCATTTTCCAGCCGGGTCGGGAAACACCGGCGAAAGCAGCACCTCGCGAACGCGTTCCACCAGCCCGTGCTCGCGTGTAAAGTCGCGCGCGAATTCATAATCGCGCCGCGTCGAAATCACAAACTTGATTTCATCCTTCTCATCCATCGCCTCGAGATTCGCGAAATCAAACGTATCCGCCTCGCCCGAATCCGGGCACTTCACGTCCACAATCTTGATCACCTCGCGCGGCAGCGTCCCCACAAACCGTTCGCCACTCGTCTCGATCATCGTCGTGTAGCCCTCGGCGAGAAGCCGCGCGGCCAGCTCCGGCGTCTCCGGCTGCAACAATGGCTCGCCGCCCGTGATCTCCACCAGCGAAACCCGCCGCCCAGCTTCGCCGCCCGCAAGCTCGCGCACCTTCTCGAGCACATCGTCCAGCGAAGCTTTCGCCCCGCCATAAAACGCATACGCCGTGTCGCACCAGGTACAGCGAAGATTGCACCCCGTCAGCCGCACGAACACGCAAGGCAATCCCGCCCGCGTCCCTTCGCCCTGAATGGATTTGAAAATCTCGGTGATGACCATCGCCACGCGTACCGTTCAATAAATTCCGCAAAAAACTAAGAAGCTTTCTTCAGCGCCGCCTTCTGCGCATTCTGCCGCCGCGCCAGAAAAATCACGGTCGCAACCACCAGAGCCACTTCCGCCGCAGTAATCACTGCCGCCAGCCGCCACCCCCACCCAAACGTCACCCAGCCAAACGTAGTCACGATCGCCGGCACCACAATAATGTAAAACGCCCGATTCATCCGAAGCCCGTCCATTTGGAGTGCGGTGGCTTGCCACCGCTTTCATAAGCCCCGGCTTGCCGGGGCGATTCGAGGTGAAAGCGTTGCAAGTGCACTGCTGCTTCTTCCGCCGTTGCTTCATTTGAAATCTGAAATCTTCAAATTTCAAATCGCATTTCCCACTCTATCCAACGCAGCAATCGCGCTTCCTCACGGCCGGTACGTCGCCGCCGTCACATCCGTCTCCCACACCGTAATACTCGCCACCGCCGCCCCATTCGCCGTCTGCTTCAATTGCTTCGCGGTCTCGTCATAAATATGCCGCGCAATATTTTCAGCCGAAGGATTCACCACATCAAATGGCTTCAACTCGTTCAAATATTTATGGTCAAGCGCCTTGATCACGCTCTGAATCACCTGTTTCAAATGCACGAAGTCATACAACAGCCCCACCGAATCCACTTCCTTGCCCGCCAGCGTCACGCGCACCTTGTAGTTGTGCCCATGCAAATCCTCACACTTCCCCTTGTACCCCCGCAGGTTGTGCGCCGCCGCAAAAGATTCGTCCACATAAACTTCGTACATGAATTCCTTTC
>DATNKB010000182.1:0-8559 GCA_035603595.1 Candidatus Dormiibacterota bacterium
TTGAAGAACCTGCCGTATGACCCTTTGAAGGACTTCATTCCAGTCGCTCCCCTGACAAGCCAGCCTTATGTGTTGGTCGCAGGCAAATCGTCGGGCATCGCTACCCTGAGCGAGTTGATTGCCGCTGCGAGGGCGAAGCCGGGTGAGCTGAAATTTGGCTCCACGGGTGTGGGCACCGGCACGCACTTAGGGCTAGAGAAATTTAATCTTGAGGCGGGGATTAAAGCGGTCCATATACCCGCTAAGGCAGGCGATGCGATCGCTGATGTGATCGCCAACACGATCGCAGGGGGTGCTACTTACATGCTGGCGCCCATCCACCTCGCTCTGGCTGATATCCGTGCAGGTAGGCTACGTCCTCTTGGTGTAACCACCACGAATCGTTCTAACTTACTACCTGAAGTGCCAACCATCGCCGAGGCTGGCGTTCCCGGCTTCGATTATCCGATTTGGTATGGAGTGTGGGTACCCGCTGGAACTCCCGCCGGAGTTGTCGACAAGTTAGCAAAGGACATTGCGCGGGTTTTGGCTGCGCCGGAACTGCGCGTTTGGCTAGAAGAGCATGGAGCCGCTCGGATGAGCATGACACAACCTGAGTTCGCGCGCTTCGTGCTGAAAGAGGCCGAAAGCGCAGAGCGCATCATCAAGGCGGCCACGGTGAAACCTTAGGGAGCGTGCCGGTTCATCGCTTGGGGCGTTCGTAATAGCGACATAAATTTTCCCCGAGTGACGGGTAAGCCGGGAGTTATTCCGAGTAAGAAGGCCGCTAGGGGAACTCGCGACCTCTCGGTCAATTTGCTTGGAGTCACGTTATCGGAAACCGATCGGCCAGCCCAGGTGCATTTCTTGACAACGGTTTACCAGCATGTTAACATCGGTCGTGACTTTCTACGACAACGAGACGGGGCCCAGCAGTACAGCGTCACTCCTCTACCCGCCACCATCGAGCGCCATTTCTAATCGCAAATGCCGATGCGTCCAGCATCGGCATCCTGAGCGACCAACGGGAGTCGAAGGGTCCGTCTCATCGCTCTGCTCTACTCCGCCGACGCTCTCACCTTCTAATCGCAAATCTGGAATTAGAAATCCAAATAACCGCTGCATTTCCAATCACTTCCATTTTTCTAATCGCAAATATTCTGCGATTTCTTGCCCTGAGGCACGAAGGGTTCGTCCAACATTTCAGAGCAAAGCAATGCCACTCAGCCAGATTCTAATCGAGACACCGCGATTAAAACTCCGGATAAGCCGCCCCATTTCAACCACTTCCAATTTTCTAATCGAGACAAAACGCAGGTTTTGCATCCCGAACGCATCAGCGTTTCGCTGCCTCCTCGCTTCTTCCTCTCCAAATCTCTGTGTCTCCGTGCCTCCGTGGCCAATCTTTGCGATAATGGCTGGCTCAAACTGAGGCTCATGTGACCAAATTCCTCACCGGCAACGAAACGCGCAAGATGTTTCTGCGCTTCTTCGAAGAGCGCGGCCACAAAATCGTGCGCAGCTCTTCGCTCGTCCCCACCAACGATCCCACTCTGCTCTTCACCAATGCGGGCATGAACCAGTTCAAGGACGTCTTCCTCGGCCTCGAACAGCGCGACTACAACCGCGCCACCACCTGCCAGAAATGCGTCCGCGCCGGCGGCAAGCACAACGACCTCGAAAATGTCGGCTTCACCAATCGCCACCATACCTTCTTCGAAATGCTCGGCAATTTTTCCTTCGGCGATTATTTCAAGGAGCAGGCAATTGAGTACGCGTGGGAGTTGGTGACATCGCCGGAATGGTTTGGCATTCCCAAGGACAAATTGTACGTCACAATTTTTGAAGGCACGGATTACCCTAACCTGGAGCTTCCACGAGACGACGACGCAGAAAAATATTGGCGCGCACAGGGCGTGCCAGATGACCGCATCTTCGCCCTCGGCATGAAAGACAACTTTTGGCAGATGGGCGACACCGGCCCGTGCGGCCCCT
Organism: Candidatus Dormiibacterota bacterium; assembly: GCA_035603595.1. Taxonomy (GTDB): domain Bacteria; phylum Acidobacteriota; class Terriglobia; order Acidiferrales; family UBA7541; genus Palsa-295. Next base: position 1,975 of record DATNKB010000182.1, read on the forward strand.
GCAGCGAGATTTTTTACGACATGGGCCCGGCAGCCTCCGATCAAGGCCATGCCAACTGCTCGTTTCCTTGTGACTGCGGTCGCTATATGGAAATTTGGAATCTCGTATTCATGCAATACAACCGAGAGATAGTTAAGGCCGGCGAAATCTCCGGATACAGCCTCATCTTATTACCGAAACCATCTGTCGACACCGGCATGGGTCTGGAGCGAACAGCCGCAGTCCTACAAGGAAAAATCTCGAACTACGACACCGATCTTTTCCAGCCACTTATACGTGCGGCAGAAGAATTGGCAAAACTCAAATACGGCGACGATCCTAAAGGCGACGCATCTTTGCGAGTTCTTGCAGACCACACAAGAGCCGCAGTCTTTTTGATTTCGGATCAAGTGCAGCCATCAAATGAAGGTCGCGGATATGTATTACGGAAAATCATGCGCCGCGCAATCCGTCACGGCCGACTGCTCGGGATCGACAAACCTTTTATATATAACCTCGCCCCAGTGGTTATCGACGAGATGAAGGACGCTTACCCGGAGCTACTTACAAACGCAAATCGCATCTACGTAACAATCCTTCGAGAGGAGGAACAATTTGCTCGCATTCTCGCCGAGGGTTGGAAGAGGATGGAAGAAAAGTTCGGCCGGCTTATTGGCCCTTACTCCGCGAGAGTTATTGAGCTGGTGTCTAATCCGCCGAACGACGCAGTCAAAGCCCTCATTGCTCAACCCCATAACGCAAGAGCGGGAGACATTCGGAGGAGCGCTGCGATTCTAAGTGCCGCCGGCGTGCAAGTCACCTTCCCTGGGTGGGAGGCATTCACACTGTCGGACACCTTCGGAGTGCCTAGGGACTTTATCGAAGAATCCTCGCGCGATATGGGGTTTGCATTCGACGCTTCGGGCTATGACGCGGCACTTGCTGAGCAGCGCGTTCGCTCGCGCGCCTCCTGGAAAGGTGCGCACAAGGAAGCGGCCAGCCCGGCGTACTTGAAACTCGCCGAAACATTCAAGACGGCGCCTGACTTCTACCAGGGAACGCAGACGCGCGATGCGCGCATCGAAGGCATCGTCACCAAGCAGGGAAAAGTAAACGAGATCAAAGCGGGCGATGAAGCCGAAATCGTTCTCGACCGCACCTCTATCTACTCCGAATCAGGCGGCCAGGTCGCCGATACCGGCGCGTTCTACGACAACGACATGTCACTCCAACTCGCCGACGTGAAAGGCGCGTACTATCCGGTCAGCGGACTCATCGCGCACAAAATCGTCGCAAAGGAAGATCTCCACGTCGGCGACCGCGTCGCCACCGTGGCCGATCCCGTCCGCCGCGCGCGCGACATGCGCAATCACACCGCGACGCACCTGATGCACGCCGCCCTGCGCAACGTACTCGGCACGCACGTGAAGCAGGCTGGCTCGCTCGTCGCGCCCGATCACCTCCGCTTCGACTTCTCGCACTTCGCATCCGTGGACGCAAGCGAGCTCACCGAAATCGAGCAGCAGGTAAATGAAGAGATCCTGCGCAATCTCGCGCTCTCGACCGACATCATGAACATTGACGACGCGCTCGCCTCCGGCGCCCTCGCCTTCTTCGGCGATAAGTACCCGGAATCGAATGTCCGCGTCGTGACGATTCCTGACCCCTCGTCGCCGCGCGGCTTCTACAGCAAAGAACTCTGCGGCGGCACTCACGTCAGCCGCACCGGCGAAATCGGCGTCTTCAAAATCACCGGCGAACAATCCGTCGCCGCCGGCGTCCGCCGCATTGAAGCCATCTCCGGCGATCAGGCTCTCGCTGAATACCAGCGCACTCTCAACACCCTGCGCTCCGTCTCGCAGCTCCTGAACGCAGGCGAAGGCGACGTGATCGCCGCCCTGGAGCGCCAGCTCGAGTCCACCAAACAGCTCGAAAAGCAGCTCGAAGCCCTGAAACGCAAGGCCGCCGGCTCCACCGCCGATTCCCTGCTCGAAGAGGCCAAAACCGTCAAAGACGTCCGCGTCCTGGCCGCCAAAGTCAGCGGTTTTGACCGCGACGCCCTTCGCCAAATGATCGATACCCTGCGCCAGAAACTAGGCTCCGGGGTGGTCGTTCTTTTCTCCGTGGACGACGGCAAAGTGGCTCTAATTACAGGAGTTACGAAGGATCTTACCTCCAGGCTTCATGCCGGGAAAATCGTCCAGGAACTAGCCAAAAAAGTGGGTGGTTCCGGCGGCGGACGACCCGATTTGGCAGAGGCTGGCGGAAAAGACACATCCGCCGTAGAAAGTGCCCTGAGTACCGTTTACCCCCTCATTGACCGGTTGCTAAGCTCCTAGCGCGCCAGAAGCATACCCAGAGAAGCTTTCTATTCTTTGGCCGATTTGTGTTTACAGCTGCTTTTGTCGCGTTTTCGTTCGGAAGTAAAGCGTTCTGCCTTCCCCAAGGCCTGAGAGTTGAGCGTGATGCATCGCGTACAGACAATCAGGAACTGCGTCTCCGTTGCAATCCTGGCCGCCAGCTTGGCGTCGGCCGTACCGGCTCGCGCCCAGATTGCATCTTACATAGATGAGCACGGGAAGCTTACCTTTGTGAACGGAGATTCCCCGAAGCCGCTGCGTGGGAGTACTATTAGTAATGCTCACCCGGTGAATCTCGCCGCGCCGCCCAGATCCGCGGCGCCGGCAACGCCACCGGATCGGTTGGATCGCATCGTTCGCGAAGCAGCCGAGCGGCATCAAGTAGACCCGGCGCTGGTGAAAGCCGTTATCAGCACCGAGTCGGGGTGGAACCCCCAAGCAGTCTCCCGGAAGGGAGCTGTGGGGCTAATGCAGTTGATTCCCGAGACGGCACAACGCTTTGGCGTCGGAAACCCGTATGACCCGGCACAGAATGTCGAGGCCGGGACAACGTACTTGAAAACACTGCTCGATCGTTACGACGGCGATTTGAATAAGTCGCTCGCGGCTTACAACGCGGGCGAACATGCCGTGGATCGAAGCGGTGGCGTTCCCGCGTTTCGCGAGACGCGCCAGTACGTGCAGAAGGTGACCAACGCCTACTTCCAGCCTGGCTCGGGTCGTGACTCGGCGCTGTGGAGCCCTCCAAAACCCCACGTGCGGCGAGCGACGGACTCGAGTGGCCGGGTTGTTTTCACGAACGAATGACGCGCACCGCCACCGCCCGAAACCACATCTCGATTCGAGCGCTTTTCCTGGTAGCCGGAATCGTCGCGTTCGCACTCGCCACATTCGCCGCGCATCCCGCCGCTGACAAAGATTCAGACCCGCGCTACGTCTTCGAGCGCGCCGTGCGCATGCGCACGCAGCTCGAAGGTTATCTGCCGCGCGACCGTTCGCTCGCCAACTACAAAGACACGATTGCCGCATATCACAAAGTTTATCTGCTCGATCCGCAGGCTGAAGAAGTCACCGCGTCGCTGATCGCCGAAGGCGAGCTTTACCGCGAGATGGGACGGCAGTTCGACCCGAAATATTTTCAGTCCGCCATTGATATGTATACGTTTCTGCTGAAGCAGTATCCGCGAACGCAGTATCGGGCCTCGGCTATTTTCGCGATTGCCGAAATTCAGCAGGAAGACTTAGACCAGACGGACCTTGCCGTCGCGACTTACAAGGATCTTCTGAAGCGCTTTCCGAAGTCAGACAAAGCGGACGCCGCGCGCGCGGCGTTGAAGCAGATCTCTGACGCGAAGATCGCCCAAGCGCAAAGCAAGCAGGCCACACATCTCGAAGCTCCGCCCCGAGGCGTGAAGCCAACGGAAGTGAAGGCGTCGGAAGTTGCTCCTGATTTTCCGCCCCTCAAGGGCGACCTTGCTGAGCCGCACGAATCCGACCAGCAACGCATGCCTTACATCACCGGCGTGCGCACATGGAATTCACCCGGCCACACGCGCATCATGGTGGCGGTGAGCGATACGGTGAAGTTTGAGTCGATGCATGTGGCCTCACCAGAGCGGCTTTATTTCGATCTGCACAAGGCGCAGGTGGATCCAAAGGCGGACAAGTCTCCCGTTGTGGAGCCCGGACTTCTGAAATCAGTTCACTTCGGGCAGAACAAACCGACGGTGGTGCGCGTGGTGCTGGATGTGGGCGGCGCGCTGAATTACTCGACGCAATTTCTCTCGAATCCCTATCGTCTGGTGATCGACGTTCGCTCCGAGGAAGCCGCGAGAGAAGCAGCCGCTCCGCGTCTTGACGATTCGAAGTCCGCTGCAAAAGCCGCTGAATCGGTGCGGGCGAATTCTCACAGCGCAACGCCTCCTCCGCCGGGAAATTCAGCGGCCGATCTCGCTTCGAGACCTGCGATTCCGAAATCGAAGGTGAAAGCTGACCAAATCGCCGCGATGAAACCGGCGCCCGCTCCCGAGCCGAAGCCGAATCGCGACGGGCAGCGTTCGCTCACGCGCGCGCTGGGACTGAAAATCAGCCGCATCGTGATCGATCCGGGCCACGGCGGGCACGACACGGGAACGATCGGGCCGCACGGTTTGATGGAGAAAGATTTGTGTCTCGATGTGGCTCTGCGGCTCGGGCGCTTGATCGAACAGAAGCTGCCCAGCGCGGAGGTGGTTTACACCCGCACCGACGATACTTTCGTTCCGCTGGAAGAAAGAACCTCACTCGCTAACCAAGCGAAGGCCGATCTTTTCATTTCTATTCATGCGAACTCGAGCCACGATCCCGACGCGCGAGGCATCGAGACCTTCTATTTGAATTTCGCCACCTCGGGTGAATCGATGGAAGTGGCCACGCGCGAGAACGCGCTCTCGCAATCGTCGCTGCATGATTTGCAGGACATCATCAAGAAGATCGCGCGCAACGAAAAGATCGAGGAATCCAAAGAGCTGGCAGCGGACATTCAGGATTCGCTTTCACGTCGCCTCCAGACCGTGAGCCAGGAGGAACACAACCGCGGCGTGAAGAAAGCCCCGTTTATCGTATTGATTGGGGCGAATATGCCTTCAGTGCTATCGGAAATCTCCTTCATCAGCAATCCGAGCGATGAGCGTCTACTGCGCAAAAACGACCAGCGCCAGCGGGTGGCCGACGGCCTTTACCGCGGTATTGCCGCCTATCTCGACAGCCTGAACAGCCTCTCCATGAACAAGTCCCGGCTCGTCTCCGAAGATCGCACCGGACCTGTGGCGCCAAACGGGAACCACAAGTAGTATTCCGGCATCTAATATTGGTGCACTCAACCCAAATGAAAGCATTCATGCGCTTTACCGTAGGTTTATTTCTGGCGATATTGGTTTTGGCAGCGCTGCCCGCCTGGGCGCAGGGGATTCTCCCTGGTTCGTTTGCCGGCTGGTCGGGGAACACAAAACCGGGTGTTTCCCAGCCCACCGTTTACAATGGCGACAAGATTGGAAGCATAACGGCTGAGCGAACGCAGGCTGCGATGAAGGAATACGGATTCGTGAGCGGTGAAAATGGTGAGTACTCGCGAGGATCTGAAACACTGCAAGTAAATCTGTATCAGATGAAGGATCCGAGCGGCGCCTACGGTCTGTACTCGTTCTTGCGAACGACGGATATGCCTCGTGCCGAGCTCACCGAGCATTCGTCCACGTCGCGCGATCATGCTCTGGTGCTCGCCGGAAACCTTGTTCTCGAAGTGAAGGGACGGGATTTACAGAGAAATAGCTCCGCTTTAAAAGCGCTGGTTGCTGCTGTAACTCCGCATGCGGAATCGGGCTTGCTGCCGACGCTCAGCGAGCGGCTCCCGGCGAAGGGATTCATCGATCGCACGGATAAATATGTGCTCGGCCCGGAAACGCTATATGCAATTTTCCCGCTGGCAGAAAGCGACTGGCTCGGCTTTTCGCAGGGGGCTGAGGCGGAGACGGCGAAATATCGCGTGAATGGACACGAGATTAATTTCGTGATCGCGGATTTTCCGACGCCTCAGACGGCTGCCAAAAAACTCACCGAATTGGAAAAACAATTTAATATCAACGAATCGAAAGGCGTGAACGATCCAAATGCGGCTGGAAACGCGAAGCCGCTATACGCGAGGCGAGCGATGACTCTCGTGGCGATTGTTTCGGGCGCCACGACAAAGAAAGAAGCTGACGCCGTCCTGGATCAACTTGAGTCGGGGACTCAGATTACCTGGAATGAGCCGACATTTGAATTCAAGGAGCCCGGCATCGGCGTGATGATTGTGGGCGCGATCACGGGCACCGGCGTGATCTGCCTGTTCGCGATCATCGCGGGTCTGGCGTTTGGAGGCGTGCGCCTGGTGGTGAAGCGAGCGACAAATAGAGTCTTCGACCGGCCGGATCAGGTGCAGGTGTTGCAGCTGGGGCTTTCCAGTAAGCCTATCAATGCAGAGGACTTCTACGGATATCGTAAGTGACGCGCGCAGTGGAAAACTTTTGCAGACTTTTTGGTGACTGTCTGTAAGTGGCTGAATTAAATAGGCTTGCTGGACATGCAAAATGTGCCTTTCCTGCTTGACTGGATTCTTGCACTCCACTAGACTGCGGTCGAGGAAAGAGTTCTAGGCCCACCGCGCAGTGGCCGTGAGCTTTCTCCCCCTCGAAGGCCCGCTGAAAGGCGGGCCTTCTGCTTTTTGGGG
>DATNKB010000183.1:0-31241 GCA_035603595.1 Candidatus Dormiibacterota bacterium
GCCGATGTCCATCACTGGCCGGCCCTGTGCGCGCCACTCTTTCTGCAATTCGGCAAGTCGCGCGAGCATACTGAGTGCTGCCTCGCAGGCCCGCGTGGCGTGATCCGGCTCGTCGAACGGAGCGCCCCACAGCGCCATGACCGCGTCACCGATGTATTTATCGAGGGTGCCCTGATTGCGGAAGATGATGCGCGTCATTTCCGTGAGGTAGCCATTTAACAAGTCGGCGAGTTCCTGAGCGTCGAGCGATTCCGAGATGGAAGTGAAGCCGCGCACGTCGCTGAACAGGATGGTGATCTCGGACTTTCGAGGTTTCACGCGTTCAGGGTCCGCAAGCAAGCGCCGAATCACTTCGGGGCTCACGTATTGCTGGAAGGCGCCGCGAACTTTGCGCTTTTCCTGTTCCTCAATCAAGACGCGATAGAGCGCAACCAGGCTGACGTTGGGAACGAGCGTAAATAGGGCCGGAACGATGAAGTTCAGCCACGAGCCGTGCAAAAACGCGAAATAAACGATTCCCGCAAACGGTAACAAAAGTGCGAAACCAAATGCCATCCACCGGGGCTGAACCATCGCCAGCCAGATTCCCAACGGCACGCCGAATAGCAGGATGAAAAATAGATCAGTCAGCGCCTCCTTTCCTCCGCGCCTGAGGAATTGCCGGTTGAGAATGTTGTCGATAAGGTTCGCGTGAATCTCGACGCCGGGAAAATCGAGACCGCCAAACGGCGTGACGCGAAGGTCGCCAATGCCCGTCGCGGAGGCGCCGACGAGAACGATCTTGTCTTTGAATGTGCCCGGAGGAAATGTCTTCTGTGCGGCGTCAGCGAAGGAAACGTATGGGTATGTCCGAGCCGGCCCATGAAAGTTCACAAGCATCCGGCTCACATAGTCGGGATGAACAGAGAGCTTATGCCCAAATTCGATATTGAAGATTCCCCCCGGGCCATAGCTGAGCACGGTTTGCTGAGTGGGGAGGGCAAGGTAGATACGCAGCGCCTGCACATCAACGGAGGCATACATGTCCCAATCTCCGTGGTCCGTGTCGAGCCCGTATGGGAGCGCAAGGGGCACATGGCGAACGACCCCATCTGCGTCGACGACTACGTTGAAATACCCGGTGCCGCCAGATTCGGAAGCCACAGCGCTTGTGAGCAAGTCGCTATTCGCTTCGGCACCGCGTGGTACGAGTCTAGCCTTTTCATATTTTTCGATTAGCTGCGGCAGGCGTTCAGTCGCAGGCGTACGTCCGAACGACGGCAACGTACGAACCTGCGGGAAAGGGAAGAACGCGAGAGCGTTTGCGTAGTGAGCGAGCGCTTGCGGTGTCACGCCCTTTAAATCAGTTTCCGTATATAAGAAATAATTGCCCAGGACGACGTGACCAAAGCGTTGAATCGCATCCGCAAACTGTTGGTCGTAGTCATATTCTTTTCGTAGTGCTGCGATTCGCGCCAAGAGAGCCGGATTCGGTGGTGAGCCTCTCTTCTGTTGCTCAGCGAGTTGCGATGAAAGCTCGTCCAGCGGTTTCGCAGTTTCGTCCGGCTTACTGAACGTGATGTCGAATGCGACGACGCGGCCGCCATCTTCGCGAATATTATCGAGCAGGCGCGCGAAGTAAAATCGCGGGAAAGGCCAGTGACCAAGAGCTTCCTGCGACTGCTGGTCTATATCAACGATGACGATGTGCGGGTCGATGTCTGTTCGCCCTCGCACTTGAAAGCGATAATCGAGACTGCTCAACTCCAGTCGATAAATGGAGTCAAAAAGCGGAGTAGGGCGTTCACCCAAAAAAGTGGCCGCATAGATCGCGAGGGCGCTAAGGGTAACAATCAGGCTGATGGCGAGCGAACCTTTGTGACGCCGCCATTGCCGCACAATCTTGACGAGTCGTTGGCCGACGCGGTTCGCCATGCTTACCGTAAATCCACCTGTGACGGATTAAAGGGAACGGATCGGCGCAAGGCTAGCAAACGGCCGTGTTGGATTCAAGACAAGAACCTCGATACGGTTCGACGAGTGCGCTCGCGTGCTCCGCCGCTTCGCTTCCGCTATACTGTGACCCGCCTTCGGAGTAACACTGGAACTGATTTTCAAACGAATGCCCACGAAGAAAAGACTCCTCCGTGAAACGGGCTCGAAAGCCGAGAAGCTCGCGAGTCAGCTACGCGCCACGCGCCAATTGCTGAAGGTGGCGGAACGCGAGCGTGAGCAACTGAATGAAATCGGCGTTGCGCTTTCCTCCCAGCGAAACATCAGCGTACTGCTCACCCTCATCCTCAAGAAAGCCCGGGAGATCACGGGCGCTGATGCGGGTTCGCTTTATCTTGTGGAAGAAGATGCGCACGATGGCCGACATCTTCGCTTCAAGCTAACCCAGAACGACAGTTTTGAATTTCCGTTCCAGGAGTTCACGCTGCCGCTGACCGAAGATTCGATGGCAGGTTACACCGCCTTGCGGGGCGAGGTACTGAATTTCGCGGATGCTTACAAGATTCCTTCCGACTTGCCTTTTCGATTTAACGACCGCTACGACCGTGAATCCGGCTACCACACGCGCTCGCTCCTTTCTCTACCGATGAAGAATGCGAAGGGCGAAGTGATTGGGGTGTTGCAGCTAATCAATTCCAAACGCGATCCGGCCCTGCGGCTCAAAAACGCAGACGACGTTGCGAAATACGTGCAACTGTTTCGCGAGCGATCCGTGGGATTGGCCCTTTCGCTGGCGTCGCAAGCAGCGGTGGCCTACGAGAATCGAAAGCTCTACAACGATATCGAGACGTTGTTCGAGGGATTTGTGAGTGCGGCGGTGACGGCCATTGAACAGCGCGACCCGACGACTTCGGGCCACTCCCTTCGCGTCGCCACCTACACGCAGGCACTCGCGGAGGCCGTGAATGCGGCTTCCAACGGCCCTTACGCCGCGACCCATTTCGATTACGAGCAGATGAAAGAGATTCGCTATGCAGCGCTGTTGCATGATTTTGGCAAGGTAGGGGTGCGAGAGGAAGTGCTCGTCAAGGCGAAGAAGCTTTATCCGCTTCAGATGGAGCTGGTTCGCCAGCGCTTTGACTATATTCGCAAGGAACTTGAAGCGAGCAATGTGCGACGAAAACTTCAGGTGTACCTTGAACGCGACCGCGGCGATGCCCTTCAGGAAATAGCGCGCCTTAGCGAAGATTTCGAACAACGGCAAAAAATGATCGCCGAGTATGTTGAACTCATTATCGAAGCAAACGAGCCAACGCTGTTGGAGCATTCGCATTCGCGACGGCTGCAGGAAATCGCGAAGCACCTGTTTCTCGATCCGCAAGGCATGGAGGCGCCGTACTTGAAAGCGGACGAAGTAGGGCTTCTTTCGATTCCGAAGGGAAGCTTGAATGCAGCGGAGCGGCTGCAAATAGAATCACATGTGGTACATACGTATAATTTCCTGAGCCGGATTCCCTGGACCAACGAACTGAAAAAAATTCCGGAGATAGCGCGCGCGCATCACGAGAAATTGAACGGTAGCGGTTACCCCTACAAGCTGCGAGGCGATCAAATTCCGCTGCCGACCAAAATGATGACGATATGCGATATTTTTGATGCGCTGACGGCAGCGGACCGACCCTACAAGCGTGCCGTCGCGACTGATCGCGCGCTTGGGATTCTCGACGACTGCGTTCGAGCGAAGGAAATCGACTCCGAATTGTTTCGCTTGTTTCGTGAGGCGCGAGTGTATGAACGAGGGGCGCATTAGTCTTGAGGTTCATGCGCAGCGATTGCCGGCAAGCCAAAGTCTCCAAGAGCATGTCAGCTTCCCTCCGTAGAATTGCTTTCTACGCGTTTCTTATTATTGGTCTGCTCTCTACGCTTTCTCCCGCAAACGCTCAAAGAGCATCTTCGACCACATGGTATGTGACGATCGTTCTGCCGCCAAAAGTGGTCGCTGGGCATCCTGCGACGCTTGCGATTCTTGGCGCAGATGGCCGGCTGGCGCCTAATGTGAGCGTTGTGATCGGTGAGGGCCAGAGTCTGAAGACAGACGCGACAGGCCGTGCGTCTTTCACAGCCCCTACAACGCCGGGCATCCTGTTCGCGGAAGCGTCTGGGGCTTCGGCGGCTATCCTGATAGACGAAAGTTCCGTACCCGGTGCGCAGACTGAGAAGGGAGAATTAGTGGTGCCTGCTGTGATTTCGCTGAAAGATCGTTTCACGATTTGCGGCGGAGGGTTTCGCGGCGACGCGGATGCAAATCGCGTGACGATGAACGGCGACCGGGTTCTCGTAGTGGCTTCTTCGCCTGAATGCCTCGTTGTGCTCCCGAGCCCGAGAGCGACACCCGGTGCTGCGAAATTGACCGTCAATTCATCTGGCAGTGATCGAAACGCCACAACTACTCTCGTCTCGCTCCAATTCGAAGCGCCTCAGACTGCGCCGGTGCCGGGGCAGAGAAGCGAGCTAACCGTGCATGTGGAAGGTTCAGACGTGCCGCTTAACGTAACGATTCAAAACGAAACCCCTGGAGTGCTGGAATTCCTAAAGGGAGACACGCAGGAAGTGAGAACGACTGGTGGAAGCCGTAATGTCGCGCAGGTGCAGATTGGCGCGATTCGTTCGGGCGATTATTCCTTTAGCGCAAGATTGATTCCGTCACCTGATCTTCCCGCAGCGGTGCGATATCTTCGAGCCGCAGCCCCGCTGGCACCGAAGGCACTGCAGCACCGCGTGAATGACGCAGCTAGCAAGCTTGCGACGCATCCCAAGGATCGGGAAAAGGTGCGACTGGACCTTGCAAAAATGATTTCCACCACGATCGCGGGCCACTTCCGAGTGCTACTAGAAGCAGCGCAAGCGGCAATCTAATTTTATTTACTCACTTGAGGCAGGTTCGAGGATTTTGGCAATTCCTTCTGGCAGCGCACCCTGCGACATTTGTTCAAGTGTGTTCCGAGTGCGGCTGAGGCGGCTATCGGCTTCTTCGTAACTTTGTTGAGCGTGCCGCAGGTGGTTGCCGAGCTTGTCGTACACGTCTCCGAACGATTCGAACTGTTTCTTAAGCCCTTCTAGGCTGGCAACCAGGTGGCGGACATTTTCGGCAATTTTCTGCCCTTGCAAATTACTCGCGATGGCGCTCAGGCAAGCGTAGAACGTATTCGGAGATACGGGAAATACGTGCTTGCTTCGGCAGTATCCGTCCATCTGTCCGAATCTCGAGTCCTCGCTCATCAAGAGTTCATAGTAAACACCTTCCGATGGAACGAACATGAGGGCGTAATCGAAGGTGTGCTCGTCGGGCAGAATGTATTTTTCCGCGATCGAGTCGGCGTGTTTGCGCACTGCCGTGCAGAACTCGCGGCGCGCATCGTCACCTGTCTCAGCAAGCCTGCGGTATGCGTCGAGCGGAAATTTGGAGTCGATGGGAAGCAGATGTTCGCCGGTGCGAACGATTGCGTCGACGATCGCGCCCGTCGACGGGAAGCGAAACTGCATTTCGTAGGCGCTGCGGGGAAGGGCGTCTTCGAGAAGCCGCTCAAGGGCGACCTCACCGAGGATGCCTCGAGTTTTGGCGCCTCCGAGGACGTTGTGGAGCGTTTGCGCTGATTGCGAAAGATCGCGTCCCGCTTGCTGGACCTCCCCCAGCTGTGTACTTAGCTTGCGAATGGCCTCGTTCGAGGCTTGTAGTTGCTGTGCCATCGATGCTTGAGCGGCGCTCGCGAGTTGACCGGAGGATGCGACGCCGGTTTGCAGTTCTTGTCTCACCTGGCCGAGCTGCTGCGTGACTGATTGCATGAGACTATTCATTTGCGTTAGGACGGTTTGTGACTGGGTTGTGAGCGAAGTCTGCATTTCCTGGCGGACTGCGGAGAGCTGGACGTCTGCACGTCGCGTGGCGGACCACAATATCGCGACGACCACCACGATTGCGAGGATGCCAAAAATGAGCCACACGGCTGGACTCATGATGGGAACGCCTTTCTTAATAGCCTGAATGTTAACGTCAAAGAGTCAGGGTAACACGATGCGTGGATGTTGCAAGGCCGCGCGCTTGTGGCCCACGCGAACTGAAATCTAGAAGTTGATTTTCAGTGCGAACTGAAACGTCCTCGGATCGTAGGCCGCTGTGGGCTGTCCAGCCGAGCACGTCCCTGAAATCGGATCGCAGAGCGGGTTGACGTCGCTCGCGTTGAAGCGGTTCAGCATGTTGAATCCATCTGCGATGACTTGCAGGTTGATGCGTTCCGTGATCGGAATCGTGCGCGAAATACGCAGGTCAATCTGGAAAAATCCGGGGCGGGCAAACGCGTTGCGCCCGAGCGTGCCGGTGCAGCCGAAGAATGGAGACGGAACATCGGGAAACGAAAAAGGCGTGCCGTCACTGCCAATACAGCGGTCCGGAGGAACGAACGCGAAGCCCTTGATGAAAGGAGAGCTCACCGATCCCGGTGGAGGTGAATTCGTTTTGATAAATGACGGACGGTTGGTGGCGGTACCGAAATCAAGGTTTGGATCCGAGCCGATCAGCACGTTATAGGGTCTGCCCGATGCAACCTCAACGACAGGCGAAACAGTAAAGTTCGCCAAGAATTTCTTCCAGAAGCCTGAATCGCTCTGATGGTAAGGGCTTTGGAAGACAGCACTGGTGATCCAGCGATGCCGCTGATCGAAATCTGAATTGCCGCGGTCGAGATTGGGAAAGCTGTTGTCCTGTGGATTGAGCAAGGTCGATAGGTCCGTGGAATCGTCGATCGTGTGCGAGTACGTCCAACTGGAAAGCAGTTCGATGCCACGAGAGAATCGCTTGGTCACCGTGAGAGTGAACGCGTTATACAGCGAATTTCCCGTTGAAGTTTGCGGATTTACGTCGCTCCACGGAATTTGGGTGCCGGGGAAACCGGTTGGGAACCCGGCAGCGCCAGCGAGAGCGACGAGTGTGTTGTATCCGCCAGGGACCAAAGGCCCAAACGACGGGTTCGGTCCCGAAGGCCGGAAGAAATTAAAAACAGCGGCACTGCCAATGAAGCCGACAGGAGTCCCGCCGCAATTGGGACCCGTAAAACCGAAACCCAGGATACTCGGCGCGAGTGGACCCGCTGGCGTGCCAAAGGCAATGCTCCCACCTCCGGCCGTGTTCACAGCGGGAATTGCGCCCGGGCATGCAGTGTTGATGTCCGCTGTACTCGGAACTTGGATGCCTTGGGGATTCGTGCCGGGTGTGACGAGGCCAGCCAGAATGGCATTGTGGTCATTGCTCGTAAGCAGACGCGGCTCGGCGACGCTTAGGTTGATGGTGCGATCGAGATGCGTGCCGTGGGTGTAGTTGTATCCGAGGCTGATCTTCCAGTCCTTAGTTATCTCGCGCTCAATCGTGAGGTTAGCCTGCTGCGCGAGCGCGTATTGAAAATTCCTGGTAACCGGGATCGTAAATGGCAGCAACGTCAGAGGGAATCCTGCTGTTAGAAAATTCTGATTCGTGAAAATGGAATTCGCCTGAAACGGATTGAATCTCTGCTGATCCGGCTGATAGCACATCACGAACGGAAGAGCGGGCGGGATTGGATTGCAACCCGTCAACGCACCTCCCGTGCTGGTCAGCAAGCCCTGAAAGATATTTGTCGCGTTGAGCGCGAAGGGATTCAAGTCCGCGAAACAGCTTGCCCCGGAGCACGGCCCGCCTCCAGCGGTTTCCAGAAGCGCTGAAGTAGCACCGTCCTCGGCAGTTGCAAGAAAGGCGAGAGCCAACGCCGGGTGGTCGTAGAAGAACCCATATCCCGCGCGAATCACGGTTTTGCCGTTTCCCCACGGATCCCAGGCGACGCCGATCCTGGGCGCGACGTTGTTCGTATCCGTAGGAATACCCTCGACTACGCCGAAAGCCTTCTCCCCAGCGGCATTCAAAGCTGTTGTGGGTTTGAAAATTGGCATCCATTCAATGTCATAACGCAATCCATAATTCAGGGTAAGTTTGCGGTTTATCTTCCAGCTGTCCTGGGCAAAAACACCGAGAGTCTTGACGTTGAAGGGTCGGTCCGATTGACCAATTCCTTGGATAAACGAGGTTGGCAACCCGAAACCGTAAGCCTGAACAGCAGAGAATCCAGGAGCGCCGGCTGCGGCGAAGGCATCGCTGATGGACCCGGCGTCGAGCCCACCGAACGAGTAAACACCGCCATAGTTCAACGTGAAGATCTGTGATTTCGAAGATCTCAGCTGAACTAAATTCGTATCCGCGCCAAACTTCAGAGTATGCGCGCCCTTAATCCACGTGAGATTGTCAGTCCACTGAAAACGCCGTTCAATGCGATCCTCGGTGGAAAAAGGCTCTCTCCCGAAGAACGCGAATCCCGTGATATTCACGGCAGGCAAATCTCCACCCGGAAGGGGAGAGAATCCGTAGTGCAGGCCTCGGCGCGCGTATTGAAAGCGGAATTCGTTGAACAGATTGCTGCTGATCGAAGTGGTGTGCTGCCCGACGATAGCAAGGTCACGGGTTTGCTGCTCCGAGGTGCGCGACCCTGCGTTCTGCCCGAAGTTCTGGTTCTCCGCGTTCACCTCAATTCCGGTAATCGTGGACGGAGAAACGCTGGCTCGAATAAAGGAGCTGTTTTTTGGATTCCAGATGTGATCGAGCCTCAACGACCAAAGACTCGTACCCTCTGACGTCGGGAAATTCCCAATGGTAGATGCTAGTCCCACGTAAGAGACTGGCACCGTTGCATTGCTGGAAGGAAAGATATTTAGGGCCGGGGGTAACGCGCCGGTATTCCCGAATATAGCCGTCTGTGCACTCAGCGAAGCGGCGCAGAAATACTGTGCGCCTAATACGGTGGGATTTGCCGCGATGAATGCGGCCTGATCACGGGTGACCAAGCCTGACGTCTGTCCCGGGAAACAAGGAGCAGGCGCGGGAATGCTTTCGAATCCGAAGTTATTTTGGCCAATGCTTGAAAAACCGGTTTCCTGCCGCCGCGTGATCTCGTAACTGAAAAAGTAGAAGGTCTTATCCTTCTGAATTGGTCCGCCAATAGTGGCGCCGCCTTGAACGCGTGTGTAAGACTGCTTCACCGGAATTGCCTCAAATCCGGTGCTCCCGTCAGGCACAACCTTCACCGAAAACGGGTTGCGCGCCTGAATCGCTCCGTTGCGTAGAAATCCGAAGACATCACCGTGGACCTGGTTTGATCCGGACTTGGTTACGATGTTAACGACGCCTCCCATCGCGCGCCCATATTCCGGCATGTAGTTGCTCGTAATTACCTGAAATTCCTGCACGGCCTCCTGCGATACGGTTGCCCGCACCCCATTGACGGAATTGTCCACGGCATCCGCACCGTCTACCGAGACCTCGTTTGATCGGGCGCGCTGGCCTCCAAAATTAAGTCCGCTGGTGGGCGCCGCTCCGATCGAAGGTGTGTCGTCTCGTGCCGCCTGTGAATTCAAGAGCGTGAAATTGATGTAGTTGCGCCCATTGATTGGAAGATTGTCGATCTGGGTCTGGCTAATCGTAGTGGAGACGTCAGTCTTTGTCGTCTCAACGAGATCCGGCGAGGCCACCACGCTGATGGTTTCGTTCGTAGTCTTGATCTGTAAGTGAGGGTTATATTCGGGAGTCGTGCCGAGCGCGAGTTTCAGAGATTCGTCCTTCATCGCTGCGAAGCCCGGCGCCTGTACTGTCAGCGAGTAAATTCCAGGGGGAATCCCGATAATCTCGTAACGCCCGTTCGAGTCGCTAGTCGCCTCTCGCTCGGCGCCGTTCGCGGTATTCCTCAGCGTGATCTTGGCGTCTTTGACGATAAGTTGCTGCGGGTCAAAAACCGTACCCGACAAATTGACCGTATTCACCTGTGCCTCGATACGGCTGGACGTCAACAGAAATAGACCCGCGAGCAACAGCACCATGAATGCGGATTTCCCAAAGCGCATCGCTATATCCTCCCGGAATTTGTCGCGCTGAAATTGGATCGCGGATGTGCACTTGTTGACGCGCTTGTCGTGATAGACACAGGAGATCCGCTGATTCCTGAACGGAGCCTGAATTGAACCGGTAATGGAGGACTTGTAATCCACACCCCTAACGTTTGCAACAGGAAACTTTTCGCAATCTGCCGCAGTTGTTCAAACAACCAGCAGGGAAGCTTTGGCAAGAATGTGAAGGGGTGTCGGAAGAACGGGAAGCCTGAAACACGTCAGATTTGCTCTAGTTTTGGCTCGTCGAACCGGTCAGTTGAACTAGCGCCTCCGGCGCCGACGGCGGAGCGGCGTCTATTGTTTGTGGCCCGCGCCAGAAGTCGACCACGGCGATCTGGTGCACGCACGAAACTGTGCAACGAGGGGCACAGCCTTTCTTTGTTAGAAATTCTCGCTGTCGCTGCTCGTCGGAGTAATTCTCGAGTGGAATGCCCGGGTATCCCCGCTGTTGCGAGCAGTAGTGTACCAAGCCGTCCTCGCAGATATAGAGATAGCGAGAACCAGCCCGGCAGCGCCAGTTGTTCTCGCGTCCCTTCGCTATGTTGTGCTGAAAATAGTTCAGGCGGGAGAATGATTTTTTCCCCAGTGACATAATCTCTTCGAAAACTTGCTGCTCACGTTCCCCCAGCGGCTGGAGCTGTCCATTGCCGTCATGAATAATTCCAACCGTCGAGCTGAAGCCAAGCTCGATCGCGCGATGTGCCACTCGCAACGCATCTTCCGGACTGCATACCCCGCTGCCCAGCACGGAATTGATGTTGATGTGAAAGTCAGCATGTTCGGCTAGCAGCGCGAGTTTTTGGTCGAGCACCTTCAGGCTTTTCTTCGAGACATCGTCCGGCATCACGTTGTCGATGCTGATTTGCAAGTACTCGAGGCCAGCACGATTCAAACGCTCGATGCGATCGGCGACTAGCAAATAGCCGTTCGTAATCAGTCCGGCAATGATTCCATTCTTGCGGATCCTGGCGATGATGGCGTCCAGATCGGGATGGAGCAAGGGTTCGCCGCCACTGATGGTAATTACTCCGGTTCCCATTTCGCCGAGCCGGTCGATTCTACGGAACATTTCCTCCGTCGGAACCGGACTCGAAACATCGTCAAACTCGTTGCAGTAGGTGCAGGCGAGATTGCAACGCCGCGTGGGTATGATGTGAACCAGCAACGGGTGGCGCGTCGAAATAAGTCCCTTCGCAATCATACGAATAGACCGCAGCCTGCGATGAATGGCCAGGGCCTTGCGTCGAATTTTCTTTGTAGGTCTCACCATCTCACCGGTTGAGCTGCTCGCCACGAAAACAGCACGCCTATTTCGTGTCAGTCAAGCTTCAATTATGCCATAGCGCCACAAAGTTCCCCGGAACGATTGTTTCAAAAGCAGCATTTTCACGACACTATTCCGCGGTCCCGTTCATGTACAATCCCGGTTCTTCAAATTTATGCAGTCGGCACAAAGGCTGCGCAATGTTCGAGGCTAGGCAGGTTAGTAAACAAAGAGGCCAAATGAAACGCTCCCTTCAATTAGGCGTCGCGATTCTATGGATACTCACGGTTCCTGTCGCTTCGGCTAGGCAGCATGCAAATGCCGTACAGAAAATCAAAGTGATCGCCGACCAGGACAGCGCCGGCCCGCAGGGCACCAACTTTCTCTCATTGCTAATGCTGCTCCGCGCTAAGCAAGTTGATCTCCTTGGCATCACAACGATCAGCGGCGATCAATGGGTCGACTCGGCTACAGTATTTGCTCTCTGGGCCACAGAGCAAGCTGGGCGCACGGACGTTCCGGTGATCAAAGGCGCAGAAATGCCGCTCCTCCACACTCAGCGCGAACAGGAACTGCTCGAGAAGCTCTACGTTTCCCATCCAACATGGCACGGTTCTTTCAATCCCGACGCACCGCCTCCCAGCGAGACGTGGCCGCCGCCGGGCGGGTATCCCAAAGTAAAGGCGAGGCCGGGCCGTGCCGCCGACTTCATTATTGACACGATTCGCGCGAATCCCGGCGAAATCGTCCTGTATTGCGCGGGCCCGCTGACAAACATCGCGCTCGCGGTTCGAATGGATCCCGGAATTGTCGCGTTGACAAAAGCGATCTACATCATG
This sequence comes from Candidatus Dormiibacterota bacterium, assembly GCA_035603595.1. Classification (GTDB taxonomy): domain Bacteria; phylum Acidobacteriota; class Terriglobia; order Acidiferrales; family UBA7541; genus Palsa-295. The sequence goes on from DATNKB010000183.1 coordinate 12,055, forward strand.
GGCGGCAGCTCACGCGGTGGTTTCGAACTCAACTGGTGGTGGGATCCAGAGGCCACTGCCATCGTAATGCGCGAGCCGTGGAAGCAAATTGTGGTCAGCCCGGCTGAAGCGGGGGGCCAAGTCTGGTCGAGCAAGCAGCTCATGCAACGGATTGTGGATGCCGGTGGCCCGCTCGCGAATCACGTTAAAGAGCTGTACATTGACTTCCAACCACTGGCCGGGACCACCCTATGGTCGGCGATGTGGGACGAACTTCTAGTCGCCGCCCTGATCGATCCTTCGGTGATCCAGGAATCTGAGACGATGTACCTCGACGTGGATATCGAGCACGGGCCGAAGTATGGCGACACGGTAGTGTGGAAACAGCCCGAAGAAATCCCTACGTTTTTCCTGCCCTACAGCGGCCCTCGCCCGCGCGACGATGCAAAATGGCAGGGCCATCTGACGCCGCCTGAACAATTACATCCCGCGAACGTCGAGACAAAGGTCAACGTCGCAAAGTTCGAAGATGTTTTCGTAAACCTGATGAGCCATTGAACAAGGACCGTTGACCTAAACCAGCGAGGCTTAGTTGGATTCAAAAGTTCAGCGGATCATCACAACCCGGGATAAAATTAATCATTCACGGGGCCTGTAGCTCAGATGGATAGAGCAGCGGTTTCCTAATTATGCCTTCACGGTTTGGTACGGCTGCAAACGCGGCATTTAGCTGTGTCGGCGCTGTTTAGGCGGCTATCTCCAATAGGGCCGCGCTGTAAAATGGTCACCGTATAGTCACCGCATTACCTGGCCAATCGTACTAGCCGGGCTTACCCTTCTGGGCTATTGGTTTGAACGTCAGCGGTGCGTATCTTGCGCACTGAGGTTAACCAATGGAAACCCCAGCCAACCAAAACGCACAACACATTGAACCGAACACAAAAACCGTAAACGCGTCTCAAATCTGTGCAGACTGCGGCAAATCTCTTGACGCTGCTGGTGAGTGCCAAGACTGCGAAATGCCGATCAAGTGCGAACAGTGCGGAAACATCTCGACGAGCAGCGAAAATATCTGTGACTGTCCGCCGGATATGACCGGCGCCATCATCAGGCGCAGATGGCTTTCTTAACGCGGCTTGTGTTGCATAGGTTGAGCCACGCGTTTACGTTCCTACCAAGATGGAAATCCACCCGACTTGGTTTGCAGCAGCGATGCTTCTCTGTGGGGTTGTGTCGAGTTACCGTGTGATTAAATGCCGAGAATCTGTGGCACTCTTTGTGGCGGTGGGATTCTTGTTAGTTGCGATCCTAGCGTCACTGAAGCAGTAAGCGCCGGCAGAATCTGGACAGGAGCGAACTCTACCGGCGCCGTTGGGTGTGGATGTGCTAGCTGCGGCGAGTCTATCAGAAAGGCGCGTAAACACCCAGCGCCGCGCCTGGCAGCAAGAAAAACGAAGGACTTCTGTCAAACTGCTTCTATTAGTGTGTCCTCGCGATCACGTTCCCTAACATCTTCCTCAACCGCATCTGATTCCAGTATTTCCGCGCCAGCGACGATCTTCTCATAGCAATAGCGCTTCACAACGCGCTTAAAGCCTCCAGCTGCCTGAAACAGGAGCACTAAGGTGTAGAGGAAGAATGAGCGCAAGGTGATGAATTTCAAAATTGAGTAAGCGAAAGTATGCCGATAAGTCGTCAGCATTTTTCGAGCTGAGGGCGGCGAGTCAGCAATTGCGGCCTCCCATAGTTCGGATTCTGGGCTGCCTATGTTCGACAGCATTGTCAGCCCTAGAATAAATCTCGCCAATGTGAACTCATGGCCATAACGCAGAGACACATTCATTCGGTGTCGAAGCATCTTGTATGCCGGGTCATCGAAACTGATATTTCCCTTCGCGGCATACATAAACAACTCGTCTCGAACTGTGAAAATGTCCGCGCGAAACACAGCTAGACAATAATCTTTCCAGAAGTAGAACACAAAAACCCAGATGAGGAATAATCCCAATGAAGCCTTGAGCGCGCTGATGGCCATCTCGGGCGTCATATTTTGTCCTCCGGGCGGGTTGTGCCTAATGCGGTCAGGCCGCTCGATGTGCGGCCGCGATGGATTATTTCTTCCAACTCTTTAACGCGTGGAGCTAGGTGCTTAATGGTACGTCTCCGAAGTGCTCTTTCCCCCAAAGCCCAGATTATGCAACCACCCGTCACAACTATGTAGACGCTCTCATGCACCGTGACGTTAGCTAGGATCTTTAGCCAAATTGATGCAAGAGTGGTTTTGCCCGCCAACACAGCGATAGATTTGTATGCAAAATAAGCTATCGCTACGGCTGCGGAACATACCATAGCTTTCTTGGTGATGGTAACAATTGCGTCAATTTTCTTGTATGCGAGACGGTAATCGCCTTCTGTTCGGTGAAGCGTAGGCTGGGAAGCCATCTGCTAAATCCTACGCTTAACAGCCTTTGACCGTCAAGGTCAGCCTTAGGTAATTGCCAGTTTGATTAGTATTTAGCCTTGCAAGCCATCAAAGCTGAAGCAATCAACACGCGCGCCCAAAACAACCGCGTTTACGTTTTTCAGGCAACGCGCAGACGCGGCGTTGCAGTCTACACGCCTGACGCCAAATGGTACGCGGTGCCGCGCATAGTCCTAAGTGGTAACATACAGCACAGATGACTGAGTTTGCTGACAAGCACTATGTGACCTGCCCTGAATGTGGGAAGGAAATGTCAGCCCACGCGCTTCTCTGCCGTGACTGCTACAAGCGATCCGGTGGCGTGGGAGCGTCAATTTACTTGGCCGCTAAAGATCGCGGCGAAGCGTCGCCCCGTTCAAAGAAGTATGTGAAGTATGACAACTGCCCAACTTGCGGGAAACAAAAAGCCGCGCGTTCTATGACCTGCCGTTCCTGTTGGATATTGAAGTTCAGGCTAGAGGTGAAGGCGTTGCAGACCACAAGCACAAAGCCAAACGGTACGCACTGAAAAAGTGATTGCCTTCCTGCTGTGCTGGCTTTGCGTCTCTGTCCTAGCCGCGCTCTTTGTCGGCAAGATGATTCGATGCTGGAAATTGACGCTTACGTGTCACTGCTGAAGCGTGCAACAAAAGTTGTGCTAATCTTCCGAACGTGACAGTTCATGAACTGTACACGGAACTGTGCGAAAAACTTCTGCAAGAGTACATCCGTGCGGCGACACTGGCGAAGGCCGAAGGGTTAGATTTTGACAAGTACCGAACCACAGCCCGCGCACAGCTTTCATCGTACATTGAGCCTGATGAGGACTGGGCCGCACAACAGCCCAAAGCATTTCAGACTATTCAGGAAGCGGCTGAGCGTGAACGCGGGCACCTAAATCAGATAATAGACCTAGTGTCTCAGAATGATCAGCTTCAAGCCGAGAACGAAAAGATTTCAGCGCAATACCTTGAGATTTTAGCGCGCTACCGTGAACTGCTAGACGAGAGCCAAGCGCAACAGCATCAGCGTAAGCGGCCTCAAGACGATCATGGTAACTAGTTTTCATATGTGTCAGCTGCTCCCCTCTCATTACGCCGTACATCCCCAGCAAACGGCGCAATATTTTTCGGTGAAGCGTAGGCGCGGCTAGTTGATCGGCGCCTGCTCTTTCTTCTCCACCACAACGCCTTTGGAAATGGGGCCACTTGCGCTTGGCTCATAGAATGATGTTGAGACAAGTTTACCTACCGCATCGTGGCGCTTGATTGAGTAGATGCCGGTTTCATGCATTTCAGAAACCGCGTTGTCTTGCATGATTGGATACTTTTTGCCTGGAACTAAGAACATGTCCTGCCTCCGTTTGTGTTTCTACTACTGAACTAGATGTTTTCCAAGAAGCAGGCCGCCAAGCGCGCCGCCAGCAACAGCGCCGGCTGTCTTTGCGGCTTTACTCGTAAACGCGCCGTTTACCAACTGCCCTCTTGCCTTGCCTCGCAGGAAATCCCGGACTGCCTCTGGATTGGAAAACTGCGCTTTTTGTGTCTTTGGACTCAGGGAGTCAAAGTCACGAAGCGTCGCAGCCCAGTCGGTTTTGCCTCCACTGACAAGAGACGTTTTTGTGTTAGGTTCAATCAACTTCGCAAGCGCGCGCCCTTCAGTTGGTGAAAGTTTGGACAGCGCCTGCGCCGTTTTTGCGTGGCTGAGCAAGTTAGCTGCGTGATCCTCACCCACAGCCTGCTCCAATCTCGAAGCGCTTCCACCTTCGCCGCTGACATTGAATTTTGTTAGACGGTTGGTCAGTGTCTTTGCATTCAGCAGGTCAGGATTATCGGATTGCGCCGACATCTGAAGCTGGTTGGCCATGTCGTACTTTGCCTGCGATGATTTGAAATCAGAGCGGGCCGCGTCTACGGTTTCACGTGGCACGCCGGCTTCTGCTGCTTCATCGAACAAAGCATCCTGCGTCTTCAGAAGCGCTACCTTCTGTGCTTGAAGTTTCGTGTCCTGTGCTGGATCAATGCCAAAGCTGTCGCGCAGCTCATCATTGATGTTGGCGATTGCATCGGCGTTAGGCTGGAACTTGCCGTCTGTGGCGTCATCAAGCGCGGCATAGGAAGCCTTGGCGCGGTTGTATTGCGCGTCTGCAACTTCTCTGATCATGTCAGGTGCCGTACCCTCTGACGGGCGCGGCACGTTGGCATCGTCTGCTATGGAGTGAATTTCAGCCTTGAAGCTATCCTGCAAATTCTGCTGCGCGCCGCTGGCCAGATCCTCACCTTCAGGTAGACCCGACTTCACAACGCCTTTTGCAACCTCTGCCTCCACAGGATTGTTGGAAAGCGCAGGCGCGCTGGTTGTGCTTTCGGTCGCCTCTGGAACATCAGCGATCGCGCCGCCTACCGCACCTAACGCCGCTCCACCAATTGCACCTGCAACAGCACCTTCACTGCCGCCGTGTGCGCCGCCACTTACGGCACCGACACTGCCTGTTCTGATAGCGTCGCCCAGCACTTCAGCCAATCGCGGATTTTGGCTGACGAATTTTCCAATCTTACCTACCTGGGAGAAACGATCAGCAAGGCTGAGGCTCTTGAGGGCTTCATCTCCTGCCATGAACTCCATTACCGTTTCAACGTTAGCGCCAAGTTTCTGATCGTCATTGGACGGCGTAAGCGTGGCGTCTGAAGCGTCTGCCGCAGCTTGTGTGCGTGGAATTAAATGTGTTGCACCAAGCGTGGCAATATCACCAACCGTTGAAAGCGTTTGCCCGGCTGACTTCGCTGCACCAACTGCCACGTTTTTTGCTTCAGATCCGAAAGTTGTGCCAGCTGGCATTTCCTTCGGCATGTTTGCAGGCATGACGCCAGTGCCGCCGCTGTTGCCCGACGCGTTTCCGCCGTCACCAGCCCAGATGCTGTGCGCTATGGTGCTTACCTTGTCCCAGAGCGTTGGTGTAGGTGGTGCTGCTGGCGCTGGCCCTGAACTGATTGCGCCGTTTTGGGCTGCCAATGCGTTGTAGTCAACCGCGCCGGGTTGCTGGGAAGGCGTAGACGCGGTTGTTTGTGTCGGTGGCGTTGAGTCAACGGCGCCCGCCTGAGCTGCGAGCGCGTTGTAGTCTATAGGCTGTGGAGTTACTGGTGAGCCGCCCATTATTGGATACCTGCCATCTTTTTGAAATTAGCGGCGCTTTGAGCATCCCTGAACATGTGCACGCTGCCATCAGGCGCTGTCACAGACGTTAGCAACTGATCGCCGTACATATTCCGCATGACTGGGTTGGTGCCGATACGTCCCACCATTTGAGAATCAACAGCTTTGCGAGCTGCTGTGATAGAAGCCGCCATTTGATCAGGTGACTTAGCCGCTGAGAATGAATCCAGCACCTGCTTGCGCGAAGTGTCGCTGCCCTGCCCACCGCCCATAACCTTGGCGTAATCGTCTGCAACACCAATGGCAGTCTGAGCGAAGCCTGCAATCGGCCCGCTACCTGATGCGGCTGCCTTCCAGTTCTCCAAAGAATTAAGCGCCGGCAACTTTGAATTGCCGAGTGCGTTGAATTGCTGCTGCAACTGATCGAGCGTGCCGCCCTTGTCGTTCAAAGACTTCGCTGAACCAAAGAACGATACGTTGCCCTGTGATTGCGCGGATTTGAAATAGCCTTCCTGTGATTGAGCGTTGAAGCGTTGTCCTGTGGCTTTCTGCGTGTACGCATCTGCCGCTGCAAACGCCTTCTGTGCAAATGCTGGTTGACGCGAGGAAATGATTTGCGATGGAGCAACCAGGCCTTGTGCAAGCAACGCGCCTGCGCTGTCAGGATCACCGTCTTTCAGCGACTGCTCGAACTTTGCTTGAGCCTGCTTGAAAGGCTGTGATGCAATTTCCTTGGCCTGTTCTTTCAAGCCTGCTGCAAGGGCTTCTGAAGGCGCAGTCGCGGTGTTTGCCGCTGCTTTTGCGCTGGAAATATTTGAGGCGCCCATGCGTATGGCGTCTTGCAACGTGTCAACCCGCTTTTGCAGAAGTGACGCAAATTGCGGATCAACATTGATGCTGTTTTTGTACGTGGCCAGCTGCTGTTGTGCCTGTGCTAACAGTGCCTGATTTTTCCCTGTGAATTCTTCAGCCGTGTTGCCGGGTTGCAGGCCTTTAATGGGCACATTAACAAACTGCAATGCATCATCTACTGCATTCTTCTGGGCGGCCTGATTTTCAGACAGCCCTGCGCTGCCCCCAGCAATGCCAGTATTTCTTGCCGAGACTCCCAGGCCTTTCCAGTCAGAATCATTGTAAGGTTGCAATCCTTGAGCGCGGCGCACGTCATTGACAAGTTTCGGTACGCTGGTAGTCGTGGGATCTGCCTGCAATCGCGCCATCGTTTGAGGTGTTGCTGCGTAGACGCTGATGGAATGATTGTCTTGATCAGCACCGGCGCCTTGAGGATTGTTAGTGGTTTGCACAGCGGGAACGGTGCCGCCATTTGCAGCTGCCAAAGTTTTCAAGCCTCCAATGGCCTGTGCATGCATCGAGGATTCATTGTCAGCTGAAATCGAAAGCGCGGGCTTGACGCCTGTCCGCGCAAGGTAGTCCTGCATGGACTGATCCCACTCCGCTTGCGCTTCTTTGGACACCGCGTCTGCGTTGTCCGCTGCTCTTGCTGCATTGAGGGCCGCGACATGTGAATCAGCCGCACGAACACTCTCAAACTGTATTTGCTGATCAGCACGTGCGTTGTCCTGACGGGCCTGCTGCGCTTTGAACACGCCGGCTGCCCCGTTGCTCAGACCCGCCCCGAATGACGGCCTTCCACCACCCGCGTTCGCGTTGGCCAGACCTTCAAGGGCACCCCTCAACGCGCCTACCCAAATATTTTTAGGTGACGGTGCTGGTGCTGGCGCTGAAATCGGAGACGCGCCGGCAGCGCCGTAAGTTGGGCCGTTATCTACAGGCCCGGTTACACCAGAAAGATCCGGTGCAGCTGAAGGCGCAGATGCGACGGCGGGCGCCGGTATGGACGGTGCGCTGGGTTGAGAAGATCCACCCGTCAAGGCGGAAAGTGCATCACTGCTGAAAGATGAATCTGCGCTCGAAACGTCGGGCGCTGCTGCTGAATAATCTGCGTCCATCTGTAAATCTCCTTAACGAAATTCAAACTGTTTTTCAAAACTGGGGAAGATCGTAGGCGCGGGTGGTGGAAGCTCGCGCCTTCGGTTTTATCTGAAACTGCGATACGCGTTGTGTTCTGCCATTACGTCAAGTGGCGACACGTAAGCATCAGCTGGATCAGCCGTTTTGGGCGCTGCCTTAGATTCGTCAAGGTACAACTCGCCGGCTTCGCTAAGGGCTTCATATGCCTGATTCAAATCAGATGCGGTATAGGGACGACGCTTATGATTCGCAACCAACCAGCCCGCTAGTTTTGCCCCATTAACTGAACCTTCAACGCTTGCGTGGCTGACAAATTCGGGATGATTTCTGAACCAGTTTCTGGCCGTGTCATCTCCCAGTGTTCTGTTTGTGGCCTCGTCAGCGATGCTGTTCATGGCCAAAATAACTGACGGCATGTCAGCCGTGAGAATCCCGGCAAGGATTGCGTGCCCTTTTTCAGCCGCCGCGCCTTTGCGTGATTCGATATTGTCAATCTTTGCGGCTTCACGCTCGCTGGTGTACACTGCCCCACCAGGCCCGATTCCAGTGAATGTTGATTGCCAACGCCCGCCACCGACAGCTTTGAGTGCCATATTTTTATTTCTCCCCTAGTTTTGAATTTGTATTTCTACTCGCACCGCTGTTGCTTCGCGAATTTCTGATGCTTTATCTGTGTCGTAATCAGCAGTCATTTTGCGTTTTAAATCATCTTCCTTACGCATCTTCAACAGCACTTGCAGCGCGTCGTTTTCCATTTCTTCACCAGTCCGCAACCGTGATGGGCTGCTGTGGCTTCTCTTTTGAAATTTCTGCGATTCGCGCGTCTACAACTAGCTTTACAGCTTCCAACCCAGTCATGTCGTCAGTGCGGCGCACCCAGCTGATGCAGTCAAGGACGAGGTGTGGAGCGTAGTTGATTAGGTGAGTGATTTGGAAATCAGAAAGCATTGCTTCCCCTTTTCAAACGGCCCTTAAACCGCAGACGCGTCTATAAAGCGAAGTTATCGCGCTCAGGTTCCTGCTTCTTTTCACTCACAGGTTTTACAAATTCCTGTTTCAAATTCAGCGGCACGGCTTTATCGTCTAGGTCAATGTCAGCCATGGAGGCTGGCACCGTAACGTCAAACAAGTATTGCATTCCAAAACTCTCCTTTACTGAACCTGCAAACCGGAGGCGAGGTTTGTGAGAATTTGATGCACTATGCTCAATTCCTCTGCGCTACGGTTGCCCTGCAACCATGCGTAAACCTGCTGCCTCTTGGAGACATAGCTGTGGGAGCAGCCAACGCAATCGTCAAAACGGCGGCCCAGGTGATCCTCCAGGCAGCTTGATGTGTGATCGTTTGTGTCAACTTGCATTTCCGTCATCCTTTTGTCTTTTGTTTTGCGGCTGCCAAGGCTCAGCGTCAAAACGGAGCGATTGGGCCTCTGGCCGGGCATCGGAGCTAATCGAAAGCATTCTTGACTGGCCTACAACAGCGACAGCAGCAGTCGCGCTCCTGATTCCATTGGCGTTATGACTTTTGATCCGAGCAGCGCCGGCGCTTCGTGGCGCTTTGAGGACATGCTTGTCACAATTGCCACTTTTCCCTGTTTAATTGGCAAAAACAGGGGGTTAAGCGACACGTTTTTCAGGTGTTTTGAGCCTACTTTTGTTGAAACGAAAGGGTTTACGCCATCATAATCAATAAATAGTTGATTATGGGCTGCATGTTGCGCGCGCAACACCGGTTTGCCTAGATTCAAAACCCCTGCATTACTTATAACGTGTGAGCACAGGGCTGATGTGCGATTATTTACGTCATGAAGTTGACTATGCTGTTGCGCTCCAATTCCACCAGCAGCGCGGCTCTCAGCCTTTCCAGCGCAGTATCCAGCCGGCGTTTGACAGCGAAGCGATCAGGCCCATAGCCAACGCTCACAAGGTCATCGAAGTTCATCGCTTCCAAAAACTGCGGTTCATCTTCGCCAAGCTCATCATTGCGGCACAGGCCAAAACGCAGCTTGATGAGCATGGCGTCAGGTAAGGTCGCAAGCGCGTTGTCCAGCATCCTTTCGAGCATCCGCAATTCGCGGCTAGTGACTGGGCGCGGTGTGAACCGGTTAGCAACCAGATCAAGAGCCTCATCCGAATCCATGACCCCGTCACCGTCTTTGAGTGTTGGACTCTGCAACTCAAACCGGTTGGAGAATTTGCGCGCTTCGTCAATCATCCGATTCCAGAGCATCTGACAAATGAAGCCCCACCGCGCGGCTGCCGGCACTTTATCGAGCCTGCCCTTCTTGGATTGCATCAGGATGTGTAGGGCGCCAACCACGGCCAAGTCTTCCTTGGTTTGACCGTGAACAGTCTCCTGCTTGCTTCCTGAAAACTTCCGGGCATAACCCAGCGCAATCCTCCAAAGCTTTTGGCCGCATTCCTCATAGCCTGGATCGTCCTGATCGTGTGTCCAAGCAACAGCGGCATCGGCCCACACCTTCAGCCCTTCGACTGGGCGGCCTTCTGTCTGAGTGTCCATGTCACCCTCCAACTGCGTAAAATTTGCGTTTCTGGTAGCACCGCGAAGTGGCCGATCCGGTGGCCGCTAGAACCGAAAACGCGTCTGGCGGCCACTTAATAATCTCTTTGCGCATATACCGTAGGAAGCCGCGCCTGCGCTTGTAGAATCAATAACTTACAGGCTTGCGGCCACCAATTTTAGGTGGCCGGTGGCCGCTAGAAAGCCGGGAGATTATTTTTAGGAATCTCTCGCATAATCTCCCCTTTTTCTAAGTGGCCGGTGGCCGCACCGTCGCCCGTTTCGCCCTCTGCCGCCGTTTCAGCGGCTGTCCAATAGGTGTACCTGGGGTGTTTCTTGGGAGGGCCAGGTTTGAGCCTGATCTGGCCCTTCGCTGCCGCTATTTGGTTATTTACCGCTGACCTGCTGAGGCCCGTTGCCTTTTCCGCTTCTTGCCGCGTCCAGTACCGCGACTCAGGGTCGCCAGCTGCCGCTGCTTTGTGGCGTTTTTTGGCGAAGGCCACCACAGAAGAATCGCCAACAGGCGCGTCTACGCCTTCCACATATTCCTTCACGACCAACAACCCTTCAGGCGAAAATTGCATGTCATATGTTTCAATGGCGCTGTGACGCGGCATGATGATCACCCTCAGCACCTCTGCTCCTGTCTCGTCATCCACTTTCTTGGTCATCCTGATGACAGTGGATGTCATGCGCGCAAAAACGCTAGAGCCAAACAGGGCGTCACGATCCGATGCAAAATCTTCTTTCTTCATCAGCTTTCGTGCTCCCATGCTTCCAATAATCGCCAGGTGGTAATACTCAGCTATTCTTGAAAGTGCGCGGATGAACGACGCTACCGGAGTCATCTTGTTTTGGTCACTGACCATGATGTCGATGCCTTCGATGAAGACAACAGCGAGCATTGGCCCACCTGTTTCGCGCGCCTTGCCTATCCGCTTCTCGATTGCCTTCTTCACAGCATGAATGGCTAAATCATCGACGCAGTACTCCAAACCCACGATGTTCTCTCTGCCCCTTATTTGCAGACGATCAATTGTTTCTTCTAAATCAAAACCGCCGCGATCCAAGATCAGGACTAAGTAAGGATGGCCAAAGGTTGGATGTTCCAGCCAGCTTTCGCCCCTCGATTGCTTATCGAGCGCCGGCCAGATGAGCGAAGTTTTGCCAACGCCGGAAGGGCCGCCGATCAGGCTTACAGCACTACGCGGAAACAGGCCGCCTGCTTTTCTGCTGAAGTCGTCGCTGGTTAGCTCTATCGGGCCGAAAATGAAATCAGCTTTCTTTCCAGGAACTGGATCGTGCGCCCACTCTTTTACTGCCGGTTTGGGCAGTGTGTTTGACGTTGAATTGCCATCGAGCGGGAAAGTTCCACCGCCCCCGTTTTCGGTTTTAACTTCAGAGGCCTGCATAGATGCTTTCCACAACCTGCGGCTGAATTTGTCCTTGTCACCCCTGTGATCTTGCAAATATTTTCTGAAACCTGACCAATCGTCATCGGCGCCAAAAGTTGTAAAATTGAAACCAGATCCCTGGATTGTGATAGCCGTCCTGTCTAGCTGATCATCGGCTTTACGCTGCCTGCTGTAGCTCACGGTGTAGATTTTGTCGTCCGTTCTTCCTAGAACCGGCCAGCCATAGTGCTTCAGCATGGCTTCAGCCTCATCTAGAGTTGCTGGTTCTTGTGCGTTGGGATTGCCGTAGTCATAGGCAGTTGAAACCGAAGGCGCGGTTTTTTCCTTGGTGATGAAATTCTTGAGGTGTACGTACAGCGACTCTGGAAAACGGACGGCTTCAGCCGCGCTTACGACTCTGTATAAATGTCCTTGCGGGTGAACGCCGTGCATAAGGCCAATTTGATTGTGGAATCTGATGCTGAAAGCCTTGTCTTCCGTCTCATGTTGCTCAATGCGCCCCAGCCGCTGTGATGCCGGCGTTTGCTGGAAGTGATACTGCCGGTGCCCAGGAGATGTTTCGACGGTGAAGGTGTCGAAACCGTCTTGCAGTGCAATCCACGGCTGCATGATGCAGGCGTCGTCGTCCACAATTAGAAACGTATCTTTGCGTGCGGCAGCCGCCCAGTTGCAATTTGGATAGACCTCTGCGTAAATTTCAGCTTTCTTGATAGTTGATGCTGTGTTTTCAAACGGATTACTGATGCAGGGACTTTTTCTGCGTTCCACATCGCCATCTGGATGCGGTAGTTTGTCTGAATAGCACGGCACAACTTCACGGCCTTGTTCAATCAGCCGCAACACAACTTCCGGTACTTTGCTTTCCATGTTCGCTTCTCCGTTTATTCTTGGGTTTATGCCTTCTCGACTTGAACCGCTGTGTCATGCTTTCCGCTTTTCAGCGGATCGTGTGCAAACTTCACTGCTGCACCAATCTCAGGCAGGGCGCGTGTTTTCCTGTATTCTTGAAACTCGCTGATGTGATACCAGTACCGTTTTTCTGTGGCTTCACACCAAAGGTGCCCAAAGCCCTTTTCCACGTTGTAGTGCACGATCACTCCACTTAGTTTTTCGTTATCCATGTGTTTGTCTCCTTTGTTGTCCATTTACTTCCTAGCGTGAATCCTGCAAGCCTTCCCTATTTCTACCGCACACCACTTCTAAAATTTCGTCCTGACCGTCACTGTCAATTTCATCCAGACAGACAAAACCGCGCCTACGATTTTCAGCAACCTCTTTGATAAGGCGCAGACGTGCAGATTTGCTTGGTGGAGTTACTTCGGGTGTGATTTCAGGAGAAGACACGTCAAAGTCCCTTCACCGCACACAACGGCGCGGTTGTTTGGATTTTGACGTGTTTGGAACTTACACCAGCTGTCCGATGCTTCCGAACACGTTTGCTTCTAGATCTGGCCGTTTAGTTGCGCCAAGGTCGTCCCACCAACGGCTGCCACGGGTTTACGGGCTGCGTTCCACGGTATGTTCTTACTGCCGCCACTACCTGGCATACGACTAACTCAAGGTGGCTTTTACTTCATAACCTATGCAGCAAACTTAAAGCCCACTCCACAACGTTCAACCTCACTGCGTACAAATTCCAAATCACGCCCGGCGTTTGAATATGTGTCAGTCACCGATGCAGCCGCGTGTCCCAGCTGCGCGCGCAAAACATCTTCCTGCACCCGTTGCTTTCGCATCCACGACGCCCTGAACCTTCTATAAGCATGTGGCGTGGGCAAACTGGAGGCGCCGAGTTTGGAATGGATCTGCTGATAGCTGAGTGGGAACAAGGCGCCGGAAGAAGGCGCGTATGAATTGAACCACTCTGCAAAAGAAGCGGGCAGGACAACATCGCGCCTGGCGCTTGGCCGCTTCAACGTCTTGCGGATATGAATGATGCCAGTTGAAGGCTCGTAGGAATCTCCATCCGCGTCTTCGATTTTCAGTGCCAACGCTTCTGATGCGCGCAAGCCGCTGGCGGAGAGGAACGCCACAAGGGGGAAAGACGGAAGCGCGGCCTCTACCTGCTCTTGCGTGGCTACTGGGCGCTTCTGTTCCTCTTTCTTAATCTTCGGCAATGCGAGAGTTTTCCTGGCTGCCTTCGTCAGAAACTGCTGTGGAAACAGAGCTACGCCATCATCGTCAGTTTCAAAAGAGACGATTGCTTGTAAGACTTGGATGTGGAGTGAAATTGAGATTGGCGAAAGGTGACGGATGGAATCTACATAAGGGCGGACTTTCTTGAGGCGGACATCAGCAAGGGGAGTGGCACCGAAGAACGCAGACGCGGCTTGAGCATAGCTTTTGTAGAGGCGCTGGGAATTGGCTGACAGCAGCCCGTTGCACCGTGGCGCCGCTAGGTTAGCGATGTACGCCTGTGCTGCTGACTGAAGCGTTTCCATGTTCGTTTCCTTTCCTTCGTTCTTTTCGTTCAGGTGCTCTACTTAGAAATCAAATTCTTTCCCTGTGGCTTTCCAATGCAAAAATCTATCAACCGCCTGCCTGATCAGTGCCGCCATCGGTGTGTATTCGTCCTTCGACATCTTAGCCAGCGCCGTGTGCTGCTCCTTCGTCAGCGCCACCGGCGTTCTAACGACATCCTCACGCTTTACTCGTGCCATTTCTTCCCCTCACGCTTCATACTCTCGCATACCTCTAGATGCCTTGTCAACATCATTGTGCAGCCATTATGATGTCGCAATGATGCCGTAAAGCCTATATTGTCAGCGTTTGCAGCGCTCCTCATGTGCGATAACCGCCCAAGGCTTGAGCCTTGTGATATATTTGTGATCGGAAAATGCAACGAGGCCACCTCTACAAACGCCACGGATCTTGGCTGCTGAAATATTACGATGAAGTCGTTGAGGCCGGCGCCCACAAGCGCATCAGAGTCACAGCGAAGATCGGCGCGATTACTGATTACCCTTCAAAGGCATCCATTCGCTTGGTTGCAGACAAGCACCTGGCAGCCATCAACAGCAAAGAAACAACGCCTGAGAGCAGCCAGACTGTTGCGGATTTCATTGAGTCCGTCTACTTCCCAAAGGCGCAAGCGCGCTTGCGGGCTTCAACAATCAAAGGCTACAAAGACATTTTCAAATTCCACGTTAAGAAGCGTCTCGGTGATCTGAGGCTGCGCGATTTTCGGGCGGTGCACGGTCAAAGAATGCTGGCAGAAATTGCGTCAGTTGCCGGCGTCAGCCATCGAACACTGCTGCACATCAAGTCATTTCTCAGTGGCGTTTTTACCTTCGCAGCGCAGCAGGGCATTCTTGATGGCGCAAACCCGATGCAGCCTGTAAGTGTCGAAGGACGGCCCACACGCTTCAAAGGTGCGACCTACTCAAGCAGCGAACTGATGCGGATGTTTGTGCGCGATGGCGACTGGTCTGGCGCTGATTTCACTGAGGACGGCGAGCCGCTTGAAGATGATCACGTAGCGGCGAACCTTCCACCTGTTGCGCGCATGGTCATAGCTGTTGCCGCACTTACGGGTTTACGCGCGTCTGAAATTCGCGGCTTACGCTGGTCTGACTATGACGGCCAGTATTTGTACGTAAAGCGTGCCGTGTGGCGCACTGTTGTGGCCGGTACGAAGACGGTGGAATCTGAGGCCCCCGTTCCAGTAGTGCCCATACTCAAAGACGCTCTGGATAAATTTCGCACGTCTGCGCCTTCCAGCGCTTACATCTTCGGAGGCGAACGGAAGGGCGCGCCGATCAATTTGCACAACCTAGCGAGGCGTGTGATCATTCCTAGGTTCAAGGCAGCTGGTATACCCTGGAAAGGCTGGCACGCATTTCGCCGTTCTGTTGGTACCCTGCTGTTTGAACTTGGAAGTGAGCCTAAGTTGATCCAAGGCGTTTTGCGCCATGCATCCGTTTCGACAACGCTGCAAATCTATGTGCTGCCTTCAGACAATGCATCAAGAGAGCAGATGAAGAAATTGAGCGAGAAATTCCTGGTTGATCTGTAAGATGGTCACTTTCATAGTCACCGCCTTCATCTAAGTCCAATAGGGCCTGTAGCTCAGATGGATAGAGCAGCGGTTTCCTAAACCGTTGGTCGGGAGTTCGACTCTCCCCAGGCCCACCATCTGACCCCCGTGTTGGAACTGCTTGGGTTTCGCCCTTCCTGTGTACTATGCGTCCTCGCTGCAAGATCGTTGCAAATTCTTCCTCGTTCTCGCAGAGTGCCAAGAAGCCACTTAGCCTGATTGTGAGGAAGCGCCCGGCGACAGCAGTTTCCTCCATTCGGGTCCGGATTTCCGGGACAATCAGTTGCAGCTCATTGCCTCACGGCGAGGTCGAGGTTGTCCCTGAGTACTCCAAGCACGCCCCGAACATCGTCGGCGGTGTTGTAAAGATGAAACGATATGCGGAGGCCGTCCATTCGATTCGAGCAGACGATATTATGAGATGCCATCTTCCGCACAGCTGCGTCGGAATCTTTCATTTGCAATACCACAAGCGGTCCTCGGCTATCCGCAGGGGTTTTTGATTTAATCCCAAGATCATTCACTCCCATTAGTAACATCTGGGCAAGACCGGCTACATGGGACGCAATCCGGTCGAATCCGACACCGCCAAGAAGTTCGAGTGCGGCTGGCACAGCGAAGACATGCGGCAAAGGCGGCGATCCCGACTCGAATCTCCGGGCGGAACAGGCTGGATCGAAATGCTTCACATCAAATGCAAACGGATTTTGCTGTCCGAACCAGCCCGTAATGGTCGGCGTGAGCTTCTGAATCAATTCCGGCCGCACATACATAAACGCGATTCCGGATGGGCCCAGCAGGTACTTGAGTGCGCCACTGACATAGAAATCGAGATCGAGCGCTTTTACATCCACCGGGCGCGTTCCGCAATCCTGATAATCGTCCAGCATCACGAGAGCGCCACGCTCGCGAGCGAGTTTGGCAACCGCAGGTACTTCGGAACGAGCGCCATTCATGAAACAGACGCCTGTCACGGGGACGATCAGCGTCTGTTCATCGATTTCGTTTCCATATGAACTTGCCGGAATTCGTCCATCCTGCGCGTGGATGAAGCGGATTTCAGCGCCGCGAGATTGCTGCGCGAGCCATATTTGTCCCATCGTGGGGAACTCAAACTCGCCCATGACAACTTTCTTGCGTGCGCCATGGAAGTCGAGGGCGCTCGCAATTGCGCTGATGCCCGCGGATGCGCACGATAGAATCGCTACTTCCTCGGGTTTTGCGTTTATAAACCGCGCGAAGGCTGCCCGGGCAGCTTCGTAGTGGTCCATCCATTTGTCCCAAGGCGAGCCCTCTTCGTGCCAGGTTCGAATGTGCTCGTGAAGAGAAGCCTCGACAGCGTCGCTCAACGCACCTTGCGAACAGGAGTTCAGGTAGATTTTGTTTCTGAATATGGGGAATCTGGAGCGAACGGATTCGAGTTCAGTTGTGGCTGACAAAGCTTCGGCCTCCAAGTGATTCGATTTCTACGGAAGAACTGCGGTGATATCCGGTGAGTCCTCTGCCGGTAGGGAGCTCGATGCTCGGTTTCGCGGCACCCACGCAACAAAACCTACGGAAGCCACGGCAACTGAGCATAGAATCGCCGAGATCAAAATTGCGAAGAAAGCCGATCCCCTGAACGATTGGCCGGAGAATCAAATGAAGAGTCCCAAGGTTCCCAAGAGAAAGCTTGCCCAGAGCCCCAGATCGAAATCCGATACCATCGAGACTGTCATTCGGCTCGAGAAGCGCGTGTGGGAGGTTGCTCAGCAGAGAAACGCAGCTGAATTCAAAAAGCTTGTACCCGCCGACGCTGTAATGATTTTCCAAAGCGGAATCGTCCTCCAGCCAGAGTATCTTGTAACCATGAACGCGCGCACGATCTCTCGATACGAGATTCGCGACATGCGCGGTTTCATGCCGAATGCAACAACCGTGATCCTGTATTACGAAGCACTACGCCTCGGCCAACAGAACGGTGCGGCATTTCCTTCTGGCCCAGTCGTCGAGAGCACCACTTGGATCCGTCGCGGCAGACGTTGGGTCGCAATCCTAAATCAAGAGACCCCAATCAGCTCATAACAGGTTGTTTCGTTAGTACGATTTCGCGGGTGTCAACGGCTTCAAAATATCACTCAGATAGTCAGCCGTCCCGTCGATTCGTTCGAGATGCGGATAACGATTCCCGCCTTGGTAATGGATCTCATGTGTTTCGATGGCCCCGGTATTTGTGGCGATGATAACGATGGTGCCGGCCGAAGATCTTGAGCCAGCGATCGCTCGATTCAGCTCATCAACGGAAAATGCTCGTCCGTTAACGGCGATGATCCGCAGATAAGGGCTTACACCGCTTTCAAATGCAGGCATTCCGGGAATCGAATCGACCACTGTGCCGTCGCCTTTCACTTTGAGCCCGATGGAGGCAGTGTAGTCGCCGCCGCCCGAAACCGCGTCACCCGCGGAGAGAAATTCATTGGCGTCATCGCTGTAGACGAGCTTCCAGCCTCCCCCGGTGATTCCTCCCAACGGCACAGTGTCCGCGGTGGAATCGAGGCGCTCGCGCAGGAAAGAGTGCCAGTCGTGCGGGGCGATCTGGTTCAGCGTGGCGACTATGTCGTCAAACTCGTATGTCTTGATCGTCGGCTGCCCGTCGGGAAGTCCGTAAAATACTCGACAGAAGTCATCCATCGACCTGCGATTGTTTGTGAGCTTGCGAATCGTGGTGTCGACGTCGAGCCAGATCAAGACGCTTTCCGGATAAAAATCGACGCTCCGCCGGTAAGAAGCCCATTCTGGCGGCGAAAAATACAGAATCTGGGCAGCGTTTGCAGTGTTCTGAAGCGAGCGCCAACGACGCCCTGCGCGATGCGCCATCGTTGACGCGGTCAGAGCAATGTAGTCGCGAGTCTGCTGTGGGGTCGTAAGGCCGCTGCGCGCCGATAGAACCGTTCCCAGATACTCCGTAAGCCCCTCGTAGACCCACAACAATTCGCCTTTCATCGGCGCCTGGAAGTCTGGCGTGGCTAAGCCGCCAGGGCGCCGGTATTGTCCATTCCAGGAATGTGAAAATTCGTGGGGAAACAATCCCGATTCGAGCAGACGAGAGCTCGGGTCGACGAGCGTGCGTTCTGCAACGCGGTCGTCGCTGCTTTCGTGATGCTCCTGGCCGAGGGGCAGAACATTGTCACTCAGCGTGAGAAGAAAGTGATAGTCGCGATAATGGTGCGACTGGTAGAGCGCGTCAGCCTCGGCAACGAGCCGCCTGTAATTGTCGACGAGGGCCGGCGGAATATCGAGCGCCCAGGGATCATCAGATACCACATCGACCTCGTGCGAGGGTTTTCCGCCAGGATTCAACGTGTAGACGCGTGAAAATTCGCCCGCTTGGACAGGGGAATCAACGAGTAGATCGAGCGGTACGGGCGAGAAGGTGATTGTGTCTGCGGACTGGCTGGCGATGGGAAGTGAGGTATTGAATTTCCATCCTGCTGGCACTGTGAGCGAGGGTTGAAAGGTTAATTGGGCAGCGGGCCACCCTTTCGGATAGAGAATCACCTGATTCCACATCAGGATGAAGAGCTTCGCGGAGCCCGATGCGGCAAAATCGATCGTGGGGCCTGGCGCAGAGATCAAAAAGTCGAGCGAGGCTT
>DATNKB010000184.1:0-24545 GCA_035603595.1 Candidatus Dormiibacterota bacterium
AGGCATACACCGCTTTGGCGGGGCCGCCGTGCACAGTCAGGTCCGCCTGACGATCGCCGTCAAGGTTTAGCCTCCGCATCATCACCGGTTCTTCAACCGGTTTTTTGAAGATTCCGGTGCGGACTTCGTGGCCCTTCCAGACGACGGTGTGCGGGACGGCGACGTTGAGCGAGACCACCTTCATTGCGATGTCCTTGCGGTTCTTGTCGTCTTCAAATGGTGCCCCGAAGAGGCCCTTCGTACCTTAGGACAAGCAGGAGTGCCTGTGCCACCGAAAGGAGGTGACGTCACTGCCTGCAGTCCAATACTGCGGCGCCGTTGATGCGATCCGCTTTCAGGTCATTCAGGGCGCGATTGGCATCGCGCAGCGGAAAGAGAGTGACCTCGCTGCGGATCGGAATTTCGGCCGCGACTCGGAGGAAATCCTTGCCATCGTTGCGGGTGTTGTTTGCGACACTGCGTATTACACGCTCCTCATATAGCAGATCGTAGTCAAATTCTGGAATCGGGCTCATGTGAATTCCGCCGAGGACCAACACTCCAGCTTTCTTCAGAGCCTTCAGCGCCGGGGGTACCAATTCGCCGGCGGGCGCAAACATGATGGCCGCATCAATCTTGTCCGGGGGCGCGTCGGCGGCTTCGCCCACCCACACTGCGCCCAGTTTGCGAGCCAACTCCTGATGCTTTTTGCCGCGCGTGGCTGCGTAGACTTCCGCGCCCCAATGCCGCGCCACTTGAATGGCCACGTGCCCGGCCGCGCCAAAGCCGTACAACGCGAGGCGCCCGCCTTTTTTGATTCCTGAAATTCGCAGGCAGCGGAAGCCGATGATTCCGGCACATAGGAGAGGAGCGGCCTGTTCATCGCCAAAGTTTTCCGGAATCTCGTAAACAAAATCTTCCCGTGCGACGGCGTACTCCGCATATCCGCCATCGACTGTGTAACCGGTGAACTCGGGATGGTCGCAGAGATTTTCCAGTCCGGCGCGGCAATATTCGCAGGTCTGATCCGTGCTATGGAGCCACGCAATTCCCACACGCGCGCCAATACGAAAGCGCCGGGCGCCCTCGCCGCATTTCTCCACTGTGCCAATGACCTGGTGCCCGGGAATCACAGGAGATTTTCGCGGCGGCAATTCGCCTTCGACAACGTGCAAATCGGTGCGGCAGACACCGCAAAAATTTACGCGGACCAATACTTCGCCCTGCCCGGGCTGCGGAATAGGCACGTCGGCAAATTCCAGAGGATTCGTTTCAATCCGCGCTGCGGCCCGCAGTACGCACGCTTTCATTCTTGGTTCCTTCGTTTTTCAATCCCGCATCTTCGGCGACACTCAGCGCAATAGCAGTCCAATCGAGATTCTCGCGGCCTTTGGCAACCGAAGCAAGCCAGCGGTCGCGCAACAGGCTTCCCACAGGCATGGGCATCGATTTCGCGGTGGCGGCCTGCAGGGCAAGCGTGATGTCTTTCAGTCCGAGGGCCAACCGGAAGCCTGCGGGCTCGAAGCGCTCTTCAGCGATTTGTTTTGAGTAACCCTGATACACGGGACAAGCGAGGATGGTTTTTCCGAGCATATCAGCTACCGCTTTTTTATCGACGCCGTTTTTCTCCGCCAATGTGAGCGATTCGGCGAGCGATTCAATGGCTGATGCAATTAAAAAATTCCCGCAGAGCTTCACGACGTTTGCGCTCGCCACACCTTCGCCGAAATCAAAAACGCCCTGGCCGATTGCCGCGTGAATTGGCTTCGCCTTTTCCTTCGCGACGGCTGCTCCGGAGACGCATATCCAGAGCTTGGCTGCCGCAGCCGCCTCCGGGCGACCGAAGACGGGCGAGGCGAGGTAGGTAACTCCAAATTTTGCATGATGCTCAGCGAGGCGCTCGGCTGTAGCTGGCGCTATCGTGCTCATGGAAATGTGAATTCCGCCCGAGCCCAGGCGCTCAACGAACGAGCCGCTGGTAAGGCACAAATCCTCTAGTGCGCGGTCGTCTGCCACCATTGTCAGGACGATTCCGCCGGACTGCGCGACTTCCGCTGGTTTCGACGCGAGCGTGGCGCCTTTGTCGACGAGCGGAGCAGCTTTTGCGGCCGTTCGGTTGTAGACTCGCAGGCCATAGCCGGCCTTGAGCAGATTCGCGGCAATCGCCGCTCCCATGTTTCCCAATCCTATGAATCCAAGTGTCTCTGGCATCGTGGATGTCCTCCGTCGGACGTGCAGCCGGTCGGGCGGGCAAGCGGCTATTCAGCTACTCAATGGATGCGCCGCACGATTAGTAAGACTCATTTCCGAAGCGAGAGGTGGCATCGGAAGTCGCTGAACGCCGCGCGCTTCCATGATTTAATGTCCCGGGGGCAGCGATGGCGAAGAAAAGTTTTAAGCAGCTTTCCGAGCGAGAAATTCTGGCACTGGCGATTTTTCTCGAGGAGGAAGACGGGCGCGTTTACGGCGATTTCGCCGACGGGCTTCGCGAGACGTATCCAGCCACCGCCAAGATGTTCGAGGAGATGCAGGCGGAGGAATCGGAGCACCGTCATGCCCTGTTCGATCTCTATCGCCAGAAATTCGGCGAGCACATCCCATTGATTCGCCGGCAAGACGTGAAAGGCTTCATCGAGCGGCGTCCCGAATGGCTCGTGCGCCCCCTGGGAATCCAGAATGTCCGCAAGCAAGCCGAGGTGATGGAACTTGAAACGCGGCGCTTCTATGAGCGCGCTATCAGTCACGTGACGGATGCTTCGATTCGCAAGCTTCTGGGCGACCTGGCGGAGATCGAGCGGCAGCATTATGCCAAGGCGGAATCGCTCGACGAGCAGCAGGTGACCACAGGGGCGCGCGGCGAGGAAGAAAAAGCGAGCCGGCGAATGTTCATGCTGCAGATTGTTCAACCGGGGCTTGCGGGCCTGATGGATGGCTCGGTTTCGACGCTAGCGCCGATTTTTGCCGCAGCGCTCGCGACGCACAGCAGTTGGGACGCATTTCGCGTCGGGCTGGCGGCATCACTCGGCGCCGGGATTTCGATGGCGTTTGCCGAGGCGCTTTCAGATGACGGCTCGCTCACGGGGCGAGGGCGACCGGTGATCCGTGGGCTTGTGACAGGCCTGATGACCGCGGCCGGCGGAATCGGGCATACGCTGCCGTTTCTGATTCAGAATTTTCACGCGGCGCTCGTTGCGGCGATGGTCGTGGTGGCGATCGAGTTGGCGATTATCAGTTATGTCCGGCATCGCTACATGGACACTCCTCTCGTTGCTTCTTCGATGCAGGTTCTGGTGGGGGGCGGTCTTGTATTCGCTGTCGGGATTTTGATCGGAAGTTCTTGATTCCAAAGGAGTCATTGATGATTTCTCGAACCGCAGCGGCCTTCGCACTGCTATTTTGCGCACCGCTTGCTCGCGCTCAAAATGTGGTGAAGTACCACACGACGATGGACGACGTGAAGTACACATACAACAGCACGTCAGCACCGGTCGCGCGGCTCACGCCCGGAGATATTCTTGAAACAAACACAGTGGACGCATTCGGCAATGCGATTCAAAAGCCGGGCGACACGCTCGCCCTCGTAAAAGGCGACAACCCTCTGAGCGGCCCTTTCTACGTGGAGACGGCCGAGCCCGGCGACACACTGGCGATCGAGTTTCTCAAGATGGACGTGGACTCCTCGCAAGGCGTTGGCGCATTCGCTCCCGGATTTGGCGCATTGAACGAGACGTTCTACACGCCGATGGTCCATCCTCCTCTGCCGGAGCGGATCTGGTTCTATCCCATCGACAACGCGGCGGGCACCACCACGTTTCACGCCCTTGACTCAAATTTTTCCGTGAAGTTCCCGTTGCATCCGTTTCTCGGCTGCATTGGAGTGGCGCCGGCGGGTGGCGAGGCGCGCAGTTCGGTGGTGCCGGCCGAGTTTGGCGGCAACATGGACGCGCCGGAAGCGAGTGTAGGTAATACGCTTTACCTGCCCGTGAACGTTCGCGGCGCGTTGCTCTATATGGGTGACGGGCACGCGGCGATGGGCGACGGCGAAGTGGCCGGCACAGCGGTGGAGGTTCCGCTACGGGTGCGGATGCGTGTATCGGTGATCAAAGGCAAGAAAATCGATTGGCCGCGTTTCGAAAACGGCGAGGAAATCATGGCCGCTGGAATTTACCGCCCGCTGGACGATTCGCTGCGAATCGCGTTCACGCAATTGATTGGCTGGATTCATGCCGACTACGGACTCTCGGAATTGGACGCATATGAATTGCTATCAAAGGTGGCGAAGATTCACGTAACCGAGATGGTGGATCCGAACTACGTGATCATAGCGAAGATTGACAAGAAGTATCTGCCAGCCAAGGTTCACTAAGCGCAAGCTTATCGATTGGTTGGTACCGGCATGCCAATTGGCGCGATTAGACCCAAATTTCTAATCGATACAAAACAGGCTTTGCCGAGTAATCGACCGATGCAAATCCTCTTTCGGTTTATCATTGGCGGTCTTGTCGTATCATTGTTTGCGGCGTTTTGCCGACGCGCCCACCGGCGGTCGATACAGTGAAAGGCGAACTTTTTCTTGCCACATAGCTAGTGAATTCGTAGCAATACGGGAAGCAGAAAAAAACTTAAGAGTGTATTGCGAAGTGACACGGGAGCAAAGTACTCTGGAACCTAGCGAATCGCCTTTTGTTAAAAGGAAACCGGAGGATATCGGTGGCTAAGACATTCGAAGTGGAAATCAAGTTTCAGGATCGAGAGAAGGGGCCGGGAACGGTAGCGGGCAAAGCCATCGTTACGGCCGGAACCATGGCGGCAGCAATCGGAAAAGGCGTGCGCGAGATTCTCGATAAGACGGATCGAAAGCAGAATTTCGACATGCAGAAACACGGCGTCGAGATTCTAGTGCGGTCTTCGGCGGATGCAGGCGAGTCCGACGAAGCGGCCGAGTCAGCGGCTGGGGCATAG
This sequence comes from Candidatus Dormiibacterota bacterium, assembly GCA_035603595.1. GTDB lineage: Bacteria > Acidobacteriota > Terriglobia > Acidiferrales > UBA7541 > Palsa-295. The sequence goes on from DATNKB010000184.1 coordinate 4,942, forward strand.
CCGCAGAACAGTCCCGGTTTCCATCTGCACTATCGTCTGGCTGCTCTAGCGTCTAGACGGTGGCCGAGTTCCGTATTCGACTCACCCGATAATCAAACTCCCAGTTTCAAAGGCCTTTATCGCGTAGCGCAAACTCTCGGCGTGGGCTGAGGGGCAGCGCACCCGTCCGTTGACATGCGGGCACTTGGCACCTAGAATCGCGGCCTAAATCGCACAGGCTAGGCTCTGATCCGAGAACAAGTGCGATTCTCGCGGAGCCGCAAGCTAGCGGAGATGGCCATCACGCCCGGTCCGGGTAAGCCCAAAATAGCGATCGTGGACGACGACGCGACGTTGCGCGCGAAGATTGCGTCGGCTCTGCGTTCAGATTTTGAAGTTCTCGAGGGCGGGGACTACGACGCAGCGGTAAGGTTGCTGGAAGAGCGTGAATTGGATGTGTTGCTGCTGGGCCTTCCGATTGCGTCGGGGGGAGTGCGGGAGTGCACTGAGCTGTTATCGAGACTGGACGGAAGCAACATCGACACGCTCGTGATCGTGCTGAGTTCCGACGAGAAGAAATCCACCGCGCTAAAGGTAATCGACGCGGGCTCCTACGACTACTTCATCAAGCCAATCGACACGGACGTGCTCCGGCACCTGCTCGAGCGCGCAGTGGAGAAGCTGCATATCCAGCGCGAGAACCGGCTGCTGCGCGAGGAAATCAGCCGGAAGAATGCGCTCGGCGACCTCATCGGGACGACCGACTCGATGCGACATGTGTTCGATTCGATTAAGCGGATGGCACGGGCGACGACCAACGTGATTATCCGCGGCGAGAGCGGTGTGGGAAAGGAGCTGGTGGCGCGGGCGCTACATGAACAAAGTCCCCGGCGCAACCGGGCGTTCGTGAGCGTGAACTGCGCGGCGCTGCCCGAGGGGCTGATGGAGGCGGAGCTTTTTGGGTACGAAAAGGGGGCGTTCACGGGGGCGGTGGGGACAAAGGAAGGGCGCGTGGAGCTGGCGCACCAGGGGACGCTGTTCCTCGACGAGATCGCAACGCTGACGCCGCCACTGCAGAGCAAGCTGCTGCGGGTGCTCGAGGACCGATCGCTGACGAGGCTGGGCGGGAAGAAGCAGATCAAGGTGGATTTCCGGCTAGTCAGCGCGACGAACGAGGACTTGGAACAGATGGTGCGGGACAACCGATTCCGCGAGGACCTGTACTACCGGATCCACGTGGTGCCGATTTTCGTTCCAGCCCTTCGGGAGCGGGTGGAGGACATACCCGTGCTGGCCGAGTATTTCGTCAGCGTCTATTGCGCGGCCAATAGCTTTCCGGCGAAGCGCATCGGGGACGATGCCATGCAGGCGCTGAAGCGCTACCCGTGGCCGGGGAACGTGCGGGAACTCGAAAACGCGATTCAGCGGCTGGTGATCATGACGGACGACGAGATAATTGGGCTAAAGGACCTTCCCCCAGACATTGTTCAGGCGGCCGGGCGCGACCGTAGCAGGTCGAAAGCCTTGGGGGGCGGAATTAACCTCGATAAGGAGCTGGAGGCGTTCGAGCGGCGCTGGGTGAACGAGGCGCTGGAGCAAGCCAAACACCGGAAGTCGGAAGCAGCGCGTCTGCTGGGTGTGGACCGGAACCGGCTGAACTATCTCTGCCGTAAGTACGATCTCTAGAACGTTGAGAAATTCACCTGCGTTGAGTAAGTCAATGGCATGTGCGAGTGTGGAGCGCAGGGTCCGCGGCGTAGCAACGAATGCCTGCACATTTCAGAACACTTACGACGAGCTGCGTGTGAATCGAGAATGGCGCGTCGATTGCATACAGATGAGTATCGCCCCAGAGGGGCAACTTGAGAGGGAGAACAAAGACATGGCAAAGAAGACCTTGAAGAAGTCCAAGAAGCTCCAGTCGACCAAGACTTTGCAGCGGCCTGGCATCTAAGTTCGGGCGGCGCGTCCCAACTGGACGCGCCTGATATGTGGATCGGGGCCGCCTCGAAGCTAGGCGGCCCTATTTCTTTCAACAGTGCGTCATTCGGTACGCTTGCGAAATGCAATCCCTCCGTGGTCAAATTGAAATTGTGATGAAGCCAAAAAAGACCAAGAACACCCTTCGGAAACCGAAAAGGCTCGAGGAAACAAAGCCTTTGTCCCGCGCTCCCTGGTTGACCCCGAACAAGTAACGGCGGCAGCCTAATCTTCAATTTCTCTTAGCATTGCGCTGACTTTTCCTGGCAAGTGCTGGTTTCCTGGCCAAATACATGGTCCGCAGGCTGTCGGCTCCTGGATGCGTGCTAGGCGCGGCGTCGAGGTCGTAGAAGTCAAAGAGCCGTATAGAGTTAAATCCCGCCTGTCTTAACGCTCGGAAAACCTGTTTGTGGGACCAATGGGCCTCTATGAAGAGATCGTCGTGTCGTTTCCAGCGGCCTCGGGTAACAGGGGTAAAGAACGTGAATTCCGCCCATCCTTTCCCTAATCGTGGCAAATAGCCACCTTGCTGCGCCATGAAGAATCTTCTGTTCTCAAACACGACAGAGTCGGCCCATCCTTCGAAGTAGCGTCTTTGATGAAGATCGAAATAGAAGTAACCGCCTGGGCGCAGGGCGCGCGCAACTGAACGTGTGACCTTTACCAAATCGACCTTCCGGCGAAGATGGTTGATGGGACCCCACTCCGAGGCAACGCAATCGACTGCTTCAGGCAAGCGAAATGTGCGCATGTCCGCCTGTATTACGTCGAGCTTTACACGTTTCTTACGAGCTTTTTCCTGGGTAACGCGACACATGTCTCTTGAGAGGTCTACAGCGTAGACCTTCAGGCCTCGGCGGGCAAATTCGATCGAATTGGTCCCGGTGCCGCAGCCAAGCTCACAAATGCTTCGAGAACGCTTCAGAACCGGGCCGAGGAGGCGCCGGCGGGCAGTTCGCCACTTGGCGGAGCGACGTGGCCAAAGGTCGTCATAGAAACGGCTGACAAGCCAATAAGGTTTCTTGAGTCCTGGATTTGCTTTCTGGCGCTTCCGACCCAACCGAAGGCCTCCTGGGAAGGCGACGTTATATCAGTAAGACGCACGCTTCGGGAGAGAAATCACGCGCAGCCAACCAACCCGGGGTTGAATTAGTCAACTAGCTTCAGGAAATTCAACATGGACTATGGAGACAGCGACCAAGGCGCCGGGGAATTGTCGCGCAAGTGGTTTCTTTTCTTAGGAGGTATGCAATCCGGCTTTGGACGATGAATTGCAGCATATGCCGACGAGCTTGGTTGAATCAACTTCTGCTAACGAGGAATAGAAATGAATCCGACGCCGAAACCAGTAAAGAAAAACAAGAAACTTCAAGCAGGTAAGAAGCTAGAGCGCAAAGCTCCGCTGATGTCCGTCCGCAGCTTGACGGTGAAGTGGTAAGTAACCGGAATCGACCGAAATTTTGACGATCTTCCGACCCTGCGCTCCGCTAGGCCGGGAGTTTGAAGTAGCAGCAACCCCGAAGGGCCGCCGTCCCAGGAACGGCGGCCCTTTCTTTTTTGTGACGGCAAGAAGCGGCAACTTGTTCACCACCAGACCTGAGATCGCAACCAGTGCCAAGCCGAGCGACCCGCTTGCCACGCGATTGGCCGATTACTGGTTCTAATCTTAGCGACCCCAGTCATGCCGGCACTGAGTGAGTTGTCTGGATTGGGAAATTCCATGATCACAGCGATATGGTTGGTGAGCTCCTGACCGAGCCGCGTTAACCTTTGCGTCTGTGCAACTGGGATGTCCGCCGCCGCCGCTGGAAGAATCTGGTCGACGCGCCCCGAATAGGTGCGAAAGGGATACGGAAGGACTTTTATTTTAACCGGGGCGCCAGGCCAAACATCGGCGAATTCGCGATCGGGGACCAGGATTCTCGCTTTCATCGTGTGTCGGTCGGCTACGCGGCAGAACTCGTCACCAGCCGCAAGATATTCTCCGAGGCGCTGGTGAATTCCCACTGTGGCTACGACCCCGTCCAATGGTGCGCGAATCTGCAGTTCTTGGACATTGTGCGAAGCGACGACTAGCTCCTTCTGTAGACGAATACGTTCGCGGGCAGCTTGAGCGGACTTGCCGGACCCCGGATCATTCTGATTTAGTCGGAGGTTGCTGCTGGCGAGCATGAGCTCAGCAGAAGTCACTTTGGCCTCGGCTTCGATTTCAGGATTCTGCAGAACGGCGATAAGCTGGCCGGCCTTCACTTCTTCGCCCTCATGAACAAGAATCTGAACAACTTTTCCGGCAACTTGGGTTCGGGCGTGGGCCTCACGACCGGGTTCGACCACCAGTTCTGTGGAGACGCTGGAAGGAACCGGCGGCAAAAATAAGAGAAGCGCAATTCCGAGAGCGCCAAACGATTGGGCGCGGGTCAATTTCCAGGTCATGTAGGACTCCCGCTGCTTTCGAATCCACGCGCGAATGACTGGCAGTGAAGACTTGATGCTTTTCCGCGTGAAGAAATAAATCACACCGGCAAAAAGGATATAACCCCAGTCGCCAAACTTCGTTAGAAGAACATTTTTGGCGAACAGTAGCACGATGGCGATGAGACCGACGCTGTAAGCGAGCGCGGCGACTCCGAAAATAAAGAAGATACGACGCTGGCGACGGCTGGATGCGGGCAAGTCGATATTTCGGCGGAGAATATATTTTGCTGCCCAGACATGCAGGAATGCGAAGGAATCTTCCCGCAGATTATCGATATCGAGAAATTGAGAAAGAGCGTAATAGCCGTCGGCTTTTATCAGGGGGTTCAGATTTAAGAGAGCGCCTTGAATTCCGCTTAGCAACATCATTTTATAAGCGAGGTCGTTGACGATCGAGCCAGGAGGCGTGAAGTGCCAAACCACGGCCGACGAGCTGCAAACGAGCAGTTCGACCCAGATGCCAGCGAAGATCACCCATTGGCGGCGAGACGTCCGGTCGAACAAGAGAATGTCAGTTGTGTCCGTGTAAAAGGCCGGGGTCAGATAAATCAATAGGAAGCCCATTTGATGGACGTCGCCGCCAAAGTGCTTGCAGGTTAGCCCGTGGCCGAACTCATGAATCGCGCCGAGCAGCAGAAGAAGCAGCCAGAAGGACCAAATGTCGTAGGCGCTCTTGTCGGCAAACGAGTAGAGCGATGCCGTGTCGTGCTGAACTCGCGTGAGATCCCCCGCAACAAAATACATAGCAGTAATGAAAAGCAGCAACGAGAACAATACGAACTGAGAGGTGTACATCCAGCCGAGAATGGGATCGAGTTTCTCGAGAGTCTTGTTCGGGTCCCAAGCTTTGAAGCTGATATAGAGCATGCTGGACTGGTCGACGCGGCCTTTACGCTCATCGCGGATTCGTTCGAGAACGGCGAGGTTTTTTTCGCCGAGGGAGCGTTCCCACATCGCGGGCTCAATCGAATCGAGAAATTCGAGAACTTCCGATTCTGCGATTGCAGAGTCAGGGTCTTGTTCGGAAAGCGCTTCTGCTATCTCGGCTGGCGTGCGTGTGCCATCACACAGCATGAGGAGCTGATACTCAAATTCACCATAACGGTTGTAGGAATTCGTTTCGTGGTTCTTGATTACGTAGCTTTTGTCGCCGTTGACGGTTTGTTCGCTGATGCGAAGATCAGAACGGAGCTTAGGGCGCCGCAATCCTTTGGAAAGGACGCTCGAAACTTGAATACTGGTGGGGCCAAATCGCATAGATGGCGATGCCTACGGTTTCGCTCGAGAAGTTCCCGGCCAAATTACGCGTACAGCCATGCCGGGACGCAAATCAGCGATTCCGTTGCCGATAAGCTGCGCGGTGACGTCGTAACTGTCGCTAGCGGGATCGACAGTGGGGCTAACCTTCACGACGCGGGCGAAAAATGTGCGGCCGGAATCGCCAACAAGCGAAAGATCAACGGGCGCGCCGCGCTCCGGACGTTTTGAGGAAACTTCAGAGACCTGAAATTGAACTAGAAGAGGTGCGAGCTGGCTGATGCGAAAACATTTATCATTCTTGCCGACAGCCTGACCCTCGCGGACATAGCGGCGCACGACGACCCCACTAAATGGGGCTCGCAGCCGGGTCTGGTCGAGTTGAATTTCGAGGCGATGAATTTCCGAATGGCTGCTTTCGACCAGAGCCTGCCATCCATGCATGTCGTATTCGGCACCCTTGGCTTCAAACTCGGCGGCTTCCAGGTCGGCTTCGCTGGAAAGCCCATACTCACGCAACTGATGTTGGCGTCTTAGAGCTGCGGCTTTGGCCTTAAGCTCCGCCTCTTTGAATTTCACGTTATTCTCAGCGACGACGAGGTCATTGCGAGCCTTATTGAGTTCCATCTGAAGGGTGCGGTCATCCAGTTGTCCGAGAATCTCGCCAGCCTTGACGGCGGCACCCTCGTCTTTGGCGATCGAGGTGACAACACCGTCGCGCTCAGAGGAGAGATCCACTTGATGTTCAACGGACAGCACGCTCAGAACGTCGTTTGGTTCTGATGGCTTGGCAGCTGCGGGCGGGCCAGACGGCCGCGAAGGGACGGGAGCAGACGGAGGTGGCGCGGCGGAGGTGGAGTCTGGCGCGTGTGAAGAATCGCCACAGCCCGCCAATGCGAGCGCGAAAGCCGCAATTGAAAGATACGTTGAACGTCTCATCATATTTCAGCCCCTAGCTTACGGAAGCCAGCTCCACACTTTCTGCCAAATCCAGCGGAATGGATCGCGAAATAGTGCGTAGCCAAGCGGATACCACCCGCTGCCGAGCCATCCGCCCGCCGCGCGGATGCGAACCCGGCCTACCATCCCGTCGCGAGCACGTCCGGCGGAATTCGAGAAGAGAGCGCGTACCAAAAAGTATTGTTCGCCTGCATCGGTACGGGTTTGAGCGCCGATGCGATCGACCGCCCCGAGGAATGTCGTCGTCGGAAAGGCATTGAGCTTAAGCGCGACATCCTTGCCGGGGCGAACCAGTGCTAAGTCTGTCTCGGGAACGCTCATTTCGGCGGCCATTTGCTGCTGGTCGACTATTTCGGCGAAGGGATCGCCTGCCTTGACCATCACGCCAGTTTTCTCTTCAATTTTCGGCGTCACCACCACACCAGCGATCGGAGCACGAAGATCCGCGGAGGCGACGCGCTCTTGTTCGAGATTCACCTCGGCAGCGTGAAGGTCGGCGCGCATTTTCGCTTGTCCCGCAGCTGATGGATCATTGCGAAATTCCGCTTCCGCAATTTCACGGCGAGCCTGCGCTAGAGCGGCTTCGGCTTGGGCAAGCTTGATGCGATCCTCGCTGTCGTCAAGCTGGGCGAGAGATTGGCCCGGTTGCACAGTTTCGCCTTCGTGCACGAAAACATGCCGAACGACTCCCCCTTCCATCGAGCTGACGATGCGGCGCTCAGCGGGGACGACGGTAGCATCCGTGCGCACGCGCACAGGCCAGGGGACCAAAATGAGAATGGCGGCGACAATTGCGGCGCGTTCAGCATATAAGCGCCAGCGTTCCTTCGGCATCGCGGCGGCGAGGCGCTTTTTCTGTTCGGCAAAAGGCTGAAAAATATTTGCGAGCGGAACCTGTTGGTAGAGCTGCGCATTGCGGATAGCAACAGTGGTTTGGTTGGCGAGAATCGAAACGGTTTCCTTGTTGGCGTCGGTGAGGAAGTCGGCGTCGCTGCTGAGTAATATCATCGCGCCGAGAACACCCTGATCGTCGCGCAGCGGCAAAGCGTAGACACCGTTGAGTTCGTAGGCTTCGAGGTACGAAACGAGCTGTGCGCGGGCCTCTTCCGGATCGGCGTGCCAGCCATCGTCGTATTTATCGACGGCAACGGGACCTTCCTGCTGTGATACCCATTCCAGGCGATCGCGCAGCTCGCTCATCTCACGTGTCTTTGGAACTTCCGCTTCGCCCGAGACGGCCCCCAGAACGAATTTGCGCCGATCGAAAAAGCCGATTATCAACTTGTCGAAGGGAACAACGGAGGCGGCTTGCTGGGCGACCGTGGAAAGAACATGGTCGAGGTCCAGCGTGGAAGTGATTTCCTGGGAAATTTTCAAGAGAGCGTCGAGGGCGTGAACCTTGCGTTCTGATTCGAGCAGATTGGCATTGTGCAGGGCGACTGCGGCCTGTTCGCTGATGCTTTCGAGGAAGAAGAGGTCTTCTTCGTTGAAGGGAGTGCCGTCCGTCTTATTCACCAGCTCGACGATGCCGAGAACCTCGTTTTCTTTGCGTAGCGGCGCCGCCATCCACGACTCGATCTCGAATTCGCCGCCAGCCTTGATGCGCTCTTCGAGCCCAGACTCTTCCGACGGTGTTTCAAGGAGCTTCGGATTTCCCGCCTGAGCAATTTCACCGAGCAGCCCTTCGCTCGCGGAAACGCTCGCTCCTTGTTCCACTGTCGGATCCACGCCCGCTGTGTTGGCCAGCCGGAGCTCGTCACCTGCCGCGAGCCAGAGATTACAGGCCCCGGCTGCGAGAATATCTTTGATTTTGCCGGCGACGATGGGCAGTAACTCTTCTAGCTCAAGCGTGGATGTGAACGTGCGGCCAAGGTCGTAGAGTGCGGTCAGGCGTTCGAGAGTGGCGAGTTGGGCGTGGCGCTCGCCTTCTATGGCTTCGAGATTCGTCAGGGCCTGGCCTGCAAGTCGCGCCGCTTCTTCGAGAAAATGCGCGTCTTGCTCCGTAAAGTTCCCGGCTCTCTTGTTCAGGACTTCAACTACCCCTTCGGGGCCTTCAACGCCGGGAAGAGAGGCAAACATTGCAGATTTGACGCGGACGCGGCTTGTTTCTTCCAGATGCTCGAGATCATCGAGTGACAAATCCTGCGCGGTGAGACGGCTTGTGCTTGCGGACTCAAAAACAATGGCAAGTGGACCTTCCGTGACCGGTTCGTTGGAGGGCACGATCCGCTCGCCGGTTTCGGTCCAGTGCGTTCGACATACAAGCCCTTCCGATTCAGAATCGTGAATCCACACGAATACGGCGCGCGCTCCGAGCGTGGCGCCGACGCGCGCGGCAAACGTCTTCAAAAGCGTATCCTGATCGCGACACGCTAGAGACACGCTCGCGAGTTCGAAGAGCGCCGAAGATGTTTCCATTGCTCTCCCTGGAGGGGCGTTCTCACACCCGCCCCCGCGCCGAACCCGGAGACCGGGGGAAAGAGAACGCGCGGAGCCTAACAAATGCGGCTGTAGCGCGTCAAGGAACTGTCCCCTAACGACCCCGATAAATAGGACATACGAGAGTGCAAACCCTTGATTGCGGAGCGCAATTCAGTTAGCTTTGCAACTCGCCGTGAGGTACCTGTGAATATTGGTATTCGCAAAGCTGGCCAGGCCACGATCCTGGACCTTGAAGGCCCGCTCAAACTGGGTGAGGCGGAAGAAGCGTTCCGAGGCCAGATTCAGCAACTGATGGAGGCGGGCTCGACCCGCGTGGCCGTCAATCTTGCGGGTGTAACCGAGCTTGACAGCTCGGGAATTGGCGCTCTCGTTCGTTCTTTTACGATGCTGAAGCGCGCCGGCGGGAAATGCACGTTTTTCGCGCCGAGTAAGCGCGTGATGATGCTGCTGAAAATGGTGAGGCTGGATTCCATTCTGGATCTCTCCGAGGATGAAGCTACAGCGCTAACACGCATTTAGCTTGGGTATGTAGAGACCAGATTCCCTGGCTCCCGACTGCAATTGAGCGATTCGCCTTCCCTCCTGTTTATCCTATAGTTCCAGGCCGAGATGCGAGCTTCCGAATGGATCCAAATCGCTTTTGCATTTGGGATTGGGTTGCTGGCGTGGGCGCGGCCCCTGGAAATGCGACGGCGATTGCGCATTGCGCTGCTTGCCGTCATCGTGCCGGCGGCGATTTTGATGGCGCGATATGCGTTGCACGGACTCGCGGGTTCTGTAGTGTGCGATTGGCTCCCGGCGGCGCTGCTGCTCATTCCTTACTGGCAAGCTGGCCAATTTTTTACCGGCCCTGGCGAACGAATCCAGAAATGGCTGGCGCAAACAGACGAGAAAGCGTTACGCGTGCTCCGACGGATAATCGGAAGCAGCGAGAGTGGGGGATGGGCGAGATATTTTGAAACGGCCTACCTGATGTGCTACCCGCTCGTGCCAATCGGAATGGCCGCTCTGTATCTGGGACATCACCGTGCCGCGGCCGACTTCTACTGGATTGTCGTCGTGCTCGCGAGCGACATCTGCTTTGCCGTTACGATTTTTGTTCCAGCCATGCCGCCCAGGTTGATTCCAGAGCGGGCTTCAGAATCCAGAGTTGCTGCCGGTAGCGTTCGCAAGCTAAATTTAGAAGTCCTGAATCGCGGCAGCATTCAAGCCATCACGTTCCCAAGCGCGCACGTGGCTTCCACAACGGCCGTAGCGCTCGTATTGACGCGATTCATGCCGCTAACCGGTGCGATATTTCTCGTGATCGCAGCGAGCATCGCAATCGGCGCATTCCTCGGCCGCTACCATTACTTCCTGGACGTAGCCCTGGGTGCGCTTGAGGCCGCAGCCGTTTTTCTGTTTTGTCTTTTGGTGTTTCGGCGATAGCTCTGTTTTCAACAGCGACTGCACTACCGGCGGTCGAGAGCTGGATGGCGAACGTCGCGGCCGGCGACAAAATAAATAACGTCTTCGGCGATGTTCGTGGCGTGGTCGCCGATGCGCTCGAGATTCTTGGCGACGAGAATCAGCTCAAAAGCAGCAAACACGACGGCGGAATTCTCCATCATGTAAGTAAGCAACTCGCGAAAAAGTTGATCGCGCAGACGATCCACCTGGTCGTCGCGCTGAAGCACGCTGCGGGCAAGATCGATATCGGCGCGGACTAGTGAATTCAAGCTGTCGCGCACCATGCCTTCAGCAAGCTCGCTCATGCGCGGGAGATCGACGTAAGGCTTTACCTGGGGATGGCGCAAAACGCGCATCGCAGACTGGGCAATGTTGACGGCCTGGTCGCCGATTCGTTCGAGGTCGCCGTTGATACGTGAAACCGCTAAGAGAAAACGAAGATCGGCGGCCATCGGTTGTTGCAATGCGAGTAGCCGCTGCACGCGCTCGTCAATTTCGATTTGCATTTCATTGATAGCATCTTCTTCACTAAGCACAATTTCAGCAAGGTGCTCTTCGGCGTCCAACACGGCGTGCACAGCCTGATGCACGGCACGTTCCGCCAGGCTTCCCATCCAGAGTAGCCGTTGCTTTAGTTCCTCGAGATCGCGTTCAAAATGGCGTTCCATGTAGTCTCAGTCCCCTCATTCGAAAAACCAGAACCCGGGCCCACAGCTGCAGCGAGAATCATCCGAAACGACCGGTAATGTAAGCCTCCGTGCGCGGGTCAGTGGGCGTTGTGAATAATTTCGAAGTCTCACTGTGTTCGATCAATTTTCCGTCGAGCATGAAAGCAGTGAAATCGCTGGCGCGCGCAGCCTGCTGCATATTGTGCGTCACGATAGCCATCGTGCAGCTGTCTTTGAGCTGGAACATCAGTTCTTCAATTTTCGCAGTGGTCACGGGATCGAGAGCAGAGCACGGCTCGTCAAGCAGAAGAACCTCGGGATCAACCGCGAGCGCCCGCGCGATGCAGAGGCGCTGCTGCTGTCCGCCAGAGAGCGCAAAAGCCGACTTCTTGAGATAATCCTTCACCTCTTCCCACAGAGCGGCGCGGCGCAAGCTTTTCTCCACAAGATCGTCGAGGCGTCCTTTGAACCCGTTGACCCGCAGGCCGTAGGCCACATTTTCGTAGATGGATTTGGGAAATGGATTCGGCCGCTGGAACACCATCCCAACCCGGCGCCGCAGTCCCACCACATCTAATCCATGAATATCTTGCTGATCGAGCAGGATTTCGCCTTGGACGCGAGTATTACGGATCGTTTCGTTCATGCGGTTCAAGGTCCGCAGAAAAGTAGATTTTCCACATCCCGACGGTCCAATCAGTGCTGTGATCTTATTGGTGGGAATATTCAGATTGAGCCCGAACACGGCTTGTTTGGGTCCATAGAAGACGTCGAGGTTCGAAATCTTGAAACGCAACGGTGAGCTTTTTTCGGAACCCGCTGGTATCGGCTCGGTCATCCGGACCTCCGTCGCAATCCGCTCAGCGGCGGGATTCTTTCCTTGAGTTGCTGATGCCATGTCATACGCTCCGAGCATTGCCGCCGCGATTCAAGACAAGACGGCAACCAAGATTTGCGAGGAGGACGAGTCCCAGGAGCACCAGGCCAGCGGCCCAAGCTTGGCGGTGCCAATCATCATAGGGTGCAATTGCATAGGTGTAAATCATCACCGGAAGCGAAGCGATTGGCTGGGACCATCCCGGACTCCAATAGCGATTGCTGAAAGCGGTGAACAGCAAAGGAGCCGTTTCTCCGGCTACGCGCGCCAAAGCCAGCAGCATGCCGGTAAGAATTCCGCCACTGGCAGCAGGCAGCACGACGGTCGCGATCGTCTTCCACTTGCTCGCTCCCAAGGCCATTGCTCCTTCGCGCAGAGTTCCCGGAATAGCACGCAGAAACTCTTCCGTGCTACGGACGGTGATGGGAATCACCATCATTCCCAAAGCGAAACCGCCGGCTAGAGTTGAGAAGTGTTTCACTGGAAGCACGACCAGTGAGTACGCGAATATGCCAATGACGATAGACGGCACACCGTTGAGCAGGTCTGTGGTGTAGCGAATCACGAAAGAAAAAGTCTGGCCGCCGAACTCCGCAAGGTACACGCCGGCCATCAGACCGACCGGCAAACCGATAACGGCAGCCAGCAGCAAGAGCTTCAAGCTGCCGACGATAGCGTTAGCCATCCCTCCACCCGTCTCACCGACCGGTTTTGGCAATTGCGTGAAGAAGTTCCAACTGAGAGACGTACCGCCGTGCCAGATCAGATATCCGAGAATCAGGAACAAGACGGAGACGACCGATAAAGCGGCCACACCCGTCAGGGTGAGCATTACGACGTTGAGCGATTTTCGCCAAATTAAGAGCGCGCGGTTCATGCGGGACGTCCTCCGCCGCGCTCTGTTGCGACGATCAGAATTCGAGCGAGGCCATTCAGGATAAACGTCATCAGGAACAGAACGAGACCGAGTTCGATCAGCGCGCTGAGGTAGAGATCTCCGGTTGCCTCCGTGAATTCATTGGCGATTACAGCGGCAATTGTGTAACCCGGACGCAGAAGCGAGGCGCTGATTTTCGGGTCGTTGCCGATGACCATTGTGACGGCCATTGTTTCGCCTAGCGCGCGCGCCAAGGCGAGGAATATCGAGCCCATGATTCCGGTACGAGCCCAGGGAACCACGACCTTCCAGGTGGATTCCCATCTCGTAGCGCCTAGTGCGAGGGCTGCTTCTCGCTGCTCACGCGGAACCGTAAGCAATACTTCGCGTGACACGGAAATAATAAACGGCACCACCATAATGGCCAGAACAATTCCTGCCGTAAAGAATCCCACTCCGTAGTTCGGCCCCGCAAATAGCTTTCCGATTCCCGGAAGTCTTCCAAGCGTGTTGATGAGAAGGGGGCCAAGCCACGTGCGCATCAGTGGAACGACTACGAAAATGCCGAGGAGTCCATAGATAACGCTGGGGACGGCGGCAAGCAGGTCGATCAGGAACGAGACGGCGTCGCTGATTTTTCGCGGCGCAAGCTCGGAGAGAAAGATCGCGCTTGCGAGCCCTAACGGAACCGCAAGCACGAGCGCGACTATGGAAGTTATAAGCGTTCCATAGATAAACGGGGCCGCTCCGAAATTATCGAAGATCGGATCCCAGGTCTGGGTCCAAAAAAAGTTCCAGCCGAATTTGGCGCGGGAAAGGTGGGAGTTCACCCACAGTTCCCAGACCAGCATGGATGTAATAAGAAGAATGGCAGCGGCGAAAGTGAGCGTAATAAGGTGAGCCATTTCGTCGCCGTGCTGGAATCGCCGGACGAACGCACGAGGCCCCGAATAGGGAGGAGCCCCGTGCGGAATCGTAGTGGCCGTTGATGTCATGCTACTGGATGAGCGAAATGGCCTTCAGTTCCTTTTCAATTACCGGTTTGGGCAGGCGAGCGTAAGCGAGACCTTCATTATATCCCTGTCCATCCGTCAACATCCACTTCAGGAAGCCCTTGATCGCGTCGCGTTTCGCAGCGTCCGAAATTTGCGCCGGAATCAATAGCCAGGTGAAGCTCGAGATGGGATACACGGTTGGCCCGGACTGGTTCGTGATCGACACACGGAAGTCATCGGGGATGTCCTTCGCCGCCGCTGCTGCTGCCGCGGTGACACCCGCCAAATCCGCCTTTACGAACTTCCCGGAAGCGTTCTGAACCTTTCCAAAAGTGATAGCGTTCTGAACGGCGTAGATGAGTTCCACGTAGCCGACCGAATTGGGCGTTTGCTTTACGAGACCAGCCACACCCTCGTTTCCCTTACCACCCAGCCCAACAGGCCATTGTACAGAGGTGCCTTTGCCGACTTTATTCTTCCAATCATCGCTTGCCTTTGAAAGGAAATCCGTGAAGATATAAGACGTACCGCTACCGTCTGCACGGTGCACAACAACGATGTCGGCGGCTGGCAGATTCACTCCCGAATTGGCCTTCGCAATTTCCGGGTCGTTCCATTTTGTGATTGTCCCAAGATAGATACCTGCGAGCGCTTTCTGGGTAAAGTTCAATTCCCCCGACACTCCTGAGATGTTATAGATCGGAATCACGGCGCCAAGTACCGTGGGAAAATGCAAAATCTTGAATTTTGCTTCTTTCAGCTGGTCATCAGTCATCGGTCCATCAGAGGCGCCGAAGTCTACGGTGCCGGCGAGAAGCTGGCGGATTCCGCCGCCCGATCCAATCGACTGGTAGTTAATCTGAACGTTGGGGTCCTTCTGGTGGTACACATCAAACCACTTGGAGTAAATGGGATAGGGGAAGGTCGCGCCTGCGGCATTGAGCAAGATCGTGCCTGCCGGTTGAGCGGCGACCGCAATCGCCAAAATCAACAGGATCGACACAAGTAGCGAAGTCTTCTTCATGGTGGCAGTACTCTCCTTTGGAGCGTATCTTTTGTCGAAATTGTTACAGCCGCGTTACATGCACAACAATTAGGAGTGAAATGGGCCGAAAGCCCTTGAGGAAAATTGAGGAGGCGTGGCCCCGGGGGTTGTCCAGGCCGCGCCTCCTTGGTGGGCGCAGGTCGTAGACTGCGTTTTCTAGCGCAAAATGCTGTCGCGCCAGAACTTGTTAAGCCGAACCAGCTTCCGCTCGCAACGGCAACCATCCCAGCGGGAATCGCCCGGCCAGAAGATGAATGTCGCAGGGTAGGCGTCCCTGTTCACTGCCGGATGACCAATGCGTGAAAAAATTGTTACGACGCTTTGGCGTCTTCTTGTGTGTCCATCAGACGCGCTCGGCCATGCCGCACCTCGAGCCCGCGGACCCAAAACAGGACATCCTCAGCAATATTCGTTGCGTGATCCGCAATTCGCTCCAGGTGTCTCGAGGCCAGAACGAAATGAAGGTTCGGCGCGGCCAGCGATGAATCATTCGTCATTCCTGCGAGAAGTGCTTCGAAGACCTGATCGCGATATTGATCCACGATGTCATCGCTCTCAAGGACTTGCGTTGCCAGATCCACATTTTGGTAGATAAGAGCTCCAAGGCATTTCGAAACCATAGCGCGAACAGCCGTAGTCATTGGCTCGAGCTCGGGAGGCGTCTCAATCTTGCCCATTCCGGCTAGAGAGATCGCGCGCTCGCTCAAATTGACAGCCAGATCGCCCATCCGCTCGAGATCGTTGTTTATTTTGAGAGTGGCGACGATCAAGCGGACATCGGTTTCAAGAAGGTTCGGCTGCCGGAGCATGCGTATGGCGTGCTCGTCGATCAAAATCTCCATTTCGTTGATCCGCGGCTCGGTCAAGAACACTTCGCTAGCAAGCCGTTCGTTGCGCTCCATCAGCGCCCACAGAGCGCGGTTCAACGAACTCTCCACTGTCCGCGCCTGCGAGATCAAATAGTTCACCAGCACATTCTGAAAAACTGCCTCCGAATTGGCCTTTGTTCCTGCCACGTTGCGGTCCTCCCAGGGCCCAATAGGTATGCGCCCAGCCATATCTTTTTCCAGCAGCTACATGATTGGGGGCGGATGTTGCAAGTGATTGAATCCAGCGTGAATGTTTCAAGACTGGCGAAGCAGAGAGGTGCTAAGCCGCCAGGGGAATTGAAAAGGAGAATCGCGAGCCTTCGCCGATAGTGCTTTCCACCCAAAGCCGTCCGTTGTGCGCGTCGATTATATGTTTCGCGATCGATAGACCCAAACCAGTGCCGCCTGCTTCCCGGGAACGGGCCGCATCCACGCGATAGAAACGCTCGAAGATTCGCTCCTGGTCGATGAGTGGAATTCCGATGCCGGTGTCCGCAACTTCAATCACCACCTCGTTGGAATTGACGCGCGCGCTCACCCGGATGCGGCCGCCCGGTGGCGTGTACTGAATTGCGTTATCAACCAGATTCTGTAGAACATCATGCAGCAAGCTGGCATCGCCGCGTACCGGTGGAAGCCCCGGTGGTATTTCGATGTCGAGAGTTATCTGCTTACGGCTGGCCTTCATCAGCGCGGTTTCTGCGCAGCGCTCAACGAACTCGATCACACCGACCGGTGAGAATTCCAGTTCGAGCTTTCCTGCCTCGATTCGCGCGAGCTTCAGGAGATCGTCCGTCAATCGCGCCAGCCGATTGGCGTGATCGCGCATGATTTCAAGGAATCGCCGGTTGTTCTTTGGATCTTCGAGCGCGCCGCCCAGCAGGGTTTCCGCAAACCCTTGAATCGCTGTGAGAGGAGTCTTGAATTCGTGCGAGACGTTGGCCACGAAGTCTTGCCGGACGCGTTCGAGCCGCCGCAACTCTGTGACATCGTGAAGCACAACGACCGCGCCCGACGGTTTTTGTGCGGGCAATATTGCCGCAGACGGGCCGCCAGCGTTGGACAAACCGGCCGTAGGTTCAAGCGCCTTCACAGGAGCAGCGGTCACCGAGAAACTCTGCTGCAACACGATTCCGGTGACGATATCGCTCTGCAGGCCTTCCTCACCGTCCAGGGCCTTGCGAATCAGGCCGGTCAATTCCGAATTGCGAACCACTTCGATGAGCGGGCGACCTTCGCTGCTTTTCGAATCTATATTCAGAATTTCCGAAAACGCGCGATTGCAAAAAACGAGCCGCTCGTGAGCGTCAATTACCGCCACGCCTTCCACCATGCTTCGGAGGATTGCGCTCGAACGATTGCGTTCGCCGCTCAGCAGCCGGATTTCGGATTCGAGGCGCCGCGCCGTTTCGTTGAGCGATGCACCCAGCTCCGCCAGCTCATCGCTTGAGTTGTCACCCGACAGCGGGCGGAAATCTCCCTCCGCGACGCGCTTTGAGAATTCGGTCAGGCGTTCCACTCGGGCTGAAAACATTCGCGAAATCATGAGCGACGCGATCAGTCCAATTAGAAATATCACCAGTGAAGCAAATAATAGCCGCCGACGTAATTCGCTGAGCGCAACATCAAGGCTGGTTAGCGGCTTCGCTGCGCGAATCACCACCGGCAAGCCGCTGGGCTGCTGGTAACGCACAGCTTGATAAACCACCTGACGCCCTGAAGTTGTGCTGAACCGAAGGGACTGCCCTTGACCGTTCGCGAAGGCCTGCTGAACCTCCGGCCTATCGGAATGGTCTTCCATTGTCTCGGGGTCTTGAGCGGAATCGGCGAGTACCTTGCCGCCGCTGTCGATCACGGTTACGCGAGCCCCTGATTGCGACATCCACTCGACCCAGGAGCGAAGCTGCGAAGGATCATCGATTGCGGGCGGACGTGCCCGGCCGAGATTTAGAAGCGAAGTGAGTTCTTCGTTGGTTTTGCGAATGTATTCGCGGCGCAGCACTTCGGCGGAGTAGAAATCAACCGCCAGCAGAACTCCAACCAGGAGGGCCAGATACGTAAGCCCAATCTTCCAGAAAATCCTAGCTCGCACGGGTCTCGAACAGGTACCCGGCACCGCGAATCGTTTTCATGTAAGCCGGGTGCTGGGGATCGGCTTCGATTTTTTCCCGCAGGCGCCGCACATAGACGTCCACGCTCCGCGGCGTAACAAACCGCTCCGTGCCCCACACACCATCCAGCAATTGGTCTCGTGTGAAGACGCGGTTAGGCCGTGCGGCGAGAAAGTACAGCAGACGAAATTCCAGCGTGCTCATCGGCACCGGTTTTCCCGCGCGCGTAACGCGATAGGCAGCCGGATCGATCCGCAGAGCTCCGATTTCGAGCGCTTTCTCCGAGGGGGTTCCCGGATCGGCACGGCGAAGAAGCGCCTTAACGCGCGCAGCGAGTTCGCGGGGACTGAAAGGCTTCGTAACGTAATCGTCGGCACCCAACTCGAGGCCCACGACGCGGTCTGCCTCTTCGCCCTTGGCCGTCAAAATTAGGATCGGAAGCCGGTTCAAGCTCACGTCCTTGCGAACCTCCTTGCAGATCTCAAGACCCGACAGTTTCGGAAGCATCAGGTCGAGAATCAGAAGGTCAGGCGGAGTCTTGCGAAGCTGAGCCAGCCCGGTGGCCCCATCGCCGGTGGCGCCCACCTGGTACCCATCCTTTTCCAGGTTGTACCGAACCAGCTCGATAATGTCTTTGTCGTCTTCAACAACCAGGATGCGCTTCATAGTTTTCTCTCTTTGAATGCCCTCAACATACGGGAAACACCGCCCCTGAAGCAAGCTGACGCTTGTAACATCTTCTGATTAACGGATTGTTAAGACTAGTCCTCGCAATATTGTTTCATTTTTGGGCTGAACCGAGTTTGGGACATCGGCCTCTTCCCATTTTGGTGCAACTCAGCGTCTGAATCCGCCGTGCAAGTTCTGCCCCTAAATCACTCGAAAACGCACCCAACCAAAATCCACCGCGGGCCGATGCCGACTCTCCATCCTGCCGATAACAGGTGCAGGGGGGGCGTTTATGACCGCTTGCGTTGGAAAACGACTGGATCCGGGGCGGAAAAGCCCTGAGTCAATGGGGTTCGAGGGAGGGCTACGGCGGAAAATTGTTGGGCAGGACGAAGCGGTGCAGGCCGTCGTAGACCTGTATCAGGTGTTTCGTGCCGGCCTGAACTCGCCTGGGCGGCCGGTGGGGAACCTGCTGTTCCTCGGACCGACGGGAGCGGGCAAGACGCGCGTGGTCGAGGCGACGGCCGAAGTGCTGTTCGGCGATCCGCGGGCGGTGATTAAGGTGGATTGCGCCGAATTCCAGCACTCGCACGAAATTGCGAAATTGATTGGGTCGCCTCCGGGCTATTTGGGGCACCGGGAGACGCATCCGCTGATCACGCAGGAAGCGCTCGCGCAGTATCACACCGAGAAGTTGAAGATCTCCTTCCTTCTGTTCGACGAAATCGAGAAGGCGTCGGACGCGCTGTGGCAGCTGCTGCTGGGGATCTTGGACAAAGCCACGCTGACGCTGGGAGACAACCGGCGGGGGGATTTGTCGCAGACGATGATTTTCATGACGTCGAACCTGGGCGGCGGCGAAATCACGGAGCTGATGACGGGTGGAATGGGATTTGCGCCGACGGTACCGGCGGATTCGAAGCCGCGGCTGGACGAGAAGGTGGAGAAGAC
>DATNKB010000185.1:0-7757 GCA_035603595.1 Candidatus Dormiibacterota bacterium
TGCAAGATCGCTTGCAAGTTCGCAATCGGCGAAGTTTACCATTGACATGTTCGCATTTTGCGAATTTAATCGGAGACGTACCCGTGCACGTTATCAGCAGAAAGAAGCTGCTGGAGGCGGCCGAAAGACACCGCGAACTCGCCGGCCCCCTGGATATCTGGTACAGGATAGTCACAAAGGCAGAGTGGAGGAGTTTGACTGACGTAAAACGCGTGTTTCCCTCAGCCGATGCGGTCGGCCGATTCACAATATTCAATATAAAGGGAAATGTTTACCGGCTGATCACCGAGATCAACTATCGCACGCAGAAGATCTTCTTGCGCTACGTGCTGACTCACGCTGAGTACAGTAAAGGAAATTGGGCCATATGAGCTCTCTAGTCACCACTCCGGAGTACACAGCGCTCCTTCGAGAAATCGCGCCCAAAATCATCCGCACCGAGCAGGAGAACGAAGCCTACACCGAAATCCTGTACGAGCTCGACAGCCGCGGCAAGAATCTCACCGCCGCCGAAAAAGAACTGTCCGACCTCCTCACGCTCTTGATCGAGAACTTCGAGGAAACGCGTTATCGCCTGCCCCGCGCCAAGCCCTTGGAGGCCTTGCGCTTCTTGATGGACGAGCATGATCTCAAACAAAAAGATTTGGTGAAAGTATTCGGGACCGCGAGCATCGTCTCCGAAGTCCTCAGCGGCAAGCGAGAATTGAATAAGGAACACATCAAGCGTCTCAGCCGCCGATTTCACGTTTCCCCGGAATTGTTCTTCTGAAGTCTTGACGAAAACCCGGCCTGACAGGATTCTACGTCCGTGAGTTCTGCTCGATTCCTAGCCACCATCTACAAAATCTGGATGCTTCGCTATGTCGACGTCCCCGAAGACGTCGGCCTCACCATCGCGAAAGAATACGCCGCCGCAACAAAGCCAGCCAAACGCAGCGGAAAGAAAGCACTCCCAAAACACATCCCCGTCGTAGCCACCTCAAGTAATCGCAGCACTCGCACCACACTCGTGCCCGGAGGCGCCGGACGCTACCGCCTCCAGGTCAACGCCACCCTCCGCAAAGCCGCCCGCGCCGACGTGGGCGAAGTCATCGGCATCTCGCTCAAAATCGATCTGGCATCTCGCGACCTACCCGTCCCTCCCGAACTCGAAGCCGTCCTGAAATCCCGCCCGCGCCTCAAAAAAGAATTCGACCGCCTCACCGCAGCCGGCCGCATGCAATTCCTCCGCTGGTTCTCCGCGAAATCGCCCGAGGTCCGCAAAAAGCGCCTCCCCCGCGCCCTCGAAGTCCTCGCCGAGCGAGCCGTCTTCCGCAAACCAAAATCCCCCAAGAAATAATCCGCTGTGCTCGCACAGCATGGGTAGCCACGAAGACGCTTTCCTCGTCGTGGGCTTTCTCTGTCTCCTTGTCTCCCCGCCGTCTTGCCGTTATCTTTAATCCGCCAAGGCCATGCAAGCATCCGGCATCCACAGCATCGAACTGATTTTTCTCCTCCTCCTGCTCTTCGTCGCAGGCTTGGCCGCTCTCGCAAAACGTTTCCAAACGCCCTACCCCATCATTCTCGTAATCGGCGGCCTCATCCTCAGTTTTTTCCCTCGCATACCGCGCGTGGAGCTCAATCCAGACCTCGTCTTTCTCGTCATTCTTCCCCCGCTGCTCTTCTCATCCGCCTTTACCACCTCATGGCGCGACTTCCGCTACAACCTCGTCAGCATCTCCATGCTCGCGCTCGGTCTCGTCGTCTTCACCGTCCGCGGTATCGCCTCCATCTCTCACTGGATTCTTCCCGGCTTCGACTTCCGCCTCGGCCTGGTTCTCGGCGCCGTCGTCAGTACCACCGATGCGATCGCCGCCACGTCCATCGCCAAACGCCTCGGCATCCCCAAGCGCATCACCGATGTCATCGAAGGCGAAAGCCTCGTCAACGACGCCAGCGGCCTGCTCGCTCTCGAATTCGCAGTCGCGCTTGTCGTCTCCGGAGAAATGCCAAGTCTCGAAATGAGGATCGAGCGGCTCATCTATCTGATCGCTGGCAGTATCGTGATCGGCCTCATCATCGCTAAGCTGGTCTACTACCTCGAAACAAAAATTGACGACTCTTCCATCGAAATCACCATCAGCCTTATCGCTCCATACTTCGCATACCTCGCGGGTGAGAGCGCCCACGCTTCTGGCGTTCTCGCCACCGTCGTCTGCGGTCTCTACCTCGGACACAAAAGTTCGCTCTATTTCTCCCTCGGCGCCCGCCTCAAAGGCTACGCCGTCTGGGACACCCTCACCTTCATCCTCAATGGTTTTGTTTTTATTCTTCTGGGTCTTCAGCTCCCCTACGTCCTCGAGGGAATTCACGAATACACGATGGGGCGGCTGCTGGCTCTGGGAGCCATGTTCAGCGCGGTCGTCATCCTTCTCCGTATGGTTTGGGTCTATCCTGGTGCTTGGACGTCAAATTTCATCCGGCGGCGCATCCTTCACCAGTCCGCGCCGTTTCCGACCCCGGGCTCGGTCCTGGTTATCGGCTGGACCGGTATGCGCGGCGTCGTCGCCCTGGCCGCCGCTATTTCTCTGCCGGAATATCTGCGCGACGGCTCGCCGTTTCCTCAGCGCAACCTCATAATCTTCCTCACCTTCTCCGTAATTTTTGTCACCCTCGTCTTGCAGGGACTCACGCTTCCTCCGCTCATTCGCGCCCTCGGCCTCTCCGATGCGAATGAGAAAGATCCAGAAGAAGAAAAAGCCCGCCGCGAAATGATTGAAGCCGCTCTCGCCTACCTCGAAGCCACTCGCGAGAATGACGCCCCCGAATTCGAGCCGGTCTACGACGAATTGATCCACCTCCAGCGTCACCGCCTCGCCCGCCTGGAAGAAATGGAAGCCGTAAGCGCCGACCACGATCCCAGCCACTATGACCGCTATTTCGAACTTTCACGCCAGCTCCGAGCCGTCCAACGCGCCGCAATCCTAAATCTCCGCAATCAAAATCAGATCAACGACGAAACCCTCCGCAAACTCGAATACGAACTCGATCTCCTAGACGCACAATCCTCAGCCGCCGCCGCCCGCTAGCCTTCCAGTAGCACAGGCATTCGTGCTTGTCCTGAGGAAGGAAGGGTTAACCTGAGGACCGAAGGGCCTGTGCCAACGCAGCGCCACGCCTCCATCACCAATTCTTGCCGCCCGCCACGACATCGTTCTTTTCGCCCTTGCCTTTTCCGCAGTAGGGGCACGGCATGCCGTGCCCGCACTCGCCAACAGCAACTGCGCGCCATCCACGCACCGTCGCGTTGCCTGGGCTTCGTACCGCTGGCCTCCGGCCGGCGCCTTTGACTCCAGTCTTGTCCGCTGTAGCGCCGGCATCTTGCCGGCTCTTTTGACATTAATTTCAAACTGATCCACCTCTTTCATGCCAGTCGCGTCCCGTGCAATGTCGTCCGAAGAGGTGAGGCTTTGGCTCCCCCTCGCCGCTATAATCTCAATCCGATGAAATCAATCTATTCGTTCTCTCTCGCGCTCGTCTTGCTATCGTGCGTCGCACCATCCGCCAAACCCGCCCAAAAACAATCCCCCTCCGCCGATCACCTCGGCCTCACCTGCACTCAAATCCTCCAAATGTCATCGACCGACTGCGTGAAAAAATTCACTGCCGCAAAAGACACCACCGAGCCCAGCACAATCCAGGCAATCTCCGCCTACGGAAAATGCTACGACGCGCGTACCAATCGCCTCGCCGCCTCGCTCGGAAAATCAGGAAAGGGTCCACTAATGGGCGCGCGCGGAAATTTCGGTGATTTCGAGCACGCTCTCAACGATTTCACCGCCAAAGCCCTCGCCGCCACCGATCCACCCGCGGACGCACAAAAGAAAGCCTACGCCGCACTCTACGAAAAACAGTTCCGCTACGATTTTTACCGCGAGTACGAACAAAAGAATTTCAACCCGCCCCCGCTCACACCCGAAGAATCCGACGCATTCACGAAAGCCAAAAACCACTTCGGCGAACTCCTAGGCCTGCTCCCCGAAGACAAAATGCATGACCTCCATCGCTCTTTCGGGGAAATTTTCGCCGCCGGCGGCATCCCTGATGCCACAAAACTCGCAGTCTACCGTTACTCCATCTTCCTGCTCGAATCTCCGGCAGAAACCCCATACTCGCCGCCGCCGTTCTGATCCGCTCTTCTACGTTTCCTGCATTTGAAATCTGGAATGGTTCTGTTGAAATCCTGGCGAAGGTCACTGCGGCGACAGCGGAGGAAGGCGAATCCAAATCCAAATCGCAGAGGAAAGACTACTGCGGACACCTCACCGCCAGTCTATGAGGCCAGGACCTCAAGGGCCGGCGAGTTCTAGTGGCGAGGCTCGCGAGGAAACACGCCCAACGAGCGCAACGCCTGCTCGTCAAGCTCGCGCGCGTGTTCCCACATCCCTACGATCGCCCCGATCACGCGCCGCATCTCTTCCTCGCAAAGCCGCAACACTTTGCGTACCATGCGCGCATCCTACTCCACCCGCCTTACCCGCGCATCAATGTTCTGAACAAGTTGTCGTATACAAAACGCTTCATCCTCTGCAACGCGCCTTCCCGAATCCTATGCGCAAAAATCCCTGCGTCCTCTACCCACTTGCATCATTCCTTTATCGTGCTAGCCTAATGATGGCTATGAATCGAATCGCAAATTCGGACGGGTCGAGCAGGTCGGGCGCGAATGAGTCGTAACGGAGCACTCATCCTCATCGGCTCTGCCACGGCCGCCGCATACGGTGCCCCTGTAGCCATCCGTTCGCTGCCGCCGCAGGCGCAGCGAATCTTAATACACGGTTCCGCGATTAAAAGATCGAGTATCCTGCTCCAAATCAACCACTTGCCAATTTCTAATCGGCGGCAAACCGCCCCCTTAAGCCGCGCACCTCGCGCCCAGAAAAGAGAATCGCATGAGTCTCAGTCAGCTCGATAAAGCCATCAAGTTCCGCACGCTTCACGGTCTCACTGCCGAAGTCGGTCAACCGAGCAGCTCGCTCGGCCCCACGAGACTCGGTGCCTTCATCATTCCGAATCCGTGGGACACAGGTTCGGCTCGCATGCTCGCCGGTCTCGGTTTCGAAGCCCTCGCCACCACAAGCGCAGGTTTTGCTTTCACCCTCGGCCGGAGCGACGGCGAAGTAAAACGCGAAGAAGCCCTCGCGCACAGCGCCGCCATTGCCGCAGCCACAGATCTTCCAGTCAGCGCCGATCTCGAAAATACTTTTGGTCACGTCCCGCGATTCGTCGCGCAAACGATTCGCCTCGCTGGCGCCACGGGAATCGTCGGCGGTTCAGTCGAAGACGCGACGGGCAACGAGAACCGCCCGATTTACGATCACGAGCACGCCGTCGAACGCGTCGCCGCCGCGGTCGAAGCCGCGCGAGCGCTCCCGTTTCCGTTCACGCTCACCGCGCGCGCCGAAAATTATCTTCACGGCCGCAGCGATCTCGACGATACGATTCGCCGCCTCCAGGCTTTCGCCGCTGCAGGCGCTGACGTCCTCTACGCTCCCGGCCTTCCGAGTCTCGAAGCGATTCGCGAAGTTTGCGCCGCCGTCGCTCCAAAGCCGGTGAACGCGCTGTCCGGAATTAAAGGACTCAATTTCTCGGTCGCCGACCTCGTCGCAGCAGGCGCGCGGCGAATCAGCCTGGGCGCCGCGCTTTCTCGCGTAGCAATCGGCGCGTTCCTCAAAGCCGCAAAAGAAATGAAGGAAAAAGGTACCTTTAGTTTCGTCGACGACACAATCACGTCCGCAGAAATCAGCGCACTCTTGAAGAGTCCAGCTGCGCCTCCAGCCAAACGCGCCGAAGCCGCCAAGCAAGCGAGCAGCTAACGAGTCTCCGCCATGTTTGAAACACTCACTGAAAAATTACAACGCGCCTTCAAGAACATGCGCGGCCAGGGCAAGCTCACCGACGAGCACCTCGACGCCGGCCTAGCCGAAATTCGCGAAGCTCTTCTCGATGGCGACGTAAATCTCGGCGTCGCCGACGAATTCATCGCCCACGTCCGCGAAAAGGCGCTCGGCCAGGAAGTTCTGCTGCAGCTCTCGCCCGATCAGCAAGTGGTAAAAATCGTGCGCGACGAGCTAGCCGACCTGCTCGGCCGCGAAGCCAAACCGCAATTCGCTTCGCGCCCGCCTTCCATCTGGCTCGTCGTCGGCCTGCAAGGCTCCGGAAAAACCACCTCCACCGGAAAAATGGGCAAATGGCTCGCCGAGCATGGCCATCGCCCCATGGTCGTTTCCACCGACGTCTATCGTCCCGCCGCCCGCGAACAGCTCGCCCAAGTAGCCCGCGCCACTGGCACGCCGTGCTGGCCAGGGACCGGAACCGACAAGCCACTCGAAATCGTGCGCGGCGCCGTGCGCGAAGCAAAACTTTCTGCGAACGACGTGATCCTCGTCGACACCGCCGGCCGCCTCCACATCGACGCCGAGCTGATGAACGAATTACAGATGCTGAAGCGCGAGCTGAATCCCACCGAAATCCTGTTCGTCGCCGACGCAATGATCGGGCAAGACGCCGTTCGCTCCGCAGGTGAATTCCACAAACAGCTTGGCATCACCGGTGTCGTGCTCACGAAGCTAGATGGCGACGCCCGCGGCGGCGCAGCCCTCTCCATCCGTAAAGTTTCCGGCGCCCCGGTAAAATTCGTCGGCATCGGCGAAAAATACGACGCGCTCGAGCCCTTCCACCCCGACCGCATCGTATCCCGCATTCTCGGCATGGGCGATGTTCTCGGCCTGATCGAAAAAGCTGAAAAGCACATCGACGAAAAGAAAGCCCGCGAGCTTGAACGCAAGCTGCGCGAAAACGATTTCACCCTCGAAGATTTCCGCGACCAGCTCCGCCAGATCAAAAAGATGGGCTCGCTCGAGCAACTCATGGGCATGCTCCCCAAAGTCGGCCCATTCGCGAATCTCCCCAAGAACACCGAAATTGACGAGAAGCGCCTCACCTCTGTCGAGGCCATCATCAATTCTATGACCGCCGCCGAGCGCGCCGACGACCGCCTGATCGACGGCAAACGCCGCAAGCGCATCGCCCGCGGCAGCGGCACCTCCGTCCAGGAAGTGAATCAGGTGCTGAAACAGTACGCGGACATGCGCCGCATGATGAAGCAGTACGGCAGCTACGCAAAAACCAAGATGCGGGGCCTCGGCAAATTCGCCGGCATGAAGCCGCCGCCGGGTCTCGCAGGCGAAAAATAGGCATTCAGAACCCTTTGCCTACCGTAAAAAACCTTTAAATTTAGGTTTACATTATCGATAGGTGAATGCCCTTCGTTCCCATATAATGGTAAGAGATTGCACTCAGGAGGAATTTCTAGTGTTGATGATTCGCTTGGCCCGATTTGGTAAGAAGAAGCGTCCGTTCTATCGCGTGATCGTGACCGAAAAAACCCGGCCGCGCAATGGGCGCTTTGTCGAAATAATCGGGACCTACGATCCCCTTAAGAAGCCTGCGGCGATTGAGCTCGACCGCGAGCGCGCACAATATTGGATCAGCAAGGGCGCGCAGCCCAGCGACACCGTTCGCAGCTTCCTACGGAACCAGAAGCCTGCCTGAGCCGTCTCACTCCCAGCCGAGATATGTGCTTAGTTCACGTGCATGTTCGCGCGAGTTTTGTCCCACTCGCCACGCTGCGGAGGAATCGCGATGAGAGAGCTTGTCGAGTCAATTGCGAAAGCGCTGGTAGACCATCCGGACGATGTGAAGGTTCAGTCAGTAGA
>DATNKB010000186.1:0-2495 GCA_035603595.1 Candidatus Dormiibacterota bacterium
TGAATTCCAAACTGTATTTGAGTCACTTGAAGCGGGCGAGTCAGTCACTGGACTCAAAACCGAACTATGCACCATGGACGACGTCCGCATTCCCGTTGCGATGTGGGCCGCGCCTATCGAGATCGGCAAACGCGGATTCTCAGGCTCGATTCTGGTACTTGAGGATATGAACCAGAGAAAAGAACTTGAGAACCAATTGCGTGAAGCACGAACAGCCTTGGCCATGCAGACCGGGCAGGAGTCTTGAGATTCTGTCGGCGAGGGGCAAAACAATGTCAGAGACGATAAAAGGGTCAGTAACCAGGCTTACTGACGAATACGGCTCGACCCGTCGGCGGACGCAACGCGTCAAGATCGCAATTCCAATCGCCGTAAGGCTCCCGAAAGCGAACGAATCGTTCTATGAAGAAGCCACCGAAACGGTAGTAGTCAACGCGCACGGATGCCTCGCGCGCCTCGCTGTGCCACTGGAACAGGGCCAGCAAATTCGCATCATCAACTCCAAAAGCGCCGATGAACAAGCCTGTACCGTCGTTTGGATCGGGAAGTTCAACGAAGGCAAAACCGAAGTGGGCCTCGAATTTTCAGAACCCGCCCCGCGATTCTGGCGAATCACCTTCCCGCCGGAGGATTGGAACCCAGCAGACAGAAAACTCCCAACTGCTCCCGGAATGCCCCAGCCTTCCACATCGAAGTGAATCGCGCCCGGCCGAATCTGGATCGAATTTAACTGCGAAGCGTCACGCTCCAGCTCTCTGCGATTCGATCTGCCGTATGGTGCCCCGCAACCAATTCCGCATCGCATCTTCGATCTCTTCTTGCGTTCCGCAGCTGTAGAGATTCTCCAGTGTCTCCCCTTCCTTTGTGAGAGGGATGTGGCGGCACGGAATCTTTGTTCCACGCTGGTCAGGTGGAACCAGTTGCATCAGCACGCATTCTTCACACGGCGCTGGATTCTCCTTCGTATCGTAGTTCATGCAGCTGGGTGAATCCTCGAAGGCTAGATGTTGCCGCCACGGCTCCCGAGGCGAACTGCCATAGCCGCCCCGCTCAAGAACTTTCAGCTCGAACTTCAGGACATCCAATAAGTCGCGATCGTCTTTAGGCATGGCCGCCTCCTTAACTCACTATCTCACTTCAACTTATCCTCTTTGCAGAGCGACATGCTGTGATGACAGTCACCCTACACGGTGATTCCGCTCACTCGCCCCTTGGAAGATTCGGAGCAAAGTTACATCGGAAGAGAAAACATCCGACCAGAGGCGGAAGACATGCCAGTCAGCTTCAAAATCGTTCCAAATGGAAAAGGAAGTAGAACAGCGGCTACGTCCGCCATGCACCCCTATGGCCTTGAAATAATCGAGAACTGCGTAACCCGCCCGCACCGGGAGGACCGGCTCTTTTGCAATCTGTCGCCCTCTGCCCTGCTACGGCTCTCGGAAATCGCGTCCGCATCTTCCTATCCCAAAGGGGCAACTCTCTTCATGGAAGGGCAGTCGCCGCGAGGCGTCTTCATCCTCCTGGCGGGTCGCGTGAAACTTTCCACATCGTCGATCGACGGGAGAACGCTGATCGTCAGGATTTCCGAACCAGGAGAAGTGCTGGGGCTTCCGGCCACCATTACTGGCACGTCCTACGAGCTCACCGCAGCTGTAGTCGAGTCCGTGCAGACGAATTTCATATCGCGCCCAGATTTTCTTGGCTTTCTACGAGAACACGGCGAGGTTTCTCTCCGCGTGGCTCAGCAATTGGGCGCATCCTATCATGCCGCCATCACGGAAATGCGTTCGATTGGCCTCTCGCGCTCGGTTGGGGAAAAACTGGCGCGGTTTCTCCTTGATTGGTGCGTTAGCCACGGGAACGGCACAGGCGAGATCCGCTCCCAATTGACCATGACTCACGAAGAGATCGCAGAAATGATTGGCGCATCGCGTGAGACGGTCACCCGGCTCCTCACCGCTTTTAAGAAGAAGGATTTCTTGCAGATTAAAGGTTCCACACTCATTATCCGCAACAAGTCCAACCTCGAAAACTTCATAGATTCTCATGAATAGCTGGGTTTTCCGCGTTCTCCTCGCGCCTGCCTGCTGTGATGTTTGTCACAAACGATTGTGATGGCAGTCACCAAGCTTTTACTGCCTGTGAAGTAACATCTCCGCCAGCCGATACAAATTAGTCTGCTGTCGCAAGTGTGGGGGTGCGGTGCCACATTTTGGGATTCCGAGAATCTTTGGGCTGCTTGGCTTATTAACCCTGTTTTTAAATAGCCCTCTTGTCTGCGCACAACAAACGACCCCTGCAAACAAGTCTGCGGCAGTCCCCTCCGAATATGTTGGCTCGGAGACCTGCAAAACCTGCCATGAGGAAGTCTACAAAAGCTGGGAGAAGGGTCCCCATTGGAAACAGACCCTCAAAGAAGGCGGCATTGCCAAGCATGGTTGCGAGGATTGCCACGGTGCCGGCTCTGCCCACGTAGCCGATCCAGCCGACACTTC
>DATNKB010000187.1:0-6160 GCA_035603595.1 Candidatus Dormiibacterota bacterium
GGATTTGTCGCAGACGATGATTTTCATGACGTCGAACCTGGGCGGCGGCGAAATCACGGAGCTGATGACGGGTGGAATGGGATTTGCGCCGACGGTACCGGCGGATTCGAAGCCGCGGCTGGACGAGAAGGTGGAGAAGACAGCGGCGGAAGCGGCGAAACGGAAATTCGCGCCGGAGTTCATGAACCGGATCGATAAGACGATCGTGTTCCATCCACTGCGGTCGGAGCAGCTGGAACAGATTCTCGACATCGAACTGGGAATGGTGCAGCAGCGCGTGCTTGAGACTGCTAAGGGGCGGTTCTTGTTCCGGGTCACCCAATCCGCGCGGGAGTTTTTGCTGAAAGAGGGTACGGACCTGAAATATGGAGCCCGCCACTTGAAACGTGCCATCGAGCGCCACATCGTCTATCCACTTGCGAGCCTGCTTGCCACTGAGCAAGTGACTCTCGGCGATGTGATTTCGATCGATTGGGATGGCGCTGAGCAAGCTTTGCGGTTTTCAAAGGAAGCGGAAGGGGCGCTTGTTCCAGTTCCATCTCCGGTTCCGGAGACGATGGCTGAAGCCGCTGCCGCTCACTCCGATGGTCGCCCGGTTCCGATGTTTCCTGCAGCAACGGCGACGGCAGATGTGGGGACAGCCAAAAAGCTGGCATCTTCGAATAACCGAACGATTCCGGTGGAGAAGGCTAAGAACGACAAGAATAAGTCGTAGCCGCAGCTACGTCCGGATCAAACTTCGCGGCATGCCCACAGCGGGCGTGCCGCGTTTTTATTTGTACGGGACTCGGCTTGAGCGACAAAAAGATTGATTCAGGCGATTCGTATGGCGTTATTCCGATTTTGGCGATTCCATCGGCTCGTCGAAACTGCCGCCATAGATGTTCGGCACCTTGCCACCCATGGGACGCAGATAGGCGCAAAGCTGGCCGCGATGGTGGGCTGTGTGCAACATCATGAAATGCCAATACAGGACGGCGGGATGATTGTAGATCCCGAAGAATGGCAAAGAAGTGGCCCAGAACTCGGCGGGGAGTTTAGCCACTCGATCGAGTTTGGGACCAAACTCATCTTCATACCAAGCGGCAATATCGGCAGAATTAGAAAAATCAGCAGGCATACTGTCGTCTTCCATCTCGAATTTGCCCGCAAGAAAACCATCTAGAAACCAGATGTCGCAGCTTGCGATGTGCCACACCAGTTCGAGCGCGCTGCGGCTGTGAGGAGCGGGACGATAGGATTCTTGGCCGCTGGGAACGGACTTGATGACTCGCGCAGTAATATCCGATTCCTTCCGGATGATCGGAAGTTGTATGTTCAGAAGAAGTATTGCCTGCTCCGGCGTCATGGATAGAACCTCTTCACGCGTTGCGGACGTATCTTTCATGGCTTCCAGCGAAGAATCGGCCTCCGGGCCGCAGCGACCTCGTCGAGGCGGCCGACACGCGTGGAGTGCGGGGCTGTTTTCACGAGATTGGAATCTTCCTCGGCTTCAGCGGCAATCGAGCGCATCGCGTCGATGAACAAGTCGCATTCTTCTTTGGACTCGGATTCGGTCGGTTCAATCATCATTGCGCCTGGGACGATCAACGGAAACGCCGTGGTGTAGGGGTGAAAACCATAATCAATCAGTCGCTTCGCGATATCCATGGTATTGACGCCGTGTTTTTTCTGTCGCGCGTCGCTGAAAACCACTTCATGCATCGACGGTAAATTGTAAGGCAAATCGAAATAGTCTTCGAGATTCTTGCGAATATAGTTCGCATTCACAACGGCATCTTCGGTGGCTTGCCGAATACCGGGGCCATAAGCCAGCGTATAAGCAAGGGCACGAAGCAGAACGCCGAAATTTCCGCAGTAGGCGCGCACGCGTCCTATCGATTGCGGACGATTCTGATCCAGCGCAAACTGCCCATTTTCCCTTTTCACGACAACGGGCACCGGCAGGAATGGTTCGAGAATCTTCTTGACCATCACAGGGCCTGAACCCGGGCCACCGCCACCATGAGGCGTCGAAAAAGTCTTGTGCAGGTTCAGGTGCATCACGTCCACGCCGAAATCTCCCGGCCGTGTGACGCCTGCAAGAGCGTTCATGTTGGCGCCGTCCATGTAAAGCAGCGCGCCCTTTTCGTGCAGGATCTCCGCAATCTCCGCGATGCGTTCCTCAAATACGCCGAGAGTACTTGGGTTGGTCAGCATCAACGCGGCGACATCCTCGGTGACGAACTCGCGAAGGTGATCGGTGTCGATCTGGCCGCGTGAGTTGGAGCGAATATTTTGTACCTCATAACCTGCAATCACCACGGAGGCGGGGTTCGTCCCGTGAGCTGAGTCAGGTATGAGGACTTTCTTGCGCGGATTGCCTTTGCTCGCGAGGTAGGCGCGAATCATCAGCAGGCCGGCGAGTTCCCCTTGCGCTCCGGCTGCCGGCTGCAGCGTGGCAGCATCCATCCCTGTGATCGCCAGCAAGCAATTCTGCAGATCCCAAAGGATGCGTAAGCAGCCCTGCGATACTTCCGCGGGCTGCTGAGGATGTTCGCTCGCAAGTCCTTCGAGCCGCGCCACGAATTCGTTCACGCGTGGATTGTATTTCATGGTGCAGGAGCCGAGCGGATACATGCCGAGATCGATTGCGTAATTCCATGTGGAAAGGCGGGTGAAATGACGGATCACTTCGATTTCACTGACTTCCGGAAACCCTTCGATCGAGTCGCGCGTGAATTCAGGGCCAAGCGCGGCGGCAGGATCAACTGCCGGTACATCGAGCGGCGGAATCTCCATGCCCAGCTTGCCCGGAGCGGACTTCTCGAATATAAGCCCCTCGTTTTGGTTAGGGTGCTGACGCACCTTTTTGATCGAGGTGGCGGCCGTGTCCGTCTCTACAACTTTAGAACTCAAGTTCAGAAGCTCCTATACCGGGGTATCGAGAATTTTCTTCAGCGCAGCGGCAAAGCGCTCGATTTCCCCACGCGGCATCGTTTCCGTCACGCAGACGAGCGCGCGCTTTGTCAATTCCGGGTAATGTGAGCCGAGTGCAAACGGGCCGATGATTTTCTCGCGTAGAAGGGCAGAATTTATCATCTTGACCGAACGCGGAAATTCGAGCGCGAACTCATTGAATGTTGGGCCTGAGAAGACGCGCCGCACACCAGGAATTTTCTCAAGCTCCGCCTGTGCGAAGCGCGCTTTGGCCAGATTTTGCGACGCAACTTCGCGCAACCCCTCTTTGCCCATTAGGCACAGATGGATGGTGGCGACAAGTGCGTACAACGCTTCATTGGTGCAAATGTTGGAAGTGGCCTTCTCTCGGCGGATATGCTGTTCGCGCGTTGCCAGGGTCAGCACGAAGCCGCGCCGCCCGGCCGCGTCCGTCGTTTGTCCGGCGAGCCTTCCCGGCATCTGCCGAACGAATTTTTCGCGCGTTGCAATTACCCCGACGTAAGGGCCGCCGTAACTTGGCGAAACGCCAAAGGCCTGCCCCTCCATCGCGACAATATCTGCTTCCGCGGGCGGACGAACAATACCAAGCGAAACCGGCTCGGTAACAGAAGCTACAAGCAGCGCGCCGGCGGCGTGAGCTGCCGCCGCAAGCGCAGGAGTTTCCTCAAGAACGCCGAAG
This sequence comes from Candidatus Dormiibacterota bacterium, assembly GCA_035603595.1. GTDB lineage: Bacteria > Acidobacteriota > Terriglobia > Acidiferrales > UBA7541 > Palsa-295. Next base: position 3,620 of record DATNKB010000187.1, read on the forward strand.
AAATTAGGCGTCTGCACGATCACTGCGGCGGCGTCGGAAAGCTTTTCGGGAGTCAATGCACTTCGATCGACTTGACCCGCCCGCGTGTATTGCAGCTCTTCGATTTCAAGTCCCAGATTGCGGGCATACGTGGCCAGCACTTGGCGATATTCCGGATGCACACTGCGCGCCACAAGCACGCGGTTCCGGCCGGTGAGCCTCTCCGCCATCAGCGCAGCCTCTGTGAGCGCCGTTGAGCCGTCGTACATTGATGCGTTCGCAACTTCTTGGCCCGTCAGCTGCGCCATCAGCGTCTGAAATTCGAAAATCGCGGTAAGAGTGCCCTGTGCAAATTCCGCCTGATAAGGGGTGTATGAGGTTAGAAACTCGCCACGCTGCACCAGCGCGTCAGTAACCACCGAGCGCAAGTGAGGGTAGACACCGGCCCCGAGGAACGAAGTGAAGCCTCTCCCGTTCTCACCAGCACGCGCCTGAAAATACTGGACGATCTCCGCCTCGGAAAGCGGCCCGGGCAGGGACAGGGGACTGCGAAGCCGGAACTTTTCCGGTATGGACTTGAAAAGTTCGTCGACAGTTTGAACGCCGATTGCCGCGAGCATTTCCTGGCGCTCCGACGGGCTCTTGGGAAGATAACGCATCAGGCGCTAGTGCTCCTTCGCTTTCTCGGTAACGTATGCTTCGTAAGCAGCGGCGTCCATCAACGACGCAGGCTCTTTGGGATCGGCAAGTCGAATCTTGATCAGCCACGCCGAACCGTGCGGATCGGAATTGATTTTCTCGGGAGCATCGGCGAGCGCCGGGTTCGTTTCGGTCACTTCCCCGCTAACAGGCGTGAAAATCTCGCTCACGGCTTTCACGGATTCTATGGTTCCGAGCGATTGCCCTGCTTTCAACTGAGTTCCTACCTTCGGCAGTTCGACAAATACGACGTCTCCGAGTTCATGTTGTGCGTAGTCGGTGATTCCGATGGTGCCCGTCGCGCCGTCCGCCTTGATCCACTCATGTTCTTTCGTGTAGCGATAGTCTTTCGGATACATTCCGCCCCCTGGTCGCTGCGAGATTCGATGCTATCCGGTCAGTGAGGTCGCTTATAAAACGGTAGCGCGACGATTCGCGCGGGCGCAGCCTGTCCACGAATGCTGATTTCAAGAGTGGTTCCAGCCGAGCCTGTCGTCGAAGGAACGTACGCCATGCCAATGTTCTTCTTAAGAAATGGCGCCGGGCCGCCACTCGTCACTTGTCCGGCATCGCGGCCATCGATCAGAACCGGGTATCCATCGCGGCCGATCCGCTTGTCGAGCATTTCAAAACCCACTAGTCGCCGGTCGATACCGCACCGCTTCTGCTCACTCAGTGCATTGCTGCCTAGAAACGGCCCTTTGTCGAGCTTGCAGATCCATCCCAACCCGGCTTCGAGCGGCGTTGTGGTTTCATCGATCTCATGCCCGTAAAGGCACATGCCGGCCTCAAGGCGCAATGTATTGCGCGCCCCCAGTCCGCAAGGCAAGAGGCCCGCCGATTTGCCCGCTTCCATCAATTCACCCCAAAGCTTTTCGGAGTGCTCGGGATCGAAGTAGATCTCGAACCCATCCTCTCCGGTATACCCAGTGCGGGCGATTAGACAATGAACTCCGCCAACCTCACCAAAACCAAAGTGATAGTAACGGATCGAATCGAGCGAAACGGGTGTTAGGCGCTGAAGAATTTCCTTCGCGCGCGGACCTTGTATGGCGAGCTGCGAGTAACGTGGTCCGGCATTCTCGACCTTCGCATCGAATTTGTTATTCGCCCTGATGTGCTCGAAGTCATGATCCTGATTGCCGGCGTTGACGCACAGCAAATAATGCGTGTCCGAGATCTTGTGGACGAGCAGGTCATCCACGAAAGTGCCGCGCTCGGTCATCAGGCCTGAGTAGTGCGCCTGCCCAATGATCAGTTTTGCCGCGTCATTGCAACTCACTTGTTGGACGAGGTCGAGAGCTTGCGCGCCTCGGATTTCGACTTCCCCCATGTGACTAACGTCGAACAATCCGGCGCGAGTGCGAACCGCTTCGTGTTCAGCGAGAATGCCCGAATACTCGAGTGGCATTTCCCATCCGCCGAAGTTAACCATTTTGGCGCCCAGGCGGCGATGAAGAGCATTCAAAGCTGTTTTGCGCAATTCAGCAGTGGCCGGTGTTGTCACAGAGGATTTCTCATCGCAGAGACAAGAAAATCAACGTAGCATGCGTGTTTCGAAGTGTCAAGAAAGCGCGCGCCAACCTGCAATTGCCGCAAGATTGTACAAGATTGTGGAAGACGCGCTTGGCCCGTCCCGTTCTCGGCAATCTCAGAAGCGAACCCGCTTGTCGCCTATCCGCGACTAGCCTAGTATTGAACATTCGAAAGCATCTAGCTTGGCGGAGATTGCAGTTCTGTGACAGTGCTCTGCTCACAATGCGACAAACCAGAGACGCAGTGCACCTGCGAAAAATTCTGCTGCTTTTGCCAATCGCAACACAACATTCGACTTTGCGTCGATGGGTTGTATTATTGTCCGGA
>DATNKB010000188.1:0-7045 GCA_035603595.1 Candidatus Dormiibacterota bacterium
CGGGAGGCGGCGCAAGTCAGCCATGGCAAGGTTGGAAATGTTGGTGACGTCGGCATTGGCATCGGTGCCGGGTTGAAAATAGATTTTGATCAGGCTCACGCCGGTCATGGAGCGGGATTCCATGTGATCGATGCCGCTGCCAAGGGTGAAGAATCGTTCGAAAGTATCGGTGATGTCGGCTTCGATCTGTTCCGGAGGCATGCCATTGTAAAAGGTGGCGACGAGGACGACGGGAATATTGATGGGAGGAAACATGTCCACGGGCATTTGCGCGAGGCTGGTGATTCCCAGGACACAAATGAAAAGGCAGACGACGATGGTGAAGTAGGGATGACGAATCGCAAAAGTCGGCACGTTTACTCCATCCTCGGAGCTTCGACGAGCTTCGGGGACACCAGCTCGCCTTCTTTGAATTGGTTTTGCTCGCCAAAAACGATCGTGTCGCCCTCGGTCAGCCCGGAGAGAATTTCCACTTCTGTGGCGGTCTGAAGACCGAGTTTCACTTCGCGTTTCTCGAGACGCTTCTGAGAATTCACGATGAGAGCAACGCCTTGACCTGTTCCCGTGAACTGAATCGCTTGCATGGGAACGGTCAAAACATTTGTGACGGAGTGCAGCGGAATGCGAACGCTGGCATACATTCCGGGGACTAACTCATAGGTCGGATTCGGGACGGTTACTTCGGTGTGCATCGTACGAGTGGTGGGATCAATCTGACCCGAAGAACGTGCGATTTTTCCTGGGAATGTTCTCTTGAGGCCTGAGACGTCGACTTCAAGCGTTTGGCCGTCGCGAATTTCCGGCACGGCTCGTTCCGGGACCGGAATCACGAGGCGAAGCAGATTGTTCTGCGAGAGCTGGCAGAGAGCTGATTCGGCTTTCGCAGAGGAAGTGCCAGCGGGAAGCAACGCGCCGGTATAGGCGTAGATCTTCGTGACCACACCGTCGAACGGCGCCGTCATTCGCGCATATCCGAACATGGCTTTGTCCTTGTCAAGCGCGGCCTTCGAAGCGATCGAAGCCTGTTCGGCGGCAGAGAGCGCGGCTTTCGCGGCCGAAACGCTCGCGCCGGCTTCAAGATCCTTGCCCTGTGCAACGTCAATATCTTGCTGGGCCACGAGCTCGGGCCGAGTTTTCTGGACGTCGGCGAGGCGCTTGTAGGTGACATGCGCGACGTCGTAGGCGGACTGAGCACGGCCGAGCTCTTCGCGCGCGCGTTCCTGGTCCTGCTGGCTGCGACGAAGGGCGGCTTCGTCTTGCGTGAGTTGCTGTTCGAGCTCGGGGATTTCGAGGACAGCGAGGAGTTGGCCCTGCTTGACGTGCGTCCCCCAATCAACGTAGAGCTTTTGGATGTAGCCGGAGACTTTGGCGTAGACATCGATTTCCTGGTAGGGAAGAAATTCGGAGGCGATTTCGAGTTCGTTCGAAAGGTTCTGGCGGGTGACGTTGACTACGGCGACGTTGGGGCCATCGGCCGCGTCAGCTTTGGTCTTGCCGCTCGAGCCGCAGCCAGCGAGAAGCGCAGCGACGAGAAAGAGCAGCGGGCAGCATGTCCGGGAACAGAGAACCTGGGCCGGGGAGCTTGTTGCTGCAGTCTTCATATTTTGAGGCTCCATCGTTTCTGGTGAACTAAGTGCGGCGATTGGCTTGTTGTCTATCAATTTCCCTCTGAAAGCACTCGCCGAGTTTTTCAATTGAAAAGTCCGAGCAGCGGCAGGTGTCGACGATCCGATGGCGACGCTCTTTTATCTCAGTGGCCACAGGTGGAATTCGATCGGCAATTTCCGCTGGTACCGAGAGAACGCCGTGACGGTCGGCGTGAAGCAGATCTCCGGGGCGAATATGCATGCGGGCCGCGTCAACCGGACCGCCGAAATCAAATATGTGGGCATAGGCATGTGAGACGGAGACATTGCCGGCGAACATCTGGAAGCCCGAGCCTTCAATTACATTTAAATCGCGGACTGCCCCATTCGTGATGACGCCCACACACCCGAGCGCCTGCAGAATATTCGCGTGGACCTCGCCGACAAACGCGCCGAGGCCGGGCTGGGAGTCAACATCCTGGATGACGACAATGCGTGGTGGAGACACCGCGAGAATTTCCTTCCACCAATCCGTCCGATCGTAGGTATAGCCGCCGCCTTCCATGGGCGGGTCAGCCGTGCGGATGCGGGCTGTGACCGCGTACCCGACTATTGGGGGAAGATCTTCGAAGATGCAACGGATGGTGGAATCGGAGAAGCCCGTGTTGGGTAAACGCACCTGGAAGCTCTCGATCGCGCTCGCGACCAGACAGGTGCTGAATCGGCGCAACTGTTCCAATTGAACAGGCGTCAGCGAAGGTGCGGTCATCGGGGCCTCCGGTTACGTGCATTCCGCCACATGAAAATAAAAAGGGGCCTAGGCACAGCTTCTGACTACTGAAAATGGCTTTGGGACGCGATGATGCTAGGAGAGCGTGATCGGAGGAGCGCGGTATCGCAGAGAAACTATTAGAGAGATTCGCTGGACGAAGCGCGCTTCCCTTAGATCGAAAGTGAAGACTGGAAGGACAGCTTCAGGGATCACCAGCCGCGAGCTTGGCTGAGTGGGTTGGAGCTTGATTTTGGCTACGGTGCAGTCTGAATCCGCCTTCATCTTGCTAGCGATAGACAGATAATGAGCGGGATTCGACTTGGGGAGATACTGAACGTTCTTTGCTAAAGTTGAAAAGCCGGCGAGGAACACGAGTAGCGTGACGACTACGACCTGAATCGGGACAATCTTGAAGGGCTTAATCTGCACTGTACCCGTTTGGCTGCCAGAATTCGGCGCATGAGCACCGATCGCTCCGCGTCTCAAGCTTCAATCCATCCTAATGCCAATACGATTGCAAAAGCAACAGATTGGATGCCCGCGTTCCCTTACGCGTTAGCTCGCTACCGCGAGAGTTAGTTGGCAACAGCCTGAGCCAAGAGAGGCTCAATCGCGGCAATATTTTTTTCGAGGTCGGCCGGAAAGCCGTGGCGCTGCTGGAGGTAATCAGGCGAATTGTAGCTTAGCCACACTTTGCCGTCCGCGTCTTCCCAGACGAGCGCCTTGAGTGGCAGGTCGATGGCGGTGCTGGGAGCGGCGAGCATCAGCGGCGCGCCTCCTTTTGGATTGCCAAAAATCAGCAATTGCGTAGGACGCATTTTTAGCCCGTCTTTTTCGGCCTCGCCGCTGTGATCGATGAGCGCGAAGATCGCGACGCCCTTTGATTTCAGCAGTGCGCTAAGGCGTTGAATGGTTTCCGGGACCGAATGGGGGCTGAGTTTGCTGATGAAACCCGGAATCGAACTCGTACTCATATCGCCTCCTCTCTTGTAAGTCACTCAGTCCAATCGAACGTTCGAGTGACGGCTTTCTTCCACTTGCGAAAGAGTGCATCGCGAGTGGCGCTATCCATCGCAGGAAGCCAGGTGCGATCCACTCGCCAGTGCGCGCAAAGCTCATCGGTGCCTTCGTAGAAGCCAACCGCAAGTCCCGCCGCATAAGCGGCGCCAAGAGCTGTAGTTTCCTGAACTGCCGGGCGTACGACCGGGCGATTCAAGATATCCGCTTGAAATTGCATCAGAAGATCATTTGTCACCATGCCGCCGTCTGTGCGCAGCACATCGAGGTGAATTCCGGAGTCGCTTTCCATTGCTTCGACAACTTCACGGACCTGGAAGGCTGTGGCCTCGAGCGCTGCACGCGCGATATGGCCGCGATTCGCGAAGCGTGTGAGTCCCGCAATCACACCGCGGGCATTCGATTTCCAGTATGGCGCGTAGAGACCCGAGAAGGCGGGAACAAAATAGACGCCACCGTTATCTTCCACTGTCCGTGCGAGCGCATCGATGTCCGAGCTTTTGTCGATCAGCTTTAGATTGTCGCGAAGCCACTGGACGAGTGCGCCTGTGATAGCGATGCTGCCTTCGAGCGCGTAGCAGACGGGCTGTGTACCGAACTTGTAGGCGACGGTCGTAAGCAGACCGTGCTTCGAAGGAATCGGCTTTTCGCCTGTGTTGAGCAATAAAAAGCAGCCTGTGCCATATGTGTTCTTGGCCTCTCCTGGTTTGAAACATGCCTGTCCGACCAAGGCGGCCTGCTGATCACCGAGAATTCCCGAGATGGGCACATCTTTTATCGAATCGAATTGAGCGTTGCCGTAAAATTCGCTACTCGAGCGAATTTGCGGAAGCATCGCCGCGGGAATTTTGAGATCCGCGAGGATTTCGCGATCCCATTCGAGCGTCGCGAGATTCATTAGCTGGGTGCGGCTGGCGTTTGAGACGTCGGTGACGTGAATTCCGCCGGCTGCGCCACCGGTGAGCTTCCAAACCAAAAAAGTGTCCACATTTCCGAAGAGGACCTCACCGGCTTCTGCTTTCTCTCGAAGGCCTGCCACATTTTTTAGCAACCAGCGAATTTTCAGAGCGCTGAAGTAGGTGGACAGCGGCAGCCCGGTCTTCGCCCGATAGCGATCCTGCCCACCAACCCCCGAGAATTCACGAACGAGATCATCCGTTCTCGTGTCCTGCCAGACCATTGCGTTTGATACTGGCTTGCCGGTTTTTCGATCCCAGAGAACAGCGGTCTCGCGCTGATTCGTGATGCCAATCGCGGCAAGATCGTTTGGGCCGAGGCTGCGCTGCCTCATCGACTCGGAAATTACTTCTTGTGTGCGCAGCCAGATTTCTTCGGGATCATGTTCCACCCACCCCGGCTGCGGATAAATCTGTCGGTGTTCCTTCTGTGCGGTAGAAACAATCCGGCCAGCACGATCGAATATGATGAAACGCGTGCTCGTGGTTCCCTGGTCGAGCGCTCCGATGTAACTCCGCACGGTTCCCTCTTCCGCACTGGGTGGTGGATTTAAGCTCCAACTTGAGATTCGACTGCGAGTCCGGCTTTCCGCTGAAAGTCGCGGATCTTTTTGACGTATTCGCTTAGAGCATTGTCGCGGTCCGCTTCGGACCATCCCAACTCGCGCGCTAATAAGTCAGCCGTTGCCGGGGCAGCAGCGATCGCTTCACTCCATCCGTAGAATTGCAATCCGACGCGTCGCGCGAGAACGTCTTCGATCGTCATTGCCAATTCGAATCGTGCCGCGAATGCGACCTCTGCCCGCAGCGGAGCGAGTCCTTTCACGAGAGGCTCGCCGAGGTCAGGATCGTTCGCCGTTAGGCCCAAAACCTGGGCGGCGTGTGTGCCATATTTTTCGGCTAGATGCCGCGCAGTAGTCTCCGGCACGCTAAAATTTTCGACCAAAGACTTCCAGTAATCTGACGAATAGCCATCCGAGCCGACCAACGGATGATTCAGTGTCAGGCAGAGCGTGGGATTCCCGCCGAGAGACTTCTGAACAACGTCAATCGTATCCTGGGCCATGGCACGATACGTGGTCCACTTCCCGCCCAGAATACTGACCAAACCGCTCGGTGAATCCAGCTCAACCTGATGGTCTCGCGCCAATCTCTTTGTGTCACGCGAATCGCCAGCGGTCAATAGCGGGCGAGCTCCGGCGAAACCGCCGACCACTTGACCGGCCTTTACCGGCTCACCAAGATAACGGTTTAGATGCCGCAACAAGTACTCTACTTCTTCGCGCGTTAGGAAAAGTTCTTCGCCAACCGCAACTTCCTGCTCGGTGGTTCCTACGAGCACTCGTCCCATCCACGGAATCGCGAATAATACGCGGCCATCTTCAGTTTTGGGAATCAACATCGCGTCACTGCTTGAAAGCACCTCGGCCGGCAGGAAGATATGAACGCCCTTACTTAACCGCATGCGCGGTTTCGCAGCCGGATTCGCCATCGCTCGAATTGAATCTGCAAAGGGCCCCGTGGCATTCACAAATGCGCGTGCGCGAACCACGAAACTTTGCCCGCCGAACTGATCTTGAACAGTCACAGCCGCCAGTTTCCCGTCCGCGCCCTTTTCGCACGAGGCGACGCGTGCGTAGTTCAGCGCCACCCCGCCCATTTCAGCAAATGATTGCACCAGTGTCACGTTGTACCGGGCATCGTTGAACTGTCCGTCGGTATATGCGACCGCGCCCGTCAGCCCCTGCGGATTCAGATTGGGAAGGCGGCGCAACGCCTCTTCTCGAGAAACAAAATGGCTAGGAGATAGACTCGCGCTGCCCGAAATCCAGTCGTACAGTTTCAAACCTGTTTCGTAATAGGCGAGGTCGAACCGGCTGTAACACGGAGTTATGAATTCTCTGGCGCCGGCAAGAAACGGAGCATTCTTGAGCATGTGAATTCGCTCATGCAGAGCCCGTTTCACTACCTTGTATTCAGCAGGATCGAGATGGAGAAAGGCCTCTTCGAGATAACGCACGCCGCCGTGCACCATTTTCGTGGAAGCGCTGGAGGTGGCCGAGGCAAAATCGCCGGCCTCGATTAATGCCGTACTTAGGCCACGCAACTGCGAATCAAGAGCGCAGCCGGAACCGGTGGCACCGCCACCGATGACACAAACATCGAAAGATTTATGCTGGATGTCTTTGAGCGCTTCCGCGCGGCTCTTCATTCTGAAGTCGCTCGCGTGCGAAGAGATGCTTAGGGATTAGCGGTCGCGCCCTTCGTGGCAACCGGGCTCGCCGCATTCTTACCGTACATCGCTCCGCGCTTGCGTAGGGGGTCGCGCCACTCGCGTCCATCGCGACGAAGCAATTCAGCGGCAGCTTCAGGCCCCCACGACCCGGCGGCGTAGTTCGGAAAATCGCGCGGAGGCAATGCCGTCCACACGTCGAGAATCGGTTGCACCACGCTCCAGCCTGCTTCCACCATATCGGCGCGCTGGAAAAGGGTGGGGTCGCCCATCATGCAGTCGTAGAGAAGAGTTTCGTAGCCGGTGGAGGGTTCCGTCCCGAAATAGTCGGCATATTCGAAATTCATGTCGACGGCGCCGAGCCGCACCACAGGCCCAGGAACCTTGGCCTCGAAGCTTAGCGAAATCCCTTCGTTTGGTTGAATGCTTATCACCAGTTCGTTCGACGGGATGTGCTCTACGGGCGTCTTGCGAAATAGGA
>DATNKB010000189.1:0-3239 GCA_035603595.1 Candidatus Dormiibacterota bacterium
GCATATATCGCAGCCAATAGCGGCTCGGCCTATATTGGGGCGGAGTTCTTCGGGGATCGAACCGCGAAGCTCAATAGTGAGGTAAGAAATGCAGCGTCGAGCATCGAGGACATATGGTTCAGGAAACGCTTGCGTGGGACATGCGTCGAGGCACAGCCGGCAATTACCGCACAAATCGGGAGCAGGCGGCTCGCCCGGGAGCAGGGAGGGCTTGAGCTCGAGCGTGGTTACGATCACACCCAAAAACAGCCACGATCCAAGTTGCTCATTGATCAGGCAAGTATTTTTTGCGAGCCATCCAAGTCCCGCGTACTTCGCGGCGATCCGCTCGATCACCGGCCCGGTGTCAACGTAAAAGCGCGCATCGAAAGCGCCAAATTGGGCCTGCATCGTGGCTACGAGCGCAGATAATTTCTCGCCAAGGATTTCGTGATAGTCGTCGCCCCAGGCATAGCGGGAGATCCAGCCGCGCGGCGCACTGTTGTGTGAGCCTCCTGGGTTTGCGCCCGCCGAACTCGCGCCAGGCAGCACGTCTGTTGAATATGGATAATCCGTGTTGTAATTCAACGCGACGACGAAGAGGCTGCGCGCACCTTTGAGAATCAGCGAGGGATCGGCGCGGCGCGGGTCGTTCAAGTACTTCATTTCTCCCGCATAACCGTGCGCTAACCATTCGGGCAATCGCGCCAGCTCTTCAAGCGCCGTTCCCGCTGGATTATGCGCAGTTTCGGCTGCCGCAATAGAAACAACTCCGCAAAGATCGAAGCCCAGCGCACGCGCTCGCTCGTAAATCCATAGGCTGCGTTCGGTGGGAGTCATACCCTCATCATGCCACGGCCTTCGGACAAATAGCCTCGCGTGAACTTTACTTTATTGGCCTTGATGGGCATAGGCGCTACAATGTTGCGACATGGCAGATTGGCGACAGATTCAAGCACGCATCCGTAAGGCAAAAAACAGCCCGGACGCTTCCGCTAAACTCTCCGAACTTTACCAGCGAACGCGCGACGCGATGGTGGCGTGGGAACTTGGCGCGATTGAAGAGAAGGCCGGACGCAATGAAGAAGCGGGCCGTTGGTACATTATTTCGGCGCAGCGATTCCGGCGCGCCGACTGGAAGAAGAAAGCTCAGGAAGCGCTCGAGCGTCTTGGAATCGAGCTTCCCGCGCAGGGCGCCGAACCAACGCCTCCGCCAGCGCCAGAGCGATCTCGCAGTGAGGCTCGAGATGAAACCGAAAGCAGAGATCAAATCCCGGTGCTAGGCGAAATCTCCGACCTCTCAACCGATGCGAATGGTGATATGGCCAACGATTCAGCCGCCGAAACTGAAACTGCCGCCTCGGCTTCAACTCAAGACGGCGTAAAGAAAAAGCGCCGCCGGGGACGCCGGGGTGGTCGGGGGCGCCACCGCAAAGGCGCGGCAGCAGCTTCTCCAGCGCTACCCAATAAGGCCTTCGCCGAGTCCGTTGCGCCCAGCGAGTCACGCTTGCCCTCTTCCCGAGTTGACGCCCGTTCAGAAACGCGTGTCGAAACTCATTTCGATCCGCGCTTGGAACGAACTGAATCCCACGCAGGAGAAATGCCCTCGGGGTCCAATTCCGCCGAAGCGCAACGCACCTTGGCCCCGGTATCCTCTGTACGCAGGTCGAGCGTTGAGCACACTGCACCGATGCTACCTTCGGAACGAACAGCCCATGGCCGCGCCGGTGACCCGGCGCTTGCGTCGCGATTGTCACGCCTCGAATCCATGTTGCGGCGCCTGGTCTCCAGCCCGCTGCATAATCTCGATCAAGCCGAAGAAGCGCCTGCAGGACCGGGAGTCTTTCTACTGTCGGACTCCGACCAAATCACGTCGTATTATGTGGAGGCTTGCCAGACTCTTCGCGTGGGCATTGGGAATCTGGCGCGAGGCTCGCGGGGCAGCAAAGCACCGCGCGGCCGTGGATATCCCGATACGAGCGGACTAAAAGCGAAGTTAGCCGAGCATCTCGAAATCAACGAAGCCAAAGTCTCCCAATATCTCAAAGAACATTGCGTGATTCGTTGGATTCAGCTCGACGATGACGCGCCTTTGCTGGCGCATTTCGCGATCGCCGTGCTTCGCACCCCGCTTAACATCGAGTAGATCAGCTTCCATTTTCAACGAATACTCTCAGAAGAGAATATAAAAACGCCGCCCTCCGCTTCTGCAACCTCATGGCCGTTCTTATTTCTGTGGAGCTGGTTTGGGAGTAGCAGGTGTTGCCGGCGCTGGCGCGGGCTTCGGAGCTGGGGATGCATTGGGTGCCGGCGCGTTTTCCGCGGGTTTGCCGTCGTCCGCTGGCAACATCGGTTTGATCTCCGGATATTCGTTCGACATCCCGCGCAGCACGGTCAGCGCCGCGTTCTGCTCCATCTCCACTCCCATTCGCTGAGACTGCTGGCTCACCTCCGGCAGCGTTTTCACCACGCGCTTCCCGAGAGGCGTTTCGTAGAATTGAATCAAGCCCTGAATATCTTCCATTGAGAAGTTCTTTGCATAGATCGTCACCATCGCATCTGTTACGGCACTCGGCGACGCATTAGCGTTGAACTGCCCGGAGAAAGTTTCCATAAATTTTTGCACTTTGCCAGCGCCGACCGCTCGGCCTGCGACGTCCTGAACCTGCTGCGTAATATAGTTCTGTATGTTTTGCCCCATATTGGACACTTCGGTGATATCCATCAGGTGGCGGATCGCAGCGTCTTTAGCCGGATCGAGCTTTGCTGTTGCATCAGACGATTGCGTGCGCGCACCAGCGTTGACGTCTCCTTGCGACGCTGGCGCAGTCTTCGCTGTCGCGCCAGGCTGATGCTGTTCCGGCGCCTTCTGTGCCCCATCCGCTCCGGATTGTGCGAGCGTCGGATTCACCGCAAAAATAGCCGCAACAAACGCGAAGACGAGCGGGGCCATTCGTATTTTCATTTTGATCCTCCTGGTTTCCGGGCCCGAACTCGCGTCCTGCCCCGAACTGAAATCAAACCTGCCTCTTAGCCATCCTATCCAACGCTTCTATTTGATGCAATTTGGGAAACATGCGGCAAACGCTGGAGCGCCTCTGCGGCCTGTGATAGTTTCAATGGTGATGAAGCTCGCCGACCTCTTCGCGCGCCGGCCCATGAACAACCCAAACCACGAGGTAAACGCGGGATCCGGTAACCGTGCTGGATACAGTGCAGATTCACGCGCGCTGGAATCGGCCCGCAGCGAGATGGTCGAG
>DATNKB010000190.1:0-3987 GCA_035603595.1 Candidatus Dormiibacterota bacterium
GGGCGTCGAAACTTGTTTTTCTGGCCCCGGAGGTGGATTTATACCAGCAGAACGCGGTGGTGGTCTTCGAGTGAACGAGCGCATCCGCGCTCGCGAAGTTCGCGTGATTGACGATGCAGGGAATCAGTTGGGTGTGATGACCCTGTTCGATGCAATGAAAACAGCGCGAGAGTCCGGACTGGACGTGGTCGAGATCTCGCCCAATGCTGTGCCGCCGGTTTGCAAGCTGGTGGATTACGGAAAGTTCCTGTACGAGCAAAGCAAGAAGGCGCACGAGGCGAAGAAGCACCAGAAGAGTTCGCACATCAAGGAAGTGAAGTTCCGTCCTTCTACCGCCGAGCACGATTATCAGGTGCGAAAAAATCAGATCATCCGGTTTCTTGGTGAGGGCCATAAAGTGAAGGCCATGATTTTTCACCGTGGCCGCGAAATGGCGCACCAGGATGTGGGCCGCGCCAAGATGAATCGTTTGCTGATGGACATCACCGACCACGCGCAGGTGGAATTCGGGCCGCGCATGGAAGCGAATATTTTGCTGGCGTTGCTCGCCCCGAAAAAAGGCGCGGGCGCTGCGCCTGTACCGAGCCGTCCGATTTCTGCGGGCGGGCAGGCTTAGGGCTTTCGAGCTAGCACGCTTGATTGCCAAGTATTTGGATCGAGCCAGGAGAAAAAGCGCACAGGCAAGAGTGCCTGTGGCACTTAAAAGCGTAAGAACTGGATAGACGAGGAAATTGTGAAGAAGAACAAGAAAATGAAATTGAAGACGCACCGCGGCGCTGCCAAGCGCTTCAAGAAGACCGCGACGGGGAAATTTATTCGCCGGCATTCCGGCATGCGCCATTTGCTGGGCACCAAGAAGCCTCGCCGCATGCGCAAGCTCGGTAAGTCCGCCGTCGTAAATAAAGCCGACGTGCCGAACGTGCGGCTCGCGCTTCCGTACGGCGTCTAGTTTTCGATTTGAATTTTTCTCGTGCCAGGCAGAGCGTAACGGGTGCCTGTCGGCCGGATTTCCCGGCGAAGCGTCATTGCGATCGGGATAAGCAAGTTGCCGTTCCATGAGACAAACCCGTCTGCTGCTTGCCTTGGTGTGTTTTTGGGCGAGCGGCGGCCTCGTTTGTCTCCCGTTAAAATTTTGAATATTTCAAACGCCGATCTGGCGCATATCAGGAGACAAAGCTATGCCTCGAGTTAAACGTGGAACAAAGCGCCGCGCGCGCCGCAAGAAGCTGCTGAAGCACGCGAAGGGATTTTTCCTCACCAAGGGAAAACTCTTCCGCTCAGCGAAGGAAGCCGTGAATCGCTCGCTGCGTTACAGCTATCGCGACCGGCGCACGCGCAAGCGCGACTACCGCACGCTGTGGATTCAGCGCATCGGCGCAGCAGCGCGTAACAACGGCATCACTTACAGCCAGTTGATTCACGGCCTGAAGGTAGGCGGAATCGAGCTCGACCGGAAAATTCTCGCTGATATGGCTGTGCGCGACGCGGCGGGTTTCACCTCGCTGGTGGATTCAGCGAGGCAGCACATTGCGAAAGCCTCGGCGGGTGCAAAGGCTCCGAAGCCGGAGCACGCACGGCATCACGACGAAGGTTAAGTCGCGTTAGGAAGCGTGTGCGGCACCACTTTTCGGGGAAGCTTGGAAAATGAAGCCAACGCCGAAACCAATTAGTCTTGATCCGAGGTCCGCCGAGAAGGCTTCTCAATTCTCGATGGAGCTAACTCGTCTTCGCGCAGGAATGGAACAAGATGCTCGGCTTGAAGCAAAAAAGCTGGGTTGGGATGCATTGCTCAAAACATGGAATGACCAGTTCTTCATCGTAGAAGCTAAATTTGTGAAATCGGCTCCTGCCGAATTACACCAAACTTTTGCTCGATGGCTCGACGATCTCAAGAGTGATTTACATACGATCCAAATTCTCTACTCAACTCCGACTCGCCCCGACTCGTTCGATCCTTCAACGGTTCAGAAAGTCTTCAGCGAGCTGGCTTCGCGTTTCAAATCCGAGATTAGCGAATGTATCGATCCGATAGATTTGGGCGTTTCAAAGATGAGGTGGCTGTCACGTAAATCAGGGTTCCTGTCGGTCATAACGGACCAGTGGCTGAAGCCTGCACCACCAGCTATGAAGGCTGTTGTCGGCCAGGAGCTCAACAGCCTGAAGGCAACTATCGAGCGCGCTTTTGGCGAAAGCCTGAATCGTTGGGACGACAAGTTTGAATACCACCTCGGGGTGCCTGAGAACCTCACTGTACCTGAAGCTGAACGATTCGATCTTTCGCTTCCGGGTGTCGAGCGTCCGATCGGAACACGCCATCTGATTCGACAAACCTCCGAAGAGCTGCAGCGCATTTTTCTTTCGATTGGGTTCAGCGTGGTGCAAGGGCCTGAGATCGAAACGCCTTACTACAACTTTGAAGCCCTGAACATTCCCGAGCATCATCCGGCGCGCGACAACATGGATACGTTTTTCATCGAGGGCGCGAAGAATCACGACGTGCTGCGCACGCACACTTCGCCGATGCAGATTCGCACGATGGAAAAGCAGGCGCCGCCAGTGCGCATCGTGGTGCCGGGGAAAGTCTACCGGCGCGACAATCCTGACGCGACGCACGGGTACATGTTTCATCAGATCGAAGGCCTCGCGGTGGATACGGACATCACGTTCTGCGATTTCAAGGGGACCGTGGAATATTTCGTGCGCGCCTTTCTCGGGCCGCAAGTAAAAACCCGGCTGCGGCCGAGTTACTTTCCGTTCACGGAACCCTCGGCGGAGGTGGACGCGAGCTGCCACGTGTGCGGCGGAAGCGGCTGCCGGATTTGCAAGCAGTCGGGCTGGATCGAGCTTTTTGGCGCCGGGATGGTGAATCCAGCGGTGTATGGATTCGTGAATTACGATCCGGAGCGGCTATCGGGGTTTGCGTTCGGGATGGGCATCGATCGTCTGGCGATGATGAAGTACGGGTTGAGTGAATTGCCGGTGCTTTTCCAGAACGACGTGCGGTTTTTGGGGCAGTTTCCGTAACGACGGAGTCGGCGCATTGAAGGCGAAGAGAGATCCCTCGACTGCGACCCGCGCCATCGCCCCGCAAATTGAGGCGGGACGCAGGATTCGCGCTTCGCGATGGGAAGAAAAAGCACGCGGGTCTTCGCTCGGGATGACAGTGTTGCTTGGACGGGCGACCGGAGCGGCGGTTGGCTAGATGAAAGTTGTTTATAACTGGCTGAAAGAATTTGTTGACGCGAAGGCGAGTGCGTCCGAACTGGGCACTCGGCTCTCGCTGTGCGGCGTCGCGATTGATTCGGTTGAGGAAACGCCGGCCGGGCCTGTGCTCGATGCGGAGATCACGTCGAATCGGCCGGATTGCCTGGGACATTACGGAATCGCGCGGGAAGTAGCTACGATTTATCGCCTGCCGCTGAAGCCTGTTCAGCCGAAACTGAAAGAAATTGCCGAGAAAGGTGCGGATGCGGCGCGAGTGGATATCGAAGCGCCGGAATTGTGCGGGCGATTTACGGCGCGCGTGATGCGCGGCGTGAAGGTGCAGCCTTCGCCGGACTGGCTTCGGCAGCGCCTCGAAGCCATCGGGCAGAATTCGATCAACAACGTGGTGGACATCACGAACTACGTGATGTTCGAGCTGGGCCATCCTCTCCACGCCTACGATCTCGATAAATTGAATGAGCGCCGCATCGTGGTGCGCAAGTCGAAAGCGGGCGAAAAGATTCGCACGCTTGATGGCGCCGAACGCACGCTGGCGAAAGACATGTGCGTGATTGCGGACGGCGCGCGTGCCATCGGCATCGGCGGCGTGATGGGCGGCGCGGAAACGGAAATCAGCTTCAGCACGCGAAATATTCTGATTGAATGCGCCTGGTTCGATCCGATCGCGGTGCGGCGTACTTCGAAGGCGCTTGGCCTGCGCACGGAGGCTTCCTACCGATTCGAGCGTGGCGCCGATCCGGAAATGGCGGAACTTGCATCGCG
>DATNKB010000191.1:0-8470 GCA_035603595.1 Candidatus Dormiibacterota bacterium
ACGGTGTACGCTCCGCCGACCCGCGGATACAGCTTCCAAACGGAGTTCCTGACTCCGAGCCTGTTGCCGCCGCGAACGCCGATGTTCCAGGCGATCAACACGATCGGATTCTCACAGGTCGTGCTGCCGACGCAGTAGAAAGAGTTTTCCCCGCAACACCCCTAGCGGCTCCCGTTCCCCCCGGGAGCCGCTTTTATTTTGGGGGCATTGTGTGCTGGCAAATCATGGCGAGGCGGGGCGGGTGCGGGGGTTGAAGTTTGTGTTTGCGGCGGGTGTGGTGCAGGAGAGCGCTGATGGCGGGCCGCAGAGGCTTATGAGTGGATCGCTGAGGTTGGCCGGCGTCACCAATCCTTCGAGAGGCTCGGCATAAATTTTGTAGTTGTGATTCAGCGGGAGACGCTCGATTTCGTAGGATCCGTCGAACTGCAACTGCTGCTGACTGGCCGCGTTGCAACTCCAGCCGCCCAGCGTGGCGGTGACTACTGATCCGGTGTCTGCGTCGACGGCTACTACCTGGGCGCCAAAAATTCCTGTGACGAATGATCCGTTGGCGGGGGCTGGAATATTCGCGAGCGCGAAGGGATTGGCCGGGAGAATTCGCCCCCTGATTGTGCCGATGTTTACGGAATCGGCGGGATCGGGATAGAGAGAGCGGATGCCGGCGCGGTCGTCGTCGGAGAGGGGGCCGTCGGGCGCTTGAGCGGAGGGGCGATTGCCGAGGAATTGCCCGGGCGGAGGCGCGTAGGGAAACATCAGAGCGCGCCAGACGGCAGAATGATCGAGGCCGAACCAGTGGCCGAGCTCGTGAGCGAGAAGCGATTCTAGATCGTAGGCGCCCTGGCCCTGAAGAGTGGCGAGAGCGACGGGTGTTGCGTAGGTGGCTTGATTGTCGTTTCGGAATAACGTGTCAGCATCAAGGATTTGGCCGGCGAAAGATGCTGGGCCGCTGGCGCCTACGGAAACTCCGGGAGCGTTCGCGGTGATCACGCGGGTGAAGGCGAGGACGCCGGTGGTGAAGGCGGAGCTGGATTGGTTGAAGCAGATTGTGTTGAGGCCGTCGGCGTTGCTTTGCTGATCGTTGGTGCAGGAATTTGCGGGGGTGACGCGAGCGAGCGAAGCGATGAGGCCGGGATGGGCGGCGGTGTTGAAGGTGGTGCCGGAGACGCCTATCCATGCTTGGAAGGAGTCTGAGATGGATTGCTCGATTTCGTCGAGTTGCGCGGGCGTGCCTGGAGCGGCGACGGTGAGGATCGTGTTGCTTGTGAGCGGGAGCGATGTGCTCCAGCGGCGATTCAGTGGCGAGGCGAGCGAGAGATTCCAGCGGTTTGGTTGCGGGCAGCCGCCGGCGAGCGGGACTGTGGAATCTGTGGAGTAGCTGAAGGCGTCGGGGGTGCGAACTGCGGCGAAAATCAAAAGGCACAATGTGGCGAGTGCGACCGGGCGCATCATTGGCGGCTTCCTTGCGCAGCTTGGGGTTGGACCGAGGCTGTCACCAGCGAGCGGAATGTGCTGAGTGACATTTTGCGGATGCCTGCGGCTTCAAAGTTGTGCGAGGCCGGATCGAAGACGGGGAAGGCGGCGGTGTCTTGCGTGACGATTTCTTCGCCGGTTGTGCTGATGTGCGCGATTCGGAAAGTGCCCTGCATCCAGCTGACGATCGAGAAATCCTGGGCTGGAGTGCGCTCGAGAAACAGAATTAATTCCTCGCCCGAGGAGAATCGCGGGACACCGGAAGCCGTTGAAGTGAAGTCTTCTGTGCGTCCGCCCAGCAGACGGACTGTGATCTGAGCTGGCGCCGATCCTTTCCAGATTTCCTCGACGTCGAAAGTGGTAAAGGTCCAAATTTCGCCGGCGTCCCAGCGGGTGGAGTTGGCGACGCAACGCGCGCGGGCGACGATGTGAGCCGCGCGTGATAAGTCGGCAACGGACATGCGCCTGAGTGTCGTGGCGCGGACGGGCGAGTAGCTTGCCGCAAACGAAGCGCATATGAGTGCGAGGGCGGCGAGAGTTCGAATCATTTTCGTCATTTCACCTCCAGGATTCCGGTGGCTGAGGCGCGGTCGTTATTCAGCGAAGTGATAAAAAGCGTGCGTACGCCGGGAACAGTTGTGCTCGAAATTTGCAGATCGAGTTCGATGGTGTTGGGAAAAAGGCCGACGATGGCTGATGCGGCGACGGGAATGTCGCCGGGCGATGTACCGGGAACTGTGCCGGGACCTGTGAACGTGTAAGTCATCGTGGGATCGAGGCTGTTGCCGTGAATGCAGAGGCTCAGTGTTTGCGTACCGGAGAGCGGACGCGTGACGGTGAGCGGTGTGCCCTCCACTTCGCAAGTTGCGTTCGTCAGCAGGCCGTCGAAGTCCACGTCGAGCGGAACGGAGATCGCGGCTGTGGTCGGTTCGACTACGGTGATGGATTTGTTGGAGGCGATCGGTTGAGCGGCAGTCAAAGCGAGGACGTCTTCCGAGACGTCGAACGGCAATATGACGAATGGGACAGGATTGGAGAGAAGGGCGGGAGCGCCGGGATTGGAGATTTGCAGGGTGAATGTTGCGGGTGTTTGCAGGTCCGCGGTGGTGAGCGCGATTGTGCAGGTAGTTGCTGTGGAGCACGTAGTGGGACGCGCGACGCCGTTGAGGAGAATTGCGGAGCCTGTGCCGGCGCTGCCGGGCACAAAGTTCAATCCTCGAAGCGATACTGGGAAACCTTCAATGGCGCCTGCCATCGTGCTGGATGGCAGAATCACTTCGATGGTCGGACCGGATGTGATGGCGATTGTTGCAGACGCGGATTTCGTATTGTCGGCTTCGCAGGTGGCTATGATCGAGATTGCGTTCGGTGATGGTGCTACGGAGGGCGCTGTGAAGACGCCATTGGCATCTACCGAGCCGCAGGCTGCGCCACCGCAGCCTTGGCCGGCGATTGCGGATTGAACGCTCCAGGTGACGGCGGTGTTACCGCTGCCAGTGACGGCTGCAAAAAATTGACGGCTACTGAGGGTGCTTGTGGAATGTGGAACGAAAGCATAGAACGGTGAAACTGAAACCGAGAGCGGACCTGATACCCCTGTGACAGACACGATTGCGGTGCCGATTTTCGAAGGGTCCGCAAGGCTCACGGCGGTGACGGTAACAGGATCGACTGCGGGCGCTGTAGCGGGCGCGAGATAATCGACGCCATTTGAATTCGGTCCAGTTGGCGCAAGGCAGGGGTTGGAGCCTGATTGACAGATTTGTCCGACCGTTGGATTCCCGTTCGTGGCGCCATTCACGAGCCAGGAGACAGCCGTATCGGATGTGTTGGTCAGAGTGGCTCCGAAGGATGTGCGCTGGCCGACCTGAATCGTGGCAGATGAGGGCGACACTGTGGCGGTAATGTTGCTGACGAGCGCCACCGATGCGGAAGCATTGATCGTTCCGCTGGCGGCATGAATTACAACCGTACTCGGTGTGGGCAAATCTGTCGGCGCGGTGTATAGAGCCGTATTCGCACTGCTTGGCGCGATTGTTCCGATTGTCGAGTTGCCGCTCGGAATTCCGTTGACGTCCCACGCGATGATGGCGCCCGCAGCAGAGCAGAACGACGCGCTGAACGTTTGCGTCTGCGCGAGCGAAACTGTGGCTGCGGTCGGTGAGATGGTATTTGTCGCCGAGCATGTGATGGTGACGCTGGCGGTGGCGGACTTGGAGGGATCAGCGACGCTGGTGACCGTGACACTTACAGTCGAGGGTGAAGGCGGAAGCGCTGGCGCAACATAGAGCGCGCTTGCAGCTCCGTTGGAAGCGATCGTACCCAGAATTGAATTGCCTCCGATGACGCCGTTCACGCTCCAGGTGACCGCATTCGAAGAGGCCCCTGCGCCCGCGATGGTTGCTGTGAATGCTTGTCCGGCTCCGGTTGACACCGTGACGGAAGTGGGCGAGATCCCGATTACAATTCCGCCTGTGAGGGTGACGACGGCAGACGCTATGGCGCTGCTATCCGCATCGCTTGATGCGGTTACGGTGACGGTCGGAGGCGAGGGCATCGCGCTTGGAGCGGTGTACAAGCCACTCGGCGAAATTGTGCCGGTGGTTGCACTTCCACCAGCGACGCCGCCCGCAAACCACGTGACGTTCTTGTTCGACACGCCTGTGACGATTGCCTGGAATTGCTGCGACTGGCTGAGGGCGACGCTTACCTGAGCCGGCAGTAAGGTTATGGCGACGACCGCGGGGCCAGTTGACGTGGTTCCTGCGCAGCTGGGCATCGCGATGGCAGCGGCACAGAAAACCGTGAGCAAAAGCAGATTCGCAACGCGATTCGAGCGGTCAAACGTGGTGGCAGCCCGACTCAATGTCGTTTTCAGCCACCGCCGTTTGATTGAGGGCCTCATCTGCGTGACGGCTCAACGCAAGGGATGTGCCATCGCGGAGCATTACGAGTTGGGCGCATTCTTGAAGCGGTCTGAAGGACTAATGACGGAGGTAAGCCTTATCGCTTCATGAGAATAGGAAAGCGTCGCCAAGTGAAAACGGATTGCGGCGTGAGGATCGAAAAGCTGAGCGCGCGCTGCCAATCGTCCCAAATCGGCATGCTTCCAATTCATTTTGGGACGCGACCGGCGCACCTACGAAACGAAGAGGCAAATTTGATATGCGTCCCAGCCGGGGTGACGAGGTTGACAGCAGCGCAGAACCCGCCGAATAATCTCGGCATGGCAAAACCGGAGACGGTTCGACGGATCAAGAGCTACTCGGCGGAAAGCGGCTACGTCTATCAGTATCAGTTTCAAGATGCCCATCCCGTGCAGCAGGGAAATGCTCGCGGAAACGAGTACGTCTACTATGTGTCCGCGGATCGAAAGAAAATGTTTCCGGTACGCATTTTTGTGGGACAGGATGCGATCAAAAAATGGGGCGAAGCAACGGGGCGAGCGCTGACGGGAACTGAAGAATATGCCGCGGCGAAGATGCGGCTATTTCAGGCATTCGACGAAGGCCAGGAGCTTTCGGCCACTGGTCCAGCCTTGGTCGTCGACGAATCGAATCTCAACGCGCTGCTCCAACGGCTCGATTTGTAACCTTCCTCTCCGATTACATTCGTGAAAGCACAGCCGCGCGCAGTGCCGGCTCCAAAATCTCGAATCGAAACTTATATCCCGCCGCGAGCATTCGCTCCGGCTTGACGCGATCACTGCTGAGTAATACAGCGTCGGCCATTTCGCCCATCGCGAGGCGGAGCACAAATGCAGGCGCCGGAAAAATCGCGGGGCGATGCAACATGGCGGCGAGTAGTCTCGTGAATTCCTCGTTTCGCACCGGGTTTGGGGCGACGACATTTACCGGGCCGCTCACCTGCTCGTTGGCAATCGCATTGCGGATGATTCCCATCACGTCTTCGATCGCTATCCACGACATCCACTGCTGCCCGCTGCCGAGGCGACCTCCAATTCCGAACTTGAAAGGCGTGAGCATCTTCGGCAGCGCTCCTCCTTTGCCAGAAAGTACGACCCCGGTGCGCAGCATGACGGTGCGGATCCCCCTGGCAGCGGCGCGGCTGGCTTCGGCTTCCCAGTCACGGCAGACCAATGCGAGAAAATCCGTTCCGGTGGTGCTCGATTCGGTGAGAATTTCATCGCCGCGATTGCCGTAG
This sequence comes from Candidatus Dormiibacterota bacterium, assembly GCA_035603595.1. Classification (GTDB taxonomy): domain Bacteria; phylum Acidobacteriota; class Terriglobia; order Acidiferrales; family UBA7541; genus Palsa-295. Next base: position 5,635 of record DATNKB010000191.1, read on the forward strand.
TATCCGATCGCCGACGCTACGATCAGCAAGCGAGGCTTCTGCTTCAGCCGTAAGAGTGAATCGACGAGGACGCGAGTAGTGTCGATGCGGCTGCTGCGAAGAAGCTGTTTGCGTTCTTCTGTCCAGCGGCCATCGGCGATTCCCGCGCCGCTCAGGTGGAGCACTACTTCGACGCCCTCGATGGCCGCTACGTCAACGGTCGCGCGCATCGGATCCCACTGGACGTCCCCTGGATTTGGCATTTTACCGGGGCGAACGAGGTGAACCACGTCGTGGCCGTCGGACTTCAGCGCTGTCGCGGCTGCGCCGCCGATCAAACCCGAGCTTCCGGAAATAAGAGTCTTCATATGCTGTGTTTTCTCCCGCTTCGACCACGGAACCTACCCTAAGGTGCGAGGTGCGTCGCGTCAAGCGATTGAAGCAATCATCGAATATGCACCTTCTGCCCGATTCAAAGTTTGAGAAAGCCGAAACGGCTTTTCGATTCGCGCGTCCATCTAAGATAAACTCATCGGCTGCTTATGAGGTGATGATGACTCATTTGGCCCGCAGATACGGTGCAATCATTGTTCTGGCGATGCCTCTGGTGCTCTCGTCCGCCCCCGGGAAAGATCAGAACGGTGACATCCGCGGATTCTTTCCCGAGCGCGCTAAGTCCGAACGCGCTCTTGAATCCAAGCTGCAGGGCATCCCCGACGCCGCGCGTGCTGAGAGCAATCTGCGCCATCTGACTAGCCAACCGCATAGGGCCGGTACGGAAGCGAGCCATCAGGTGGCCGAATGGCTGCGAGCCCAATATCGAAGTTTTGGCTTCGAGGCCGAAATCGTTACTTACAGCGTGTGGATGGCGGAGCCGCGCGAAGTGAAGCTTGAACTCGTCGCGCCATCGAAAAAAACGCTTGCTACTCCCGAGCAGCCGGTGGATGTGGACAAAGACACGACAGACCCTCGCGCCGTAATGGCATTTAACACCTACTCGCCTTCGGGCGAAGTTACCGCGCCGGTGGTTTACGTGAACTACGGAACGCCTGAGGACTATGCGGAACTTGATTCGCTGGGCGTGAGTGTGCAAGGAAAGATCGCAATCGCCCGGTACGGGCACAATTATCGCGGCATCAAGTCGAGATTGGCAGAAGAGCACAAAGCGGCCGGCTTGATCATTTTCTCCGATCCAGCCGACGACGGTTATATGGCCGGTGACGTGTTTCCCAGAGGCCCGTGGCGGCCGATGAGCGGGATTCAGCGCGGGTCGATCCTTTACACGGAATATTATCCCGGCGACCCGCTTACTCCGGGAGTTGCGTCGACGCCCGATGCAAAGCGAATCGCTCCTGCCGACGCTGCGAACCTGCCTCATATTCTGACGATGCCAATCAATGCGCAAGACGCGTGGGCAATTCTCGAGCATCTTGGCGGGCCGCACGTTCCGCGGAATTGGCAGGGAGGCTTGCCGTTTACCTATCACGTGGGGCCCGGCAAATCGGAAGTTCACATCAAGCTGGGGATGGACTTCGAGCAGCGTCCCATCTTCGACGTGATTGCAAAATTGCGGGGCAGCGATGATGGTCAATGGGTCGTTCTCGGCAATCACCATGACGCGTGGGTGTATGGGGCAGCTGACCCAAGCAGCGGCACGTCTGTGATGCTCGAAACAGCGCGAGCGCTTGGCGAACTGGTTCGAAGCGGTTGGAAGCCGCGTCGCACAATCGTGATGTGCGAATGGGACGGAGAGGAACCCGGGCTACTCGGCTCGACAGAGTGGGTGGAAGCGAATCGAGCCGAGCTCCAAGCGAAAGCCATTGCGTACATAAATACCGATGTGGGCGTAACTGGGCCTAACTTCGGTGCTGGGGCGACGCCATCTCTGAAAGAAATTGTGCGCGACGTGGCCCGCGAGGTAAAGGATCCCCAGTCCGGGCGCAGTGTGTATGAGATGTGGCGAGAGCATTCCGCGCAGAAGAAAGGCGCGCCCAACGGTATCGCGCGGCCGGAGCTCAAGGCGGAAACTCCAGGCGAGACGCCTGTGGGCGCTTTGGGAGCGGGCTCTGATTTCTGTCCATTCTTTGACTTTGCGGGCATTCCTTCGCTGGACATGGGTTTCAGCGGCGACTACGGCGTCTATCACTCGCTGTACGACGATTTTTACTGGATGAAACAATTTGGCGATCCGACGTTTGTTTATCATGCGACGCTCGCGCGGATTCTGGGCACGGTTGCGTTACGCCTGGATGAAGCGGATGTGCTGCCGTTCGATTATTCAGCATACGCCAGCGAAATTGCACGGATGATTAGCGACGTGAATACGCGTGTTCGGGAGCCGAAGGGGGTGGAGGCGTCCGATTGGAAGGCAGTTTCGGATGCCGGCGATCAGTTGACAGCGTCGGCCTCTCGAACGGCGACGGCACTCGGAGCGATTTCACCTGCAATGCTAAGTCCGGCCACCCAACGTGAACTGAATCGTGTGCTTGCAAGTGTGGAGCAGTCGCTGCTTGTTCCCGAGGGGCTTGTGGGGCGCCCCTGGTATAAGCACGCGATTTTCGCGCCGGGTAGTTATGCCGGTTATGCGGCGGAGGTCATGCCTGGCGTGAATGAGGCGCTTGATCGCAATGACCCCGCCACATTCCACCGCGAAGCCAGCGCGCTTGCGGCCGCACTAGCGCGAGCGGCTGTGCGCCTCGACGAGGTGAGCGGTATGGCGAAGACAGCGGCGGGCGCGCATTCAGGGCAATAATTAGTCGCAGCGCCGATTCCTGGGGCACCCAATTTGTGCGCCTGCTGTGAAAGGTCGAGTTAGAATGAATGGCATGCGTGTTCGAGTGCTATTTTTCGGGCAGTT
>DATNKB010000192.1:0-6066 GCA_035603595.1 Candidatus Dormiibacterota bacterium
CGGCCGCGTTACGAACGCCGTATTGATCCTCCACGGCACCAGCGGCAGCTCGCGAAGCTTGCTGAATCCGGTTTTCGCCGGCGTGCTGTTCGCTCCCGGAGGCCTGCTCGACATCACACGCTACTACGTCATCGTCCCCGACAGCATTGGCCACGGAAAGTCGAGCAAGCCCAGCGACGGCCTGCACGCGAAGTTCCCGCAGTACGATTACGACGATATGGTGGCCGCGCAACACGAGCTCGTCGAAAAAGGCCTCGGCGTGAATCACCTGCGCCTCGTGATGGGCACCTCAATGGGCTGCATGCACTCGTGGGTCTGGGGTGAAACGTACCCGGATTTCATGGACGCGCTGATGCCGCTTGCCTGCCAGCCCGTACAAATTGCAGGACGCAATCGCATGTTCCGCAAAATGACGATGGATGCCATCCGCGAAGATCCCGACTGGAAAAATGGCGATTACACCGCCGAGCCGCAGGAAAGCCTGAAATTTGCCGCCGACATTTTCATTCTCGCTTCGAGCGCGCCACTGCAAATGCAGAAAAGCGCTCCCACGCGTGACGACGCGGACAAACTTCTGGCGGATTCGCAAAAACGCCTCGTCGCGGGCTTCGATGGCAACGATTTGCTCTATGCTTTAAACGCCTCCCGCAACTACGATCCTTCGGGCCAGCTCGGTAAAATCCAAGCTTGGGTGATGTTCGTGAATTCCGCGGACGATTTCATCAATCCGCCCGAACTCGGAATCGCCGAGCGTGAAATCAAGCACGTGAGAAAAGGCCGCTTCGTTCTGATTCCCGTATCCGATCAAACGCACGGCCACGGCACGCACACGTACGCCGCAGTCTGGCAGGAATATTTGAAGGAATTACTGGACGAATCGAAACCCTGAAGCATCGGCTCCGGCGTTACGCCCCGTAGGAGCGCCACCCGCTGCGCCGCGTCGTTCTTTCATTTTGTAGGGCCACCCTTCAGGGTGGCCTGCTTCGCCCAGCGAAGGACCTCAGCGCCGCTTGCGTGTCCGGCTGCGCACCCGGTGTTTTGTCTTTGCGCGGGGCTTCGCAGCCTTTCTTCGCGGCTTGCGTTTCGAACGACGCGAGTTCTTCTCTTCGCGTTTCACTTCCAACCGCCGCTTCCGCGCCCAATCCGGCTTATTTACCTGCCGCCCTCGCGCAACTGCAAGCGCTTCAGCGGGCACGTTTTCGGTCAGCGTCGAGCCAGCGGCCACGTATGCGCCATCCCCGACACGAATAGGAGCCACCAGCGCCGTATCGCTCCCGATAAACACGCGCTCGCCGATGCTCGTCTGATATTTGGAGGCCCCATCATAATTGCAAGTGATTGTGCCAGCGCCGATGTTCGACCCGCGCCCCACCGACGCATCACCCAGATACGTCAGATGCATCGCCTTCGCGCCCTCATGCACCACGGATTTTTTCACTTCCACAAAATTTCCAATATGCGCGCCCGAACGAATATCAGCGCCGGGCCGCAATCGGGAAAACGGCCCGATCGTGGATTTTGCATGCAACCGGCTCGCAGTCGCCACGCAATGCGCGCCCACCGTAACGTCATCATCCACGCGCACATCGTGCAGCACGCTGCCCGTCTGAATCGTGCATCGCGCACCGATGCGAGTGTTGCTCAATAGCTGCACGCCCGGCTCAATCACCGTATCTGGCCCCACGGTCACGTCCGGATCGATCACCACCGTCTCGGGCAGATAAATCGTTGCTCCCGCTTCCATCAATTCCGCTGCTTTGCGCGCACGTAGAATGCGGTCCACGTCCGCCAGGCTCGCGCGCGTATTGCACCCCAGAATCTCTTCTGCATCTCCCGCCACCTGCGCCAGCACCCGTTCGTTGCGCTGCCGCAGCAGAGCTATCGCATCCGTGAGATATAGCTCGCGGTGCGCATTATTCGGCCGCAGCGCCGCGAGCGCCGGCCACAGTTTCTCCAGCGTGAAACAATAAATGCTCGAATTCACTTCTCGGATCGACCGCTGCTCGGGCGTCGCAGCTTTTTCTTCCACGATCGCCTCGACGCGCCCTTCCGAATCCCGCACGATCCGGCCGTAGTCTGTCGGATCCTCAAGCTCCGCGCTCAGCACAGTCGCAGCCGCTTCGCCTCGTCTGTGTGCATCGAGAAGCGCTACCAGCGATTCGCTGCGCAGCAGCGGCGCATCTCCTGGCACCACAAGCGCCACTTTCGCGCTCTTCCGAATCGCGCGTCGAGCCACCTGCATGGCGTGCCCGGTGCCGTGCTGCGGTTTTTGCAAAACCACCTGCGCGCCAAGATTTTCCGCAACGGCGCCCACTTCATCCGCCTGATGCCCAACGACAACCAAAACCTGCGTGGCCTTAAGCGGCAGGCAAGCGCGGATCACATGCTCGATCAGCGTGCGTCCACCTGCGCGATGAAGCACCTTCGCAAGCTCGGAACGCATCCGCGTCCCCTTGCCCGCGGCAAGAATCACGATCGCTGTGTCGGGATGGTTTGGCATCGGCCGTTATTGTGGCGTGCACTACCGCCTTTGGCAATGGCGAAGCCAGTCTCCGTCGGCGTTTTGCGAAACGCAAGATTGACATCTGCGCCCGGAAGCGATAACCACAGTCCTGATTCCGGGGGTTTTTAGGGGGGAGATCGATGTTTTGCAGCCAATGCGGTACGGCGAACGCTGACGGAGCGCAATTCTGCAGCAAATGCGGAGCAGCGCTGAGCAACGCTCCAGCGTCCACGAATCCCGCCCCCGCAGTCCCGGGCGCAGCACAACCCGCCATCTGTCCGGCTCAGTCGAGCGGAAAGGCGCTCGCCAGTCTTGTCTTCGGGCTCTTCTTCTTCGTTTTTCCGGCGGCCGTCGTTGCCATCGTCTTCGGGCATTTGTCGCTGTCGGAAATTCGAAAATCAGCCGGCCGCTTGACCGGGCACGGCATGGCGATGGCCGGATTGATTCTCGGCTACATCGGGGTGGCAATAGTGCCTATCGTCCTGATCGTGGCGGCGATAGCAATTCCCAATCTGCTGCGCGCGAAAATGGTTGCGAATCAGGCAAGCGCCGCTGGCTCTCTTCGAACCATCGTGGCAGCCGACGTCACCTACAGCTCGACCTACGGAAATGGTTTCGCCATGAGCCTCGATCAGCTTGACGGTTCCGGCCGCGGTGCCGCTACCTGCGAGCACGCCATGCTGCTGGATCGCGCCCTAGCAAGCGGTCTGAAGAACGGCTACACCTTCACCTACAGTGCGAAGCCGTCTTCCGACCTACCCGGCAAAGGATGCGCGGAATCAGGCGCAAGCGGATTCACGGTGAACGCTGATCCCGTGAATCGCAATACCACCGGCATGCAAAGTTACTACACGGATGAAACGGGAGTGATTCGGGTGGAAAAATCAGGACCCGCCTCGGCCGATAGCGACGAGCTGCCGTAGGGGTCGCTACGAAGAAGCCGGAACAGTAATAGGAACCGACCGGCGAGAGGATGTCGTTTCCGCCGAATGCCCGTTTGTGGTTTCCGTCCACAGCGAGCGGTCAGCCAGCAGCCGCGTAACAAGCTGCGTGTGCGTTGCGTGCCCGGCCCTATGCGCTTCGATGCGCGCCAGCAGCGGCCGCCCAACGAGCGCCAAGTCCCCAATCAGATCAAGCGCCTTGTGACGCCCGAACTCATCGGGAAAGCGCAGCGGTCCGTTCGTGACGTCTTTGTCGTCGATCACGATGGCGTTGTCGAGCGATCCGCCGCGAATCAGCCCCATCGCTTGAAGCCCCGGGAAATCCTTCGTGAAACCGAACGTGCGCGCCGGCGCCAGCTCGCGGCTGAAAGTGTCTCGATTCACGCTTAGCTCGATTCCCTGCGGGGGCACCGCCGGATGCCGGAAATCCACATAGCAATGCACGCGAAACTCATCCGCAGGATAAATCCCCAGCAGCCGATCGCCATCGGCAAATTCAAGCGGCTTGATCACCTTGATGTAGCGCCGCTGCCGGCGCAGTTGTCTTATTCCGGCCTGCGCCAGTAGTTCGATGAACGGCTTCGCCGAGCCGTCCAGAATCGGAAGCTCGAGCGCGTCAATTTCCACGTACACATTGTCAACGCCACAAGAGTACAGAGCAGCAAGCACATGCTCGGTGGTGGAAAGCAGCACGCCCTGCTTCATCAAGCTCGTGGCATAACTCACCCTCGCCACATTGCGGACGTGCGCCTCGATTTCAAAATTGTCGAGATCCACGCGACGAAACACGATGCCCGTGTCGGCAGGTGCAGGCACAAATCGAACCCGGCTTCGAACTGCGGTATGAAGCCCGATTCCTTCCGTTTCGACTGGACGCTGAATCGTGAGTTGAGAGGACATTCGCCCGGCCGCTCCCAAGCATTTGGGTGGCCGCTGTATTTAAATATTAACCCTTTATAATCAATATCATAAGCAAGGCATCTTGCCAACCAAGCATTTCCCTGTGGTAATAATACAACAGAGTACGGTGCAGATATGTGGCGATTTGGGACGATTGTACTGCTCAGACTCGGATGCTCAGCGACGACGTGTGATTAGCGTCTGAACCGACCGCGCTGGCTTGGTTGGCGTCCTGAAAAACAGCCTGCAGTTCCTGGAACTGCACAGCCGCATTGCTGGCCAGGTTAACTTGGACTGTGGATGATGACGCTGAGCCGTTAGGCGCCTGGGAAGTTGACCCGAACCCGGAGCCCGCCGGTGGGCTTGAGCTTTGAAGCGGAGCAGTCGATGCAAGTGGAGGCTGGGCTTGAGATTCGTTCTGAGCTGGGGCTTGTGATTGATTTCCGGCGGGGGCCGGGATCGAGAGATTGTTCGCGTTAAGCGCGCTGATCTGCGCACTCGTCGTCTCCTGGTCGAGCACGCCGAGCGTGCGAACCAGATTCAAAAGAGCCGGCGGATCATTCGCGGATTTGATCAGCGCGAGGCGATTGTCGAGACTGATGCTTTGCGGGCTGATGCCGAGCCGCTCGAGTACTCGATCGAGCTCCGCCAGCTGCTCCTGCTGAGTCGGAGTGGGCGCCGTCGTCGCGTTCGATCCCGGCGTGAGCCGTGCCGGGGTTCCAGTTGTTTGAGCCGAAGCCGGTGGGAAAGTCTGAATCGCATGCTGCGCGGGGCTTTGAAATTGAACGAAATTCGCACCATCCACCGGCGGCGGTGGCGGAAATACCGCGGAAAACGTCACGGTGTCCGGCCGCAGCACAGTTGACTGACCGGACCCTCCGGCGGGCAACCGTTCCGCGTTCTGCGACGACACTTGATTCGTCGCGCTCGAAATATCCGCACTGAGCGGGAAATTGATGGCGCTCATGATGATAGGCCCACGATCAACTCAACAACTCGAAGCCTGTTCCCACATCGGGCTGGCAACATCAGCGATAGCCAGTGTGTCAATTTGGCTCGCGCTGCCCAGCCGGAACTTTGGCTTACCTGCGGTATCGGCAAGCGGTGGAGAAAACTTGAGCGATTCCTACCGCCAAATTGCTCGCCGAAAAGATGTGGCGGAATCGTCGCGCTATGCCGCGGACCGGTTGTGTGAGCCGCGCGGCGGGCGTAAAATACCTAATTCAAGACCACGCGAATGGCTTCGCCCTTTAACATCATCTCGAATTTGCCGCCTGGCGCGCCGCCACCAACAGCAGCGCATCCGCGCCCGCCCTGGCTGCGCGTGAAATTTTTCGGCGGCCCCAATTATCAAGAACTGAAACGCATCATGCGCACGCTCGATCTCCACACCGTCTGCGAGAGCGCGCGCTGCCCCAACATGGGCGAATGCTGGGAGCACCGCACCGCGACTTTCATGATCCTCGGCAATATCTGCACGCGCGCCTGCGGCTTTTGCGCCGTGCCCAGCGGCAAGCCCCTCGGCCCTCCCGAAGAAGACGAGCCCGAGCGCGTCGCCGAAGCCGTCGAGCGCATGGGCCTGCGTTATGCCGTCGTCACTTCCGTGAATCGCGACGATCAACCCGACGGCGGCGCCGCAATTTTCGCCCGCACGATCTCGCAGATTCGCGAACGCGTCCCCGGCTGCAAAGTGGAAGTCCTCATCCCGGATTTTCGCGGCGA
>DATNKB010000193.1:0-13620 GCA_035603595.1 Candidatus Dormiibacterota bacterium
AACGAGGCCGGCGAGCCGGGCGTCACAGAGAACGCAGAAGAATTGTGGCAGACAGCAAGCGAGGTTTGATCTAACGTCGTTTTGTGGGCAGCATCCTGCCATTAAGTGACGCGGAGCAAAGTCAACCCCTGCCGGTCTGAAGACCGGCGCTACAAAGTCAACACCCGCTGGCAGTAGCCGGCGAGGAGAATCGTAGATGCTTCCTGGCCTAAGAGCTGCGCTTAACTACCATCCGATGTTTGTGCATTTCCCGATTGTGTTGTGGCTTGCGGCGCTTTTGTTTCAGGTGCTGGCTTTGTGGCGGTCGAGCGACGAGATGCAGCGGGTCGCGGCTTGGATGTTGTATCTCGGAACGCTAGCAGCGATCGTGACGGTGCTCACCGGGCTTGCCGCAGAAAATTCCGCCCCGCCGGGCGATGCAATGCGAGCGGTGGGCATCCACGAAACGCTGATGCTCGTTTCAACGAGCCTGGCTCTAGCGCTGTGCATTTTCGCATTCCTCGCGCGGAAGAATTTCACATTGCAACTGCGCAAACTGATGCTGCTGGGACTGGCCGTTCTCGCAGTGCTTCTGACGATTGGGGCCGATCGCGGCGCGCAGTTGGTGTACGGATACGGAACCGCCGTGAATTGGACCACGGCGCAGGAACAGAAATAGGATGCCTGCGGCCAATCCTCGAGTGAACACGACGGCTCCGAATCGCAGCGCGCTGGTTGGATTCGCGATTGGAATTGTAGTGGTACATTTCGCGATCAATGTGGCCCACGGAATTACACACCAGCATCTGGCGATTGGGGTCAATGCCTTTCAAAAGGCTTTCGTGGCGGCTGTGATTGTGGTTGCGCCGTTTTGGGCGGCTTATCTGATCTGGAAGCGCAGTATGCGTGCGGGAGGAGCGCTGCTGGCTCTTTCGATGGCAGGCGCGCTGGTTTTTGGCGTTTATTATCACTTCATTCTGCCGGGTCCCGACCATGTGACACACATTAACCTGCCCATTTCACTCGATATGCGAGACATCTTCGACGTGTCGGCGGTGCTCCTGGCGCTTTTCGAATGTCTCGGCGTGCTGGCGGGCGCTCGAATTTTTTCGAAATCCTGAGCAAGAATTCGTACATCCTATGGGTGCCCGCCCATTCGTAAACCCTGGGGAGAGCTACGTTGAAAGTCTTTATCGCAGGCGCAACCGGAGTTCTGGGCAAACGGCTGATACAACAATTTCGAGACCGAGGACACAGCGTAATCGGAATGGCGCGCAGCACGGAAGACGAAAATACGATTCGCAAGTTTGGCGGAGAGAGCCGGCACGCGGATCTATTTGACGCAGATTCGCTGGCGCGAGCTGCGGAAGGCGCGGACGTGATCGTACATGCGGCAACCGCGATTCCAACGAAGACGAAGCCGCGGCCGGAAGATTGGAAGACCAACGATCGCATCCGGCGCGACGGCACGCGAGCGCTGGCGCAAGCTGCACGGCGAGTGGGCGCGAAACAGTTTCTGGTGCAAAGCATCACGTGGGTAGCGAGGCCGGAAAACCAGTCGGCATTCGACGAAGATTCGGCCCCGCATACCGATCTCATCACACGCTCGACGGTGGAAATGGAAACGATCGCGCGGGACGCGGCGAATAAAGAGGGATTCAAGGCGGCGATTTTGCGCTGCGCCTGGTTTCACGCGCCCGATGCGGCACACACGCGCTATTTCGGGGCGCAACTTCTGGCGCGCAAACTTCCAATCATCGGTAAAGGTGATGCCATGTGGCAATGGGTGCATGTGGACGACGCGGCCTGCGCTTTCGTAACGGTCGCGGAATCCGGAAGGGGAGGTCTGTGGCACGTGACGGACGATCAGCCGGTGAGCGCGGGCGCGTATTTGGCAGGATTTGCGCAGCGGCTAGGCGCGCCAGCACCACGACACGTTCCGGCATGGATCGCGAAGGTTCTGGCGGGACCAGTGGTCGTGAATCTGATGACCGCGTCCACACGGACTTCGAATGCGCGGTGCCGGCGGGATTTCGACTGGCAGCCGCGATTCCCGAGTTACCGCGAAGCACTCGACCAGATCGTAGGTGAATGGCGAAACGAGAATTTTCTGGGGCTAAGAGGCAGAATCGCCGCGTGAGAGCACGGACAGTCGAGCTCTCACTCGGACTCGGCTGCAGATGAAATCTAAATCAAAGGTTGTTTTGAAGGAGGTCGAACGGCATGAGAGCCGACATTGTCCCTGGCGCAATATTCCCCGATTACGAGCTGACCGATCACACTGAAAAACGGCGCAAGCTTTCTGAGCTGCAGGGGCCCGATCCGATGATCCTGGTGCTGAGCCGGGGAGGATTTTGTCCGAAGGATCGGCGCCAGGCGGAAGGCTTGGTCCAACTTCACCACGAGCTGGAAGTGGGTTATTGCCGGCTGGTGACGATCAGCACCGATAACATACTTTTGACCAATGAGTATCGCACCGGCGTCGGCGCTCATTGGACCTTTTTGTCCGATCCGGGGCGGAAGGTTCAGAAGGATCTCGATATCGCCGAATACACGGACTCCGATCACAACCCGATGATCCCGCATGTGATCGTGCTCGAACCGGGTTTGGTGATATTCAAGATTTATAACGGCTACTGGTTTTTTGGCCGGCCGACGGTCGAAGAGCTTCGACAGGATTTGCGTGCTGTGCTGAAAAAGTGCCGACCGGACTGGGACATCACCAAGCCCGAACTGAAAGCTGCCTGGGAACGCGGAGAACGTGATGGGTTTTATCCGTATCGCGGGAAAACCTACGGGCAGGTGTTTCGGGAGCAGCAGTAGACGGAATCGTCTGTGCGGCAAATAGTGGCTGGAATCTCGAGAACTTTTCGGATCTTGAAGTAGAATCGCCGCGTGAGGCAGGAAACGATTGTTCTTTTTAGGCCGGTCGGACAAGAAGAACTCGAACTGATTCGATCGAGCGGTTTTAGAGAGTTTCCGGCGAGGCTTCCGGGACAGCCAATTTTTTATCCCGTGATCAACGAGGAGTATGCTCGGCAAATTGCGGACCAGTGGAATGCCAAGCGAACCGCGTCGAGGCGTGGCTATGTGACGCGCTTCCAAGTCCGGAAGCAATTCCTTGACAAGTATGAAGTGAAGAAGGTCGGAAGCTCCATCCATCAGGAGTACTGGATTCCAGCAGCAGATCTGGTTGAATTCAATCACAACATTGTCGGACAAATTGAGGTCATCGCGGCATTCGGAGATCAAGACGTATGAAAAAACCGAAAGAGACGAAACGTTCGAGCGATGAAGCGGTAAAGGCCAAGACGGGGAAAGTGTGGGCGGAGTGGTTCAAGATTCTCGACAAGGCGGGCGCGAAGAAGTGGGCGCATAAGGAAATTTCGGCTTTCTTGCGCGACAAGCACAAGGTCGGCGCCTGGTGGTGCCAGATGGTGGCGGTAGGCTATGAGCACGAGCGCGGTTTGCGGCAGAAATTCCAGAAATGCGACGGTGAATTCAGCGCTTCGGGGAGCCGGACCATGGCGGCGCCGCTGGCGAAGGCTTTCGCGGCGTGGACGGATGAGAAGTTGAGGAACCGCTGGCTGCCGGATGCAAAAATTGAAATCACGTCGGCGACGCCTGGAAAATATGTGCGGGCGAAATGGGATGGGGATTCTCGGGTGGCAGTAGGCTTTTACAGCCGAGGCCCGGGGAAAACTCAAGTGGCCGTGGACCACGGTAAACTGCCCAACTCGAGAGAATGCGCAAAAATGAAAGTTTTTTGGTTTGAAGCGTTGAACCGTCTCGAGAGAACTCTAGAACACTGACGAATGCGAATGAACTCGAAGAAACCTGAATCGCCCAATATCGACATCCTCATAGCACCGGCCCATCCGAAGTGGAATCCGCGCCCAATTGCCGGCCTGCAGGTGCTCGAAGCCCCTGCGCTTGCGCGGTTCAACTGGCTCGTCCACGGCTTCAGCACCAGACTGGGCGGTGCGAGTGAGTTGATAACGGCGCGCGGCGGCCAAGACACTTGCGAAAAAGTGCTCAATCTGGGGTTCACGGACTGGGACAAGAGCGAGCGTGTTCGTGACAACCGCGAGAAATTCTTCCAGGCAATCGGTGCGGGCAAAATGCGCGTTGTCGCAATGCGGCAGATTCACTCCGACGTCGTCCATGCAGTTGCGCATGTAGTCGCTCATGAAGTTCACGCCGCGAACCAGCAGCCAAGGGAGGCCGAATTATCAGGAACCATTTCATCCGATGCGCCCCCGCAGGGCGACGCTCTCATCACGCGCGAGCCGGGCGTCCTGCTTGTAGTTCAAACCGCCGACTGCGTCCCAATCCTGCTCGCCGATCCTAAGAGCCGCGCGATCGCTGCAATTCATGCCGGATGGCGCGGCACGGTTCGCCGTATTGCGGCAAAAGCGCTGGGCCGCATGCAAATGGAGTTCGGCACGAATCCGAAAGATGTGATCGCTGCGCTCGGCCCCGGCATCGGCCAATCGTGCTATGAAGTGGGCAGCGAAGTAGCCGCGGAATTCCAGGCACAATTTCCGAAAGCGCGCGAATGGTTCGAAGGCCCCTTCGACCAACTGGCGGACAGCGACAACGATCCCAACTGGCTCCCCTGGCTCACGATGAAACCGCCCGGCCATGCGCCACCGCCGCCTCGCGTGCACCTTGACTTGATTGCAGCCAACCGCGCCATTCTCGAGGAGGCAGGGATTCAGGCGCGGAACATCTCTTCTTCCGACCTGTGCACGGCGTGCCGCAGCGATCTCTTCTTCAGCTTCCGCAAAGAACGCACCACGGGCCGCATGATGGCCGCCATCGGCATTCGCTGACAAGATTTCGAGCCTGGGATTTTTTACTGCCGCGAAATCTGGGTGAGATTCGACGCTGCGCCTATTTCCATCAGCGCCAACTGCCCGCAGGCAGCCATCACGTCCTGCCCGCGCGAGTAGCGCACAAACGCTCGCACGTCCTTGTCAGCCAGAATCTTGCGAAACGCTTCGATACGCGCAGGATCGGGTTTAGCGTAAGGCAGATCGCCGGGATTCCACGGGATGAGATTTACTTTCGCGCGCAGATTCGCAAGCAGCTTCACCATTCGCCGCGCGTCGTCGGGCGAATCGTTGAATCCGCCAAGCAATACGTATTCAAACGTCAGGTGCTCCCACGGCCGCAGCGGATAATCGCGGCACGCCTCCAGCAGCGCCTCAATCGGATATTTTCGATTAATCGGCATGATTTCATCGCGCTGGTCGTTCGATGAAGCGTTTAGGGAGATGGCGAGCTTCGGCCGTACTTTTTCTCGCGCGAGGCGTTCGATGCCCGGAACGATTCCGCTCGTCGAAAGCGTCACATGCTTCGGCGAAATGGCCATGCCGTTGGGATCGAGCAGGATGCGCAATGCGGCCATTACCGGATCGAAGTTCAAGAGCGGCTCGCCCTGGCCCATCAGGACAACGTTTGTTTGCGGCTTGAGCGCCGCGCGATTCTCTTCGAGCGCAATCAGCACCTGGCCGATAATTTCGCCGGCGCTCAGGTTGCGGATCAGGCCGAGCGTAGCCGTCAGACAGAAATGGCAATCGACGGCGCATCCGGCCTGCGTTGAGACGCAGATCGTCTGGCGGTTTTCTTCTGGCATGAACACGGTCTCGATCGTCGCAGGTGTCAGCGAGCGGGCGGTCTTCTCTGAATCTTTGGCCGCCGAATCCTGAGCGACCGCATCAAGCGCTAGAACATAGCGAATCGTGCCGTCATCGGAGCAGTGCTTGCGGATGATTCGCGGCAGTTCAATGGCCGCTCCGCGTGACAGACGATCGCGCAATTTCGCGGGAAGATTCGTCATACCCTCGAAACCAAAGCGCCGCTCGGCATAGAGCGCGTGATAAATTTGCGCCCCGCGATAAGCGGGCTCGCCAAGGGATTCAAGAAACGCGCGCAGCTCTTCCGGAGATTTTCCCAGCAAGTTGCAAGGGCCAGCGAACGCGGATTCGGCGGTCTGCGATGCCATCTTAATTTTGATGATAGCACGCGCATATTCGCGATTTTTATCCACAGCGCGAAACGCAGAGAGATATAATGAAATGTTTGGAATGGTTCTTTGTGCGCGCTGGAGGTGAACGCGATGAAACAAGTAATGATGGAACAGCTGACAATCGACGAATGGACAAAACAGCTCTGCGCCATTCCCAAGCAGGATTTCACGATTCCGCGTGTGCTGAAATTTGCGCGAGAGAAAGCGATTCGCCCGGAAACTCTGGCACCCTATCTTTTCTACGCAAAGAGCCACTACACCCGGAATCTCATCTACAAGTGCGAGCTGTTCGAAGTGCTCGCGATCTGCTGGAACGTGGGCCAGGTCAGCCGGATTCATAATCATCGCGACCAGAATTGCTGGATGGTGACGCCTATTGGCCGGCTGCGGGTCCAAAATTTCCGCGTCGAGAATCGCGACGCATCGCACGGCGCTTGCAATCTTATTCCCACCGATTCCTACGACATGGACGCCACCCACCCCGCCGTTGTTGCTCCCGAAGAGCCGGTGCACCAGGTGCTCAACCTTCCCGAATTCGGCGCACAAGCGACCAGCGTTCACATTTATTCCTATCCGTATGCGAGCTGCGAGGTGTATTCGATGGAGCGCGGGTCGTACGCGGACGTTCCGCTGCACTATTCGAGCGAGTATGGCAAGTTGTCGCCGGATGAGAAATTGATGTAGTGCGCAGGACCGGAAAGTGACAGTTTTTGTCGTCGCAACTGCAGCCACTAGGTTGCCGCAAAAAGCTGTTTTCCGGACTTTTGAAGCAAGAATCTGAATGGAAACACCGCGCCGGGCCGCCAGTGACTTCGCGGCGTGCGCATGCGAAAATTTGGCTCCTAACTTCCAGGAAAATTGATGGCTGAGACGAAAAACTCG
Source organism: Candidatus Dormiibacterota bacterium (assembly GCA_035603595.1). Lineage (GTDB taxonomy): Bacteria > Acidobacteriota > Terriglobia > Acidiferrales > UBA7541 > Palsa-295. The sequence continues at coordinate 6,896 of DATNKB010000193.1, forward strand.
GTTCAAAAAGAAGTGCTGCCAAACGGACTCGTGATTATCACCGAGCCGATGGAGCACATGCATTCGGTTTCGGTGGGAATCTGGCTGCGCGCGGGATCGCGCCGCGAGCCAGCGGAACTTAACGGCATCTCCCATTTTATTGAGCACATGGTGTTTAAGGGCACCGCGCGGCGCACGGCGGAGGACATCGCACGCGAAGTGGACAGCGTGGGCGGAATGCTCGATGCGTTCACAGCAAAAGAAATGGTCTGCTTTAATACGCGCGTGCTCGATGAGCATCTTCCAAAAGCGTTCGATGTGGTTGCAGACATGGTGCTCGAACCAAAATTCGCGAACGAGGATATCGACAAAGAAAAATCCGTCATCCTCGAAGAAATCCGGATGACGCAGGACAATCCCGAAGACCTGGTTCACGAGCTTTTCACGCAGAATTTCTGGACGCCCCACGCGCTCGGGAAGCCGATCCTTGGCACGCCCGAAACAGTTTCGTCATTCACGCGAGAGACGCTCGACAGCTGGTTTCGCCACTGGTACGCACCGAATCATCTGGTGATCACCGCGGCCGGACGCCTGACCCATCAGCAGCTTGTGGATTTGGTCAGCGAGCGGTTCGCAAAGCTTGTGCCATCATCGAATGGCGCAGCTGATTCGGTTCCTGTCGCTGCTCCTCACATCACGCAGCGCACGAAGCACGAACTCGAGCAAGTGCACATCTGCATCGGCGTGCCGGCGTTGCCGATGACGGACGAGCGCCGCTTTGTAGTTTCCGCGCTCAACAACGTGCTGGGCGGCGGCATGTCTTCACGCCTGTTCCAGAATATTCGCGAAAAGCAGGGCCTGGCGTATGCGATTTTCAGCGAGATGAATTCCTACCGCGATTCCGGCTCTTTTTCGGTGTATGCGGGGACATCACTCGATAATGTTTCGCAGGTAGTTCGCTCAGTGCTCGATGAATTCCGCCGGATCAAGGATGAACCGCTTCCGGAAGAGGAGTTGCGCCGCGCCAAGGACCATCTGAAAGGCGCCACGCTGCTTGCATCGGAAGGCACCGGGCAGCGGATGAACAGCCTGGCTCGCTATCACATGTATTTCGACCGCTACTTCTCGCCCACCGAACTGATTGCGCTGCTTGAAAAAGTGACGCCTGAAGACGTTCAGAAAATCGCGCAAGGATTCTTTCAGCCTGAGCGCATTGCCGCAAGTGTCGTTGGCAACCTCGACGGCTTCGAACTTACCCGCGAGCATCTCACATTCTAAGATCCCTAATCGTAGGCTTTCACTGATGGCACGGACCAGGTGTGTGCGCCGCGGGCGGGTCTGAGACCCGCCCCTACTGCGCGAGCCGGCGCCCAACAGTGCTTCGGACTGTGATGCGTAATAGAAACGGCTGCTGCGCGGGTTCATGTTGACCTGCAGGCGGCAGTTTGCCATTATCCATTGCGAAGCTGGTGCGGCGAGGGCATGCCCAGCGGACGGAGGAGCGCATCGCGTTCCGCATTTCGATTCTAGCTTCGGGCAGTGCGGGCAACTCCACGTTGCTTGAGACCGAACACACCGCTCTCCTCATCGATGCCGGGCTTGGTAAGAAAGAAATGTTGCGGCGCTTTGAAGCGCTGGGCCGGCAGAAACCCGACCACCTCGACGGCATCCTGATTTCCCACGAACACTCCGATCATTCGAACGGTCTCGGCCAGCTGCAGCGCGAATGGAAATGCCTGGCGTTTCTTACCGAGCCGACGCACCGCGTAATCCAGCAGATGCTCAAAGATCAGGGCATCAAGAAAACGATTGATCATGTGCAGTACGTGCATCCCGGCGAGAAATTTGAAATTGGCGATATTGAAGTCACACCGTTTGCGATTCCGCACGACGCATCCGATCCCGTGGGCTATTGCTTCAAGGCTAATGGAATCAAGGTAGCCATCGTTACCGATCTAGGCTATCTGCCCGAACTTGTGAAACACCATTTGCGCGAAGCCGATTTTTTGATTCTGGAATCGAATCACGATCTCGAAATGTTGAAGGTGGGGCCTTATCCGTGGCACATCAAGCAGCGGGTGATGAGCCGCACCGGGCATCTCTCGAATGCCACCGTGAGCGATTTCCTGGCGGATTGTGAAGTGTTTGACGGGCTTGCGCGGCATCTCGTTCTGGCGCATCTTTCCGAACAGAATAACAATCCTTCTGTAGCGCTTATTTCCGCTGAGGAAGCGCTGGCGCGGCGAGCCAGTTTGTTTGGCTTCCATGGCACATTGCATATTGCCTCGCAGCATTCTCCGCTTGGGCCGTTTGAGCTGTAGCCTCTCGCAAAAACACAGATAAGAACGAGTTCGTGGGTTGGGCAAGCGTCTTACGTCGTGCTGTGTTTTGGTGCTACTGAATGGCGAAAGAACGCAGCCGCGATGCTTGCCAAGAATTGGTGAGTTTTGCCGCGTTTATGCGTGGGCGCAGGCTGAAGCCTACGCTACCGGGATTCTTCGCGGCGCGAGAGATTCTGGTAGAACATGTCGTGCATCTGGCGGGTGGTGCCGCTTTCCAGGTTGGCGTGGCGGACGATGGCCGTGCGCGCGTCGAATAGAGTTTCTGGATTCACTGCGATGCCCGGCGCTACTTCGATTTGAACTAGGTCAGTGCCGCGGTTCTGTGCTCCGGCGATTTCGCGCAGGCCCTGGCACTGGTAGCAAACGCCGGCTTTGTTGATCAGCGCGCAGAGGCCATCGAAAGCCTGTGTCATTTTCGCGCGCGCATCGGAAAGGCGATGCCGGAAGATGGGTTCGGAGATGCGCAGGATGGCCGCTGCTTCCTGGTTCGTGAATTCGAGAACTTCTTTCAGCATCACTGCTGCTTGCTCTTCAGGCTCGAGCGAACGCGCGATACACGAAAAGCAGAATGCGATGTGCTCGCGGATTTCATAGACGAAGCCGGGCGAGCTCATCAAATCGCGCAGACCTTCGACCTGTTCGGGATGCTCAGTGGTTTCCTTTTCCCCGATCAGCTGCGCTTCCGCGCGCCAGCGTTTCCGCTTCCGCAAGTGGTCGAGACAGGCATGCGTGGCGATACCGAAAAGCCAACTCTTGAAGCGCGCTTCGCCGCGATAGCTGCGAATATCTTCGAGCACGCGTATGAAAACGTCCTGAAGCAGATCCTCGGCATCCTGCCGCAAGGTAACCATCCGATAGATGTAGCCGAAAAGCGGTTTGCGCCAGGGCTCAACGAGCGAGCCGAATGCGGCGCGATCGCCCTGCTGCGCGCGCTCGACGAGTTTTAATTCTTCGTCCAGCTTTTCTGGCGGTGGAGGCGAAGGCTGAAAGAGATTCGACACGGTACTTTTCTCCTGGGACTATGTCCCCCAATTCACGTCGTGCGAGCCGCGACAGTCTACACCTAGGGTTACAGTCTGCCGCAGCCCGCAAGAATCGTGAAAGCCGGAACTAGGATTTCATCAGCACCTGGCAAAGCTGCAAGCGATTGCCGGAAGGATCGCGGAAGATGGCGAGCTTCACCATGCCGGGAATTTCTTCCGTCTTGCCTTCGAATTTCACGCCACTCGATTCGAGGCGCTTGCGTTCGCGTTCGATATCATCAACGCGCAGGACGATCGTCGCGCCATGCTCTTTCGGCGTGTATTGTCCCGTCGAGATGCCGACGGCCGCTTCGTCCTGGCCGCCGCCATTGAATTCTGCCCAACCATCTATTTCAAACGATTTCTTGAGGCCGAGGACGCTGCCGTAGAATTTCTTGGCCTGCTCGAAATCGTTTACGTTGAACCATGCGACTGATAGCTTCATTGTAGGTCTCCTCGATTGAATTTGTGCTGCTGGAAGCTATGTCGTTTGGCGGCGAGATTTCCGCCAAATAGCAGAAAAGAGATTAGTTAAAGCAGAATACATTCGAGCTAAGCAGGAGTTCAAACCGCAATCTAGAAAAACCACGATGAGGACGGCGACGCGCCCGGGCGGCTCCTGCGAATTTTGAACGAGCTTTTGCCGCGAACCCTCCCGGATTCTTCGACTTCGTGTTGTACCTCCGAATGACAAAAATTTGACTCGCCGTGCATTGATGATTCGGATTGATCCGCGGAAAGTGGTAACAGCCCGTGAGTTTAGATTTCAGTGCGATTCACGGGTGGACGCCGGTGAGTTTCCACACCGTCGTTCGCAGCAAATCGAAACGAAAAGGAGGAACCCATGAAACCGAAACTCTATGTGTTAGCCGCGGCATTGGTGCTTTTCGTTGCGGCAACCGGCACCAGCTACGCTCAACAGTACCCGTTGTCAGTGAAAATCCCCTTTGCATTTCAGGCGGGAGAACACACGCTGCCGGCAGGTGAATATGTCGTGGACTCCGCTGTCAGCGGAACGCGGGTGATCCAGCGGCTTCGTCAAGTAGACGGCAATGCGGTGATGATCGTCATGACGACGCCAGTCGAAGCCAGGGACGGACGTACGGAACCTGCGCTGGTATTCAACTGTTACGGACAGACCAAGTTCCTATCCCAGATTTGGACAGGAAATAACGAAGGACTGGAACTGTTCAAGTCCAATCGTGAGAAGCGTGCCGCAATCGGAGAAGGAGGACGCGAAATTGCACTGCTTCTGCAACCAACAGGCGTCAGGCCGTAACTTTTGCCGCCATGTTGCGTCGAGTTCATTCAACGAGATTCGCGCACGCTTGGCGGGCATCCGAGAAACTTCAACCGAAAAGCGAATGGGAGCCGGAGTCCTGGGTTTCGGCTTTCCATTCGCTTTCAAGTTGCCGAAACGAGATATTTGCGGTTCGCAAGAAACCCCCGCCATAAACAGATATAATCCGTCCGCATGATTCCGCCTTCCTATAAACCGAAAAAGAAATTCATGGAGCTGGCCATCGCCGAGGCGAAGCGCGCCGGCGATCGAGGAGACTATCCAATCGGCGCGGTGATTACGCGGCTCGTGGGCAAGCGCGAAGTGGTGATTGCCAACGCCGGCAACCGGGTAAAAACTTCGGGCTCGAGCATCAAGCACGTTGAACTCGAAACGCTGAAATACGTGTCGAGCGGCTACGGGCGCTACCTATCCGACTTCGTTCTCTACTCGACGCATGAGCCGTGCGCGATGTGCGCCGGAGCCGGCGTGTGGTCACGAATTGGCGCGGTGGTGTACGGCGTTTCGCAGGAAGATATTGCCGCGTATGGGAGCAAGCACGGCACCGAGTATTACAAGTGGCGAGCCTGTTTAATCCCGTGTGAACTGGTTTTTGAGAAGGGCAATCACCGCATTCCCGTCTTTGGCGGATTCTTGCGGCGCGAATGCCAGAAACTTTTCAGCTACAGGCCTGCGAAGCCGTAACCGCAATTTGACGATCGCTTTTGGCGGATTTTACAGCGATGCCATCGTTTTCCGGCTCGGTTTGCAGGTATGCCATCGTTTAGGCCTTTTTACAGGTATGATGGAGCAGGGAAATTCCCCGCCGTTTGCAAGCTAGCTGAAGAGTTGCGCCAAAATGGGGTTGCGTTCGTCATGGACGGCGCCAAAAAGGAGCCGGATTTGATCCCGCGATACACACGCGCGGAAATGGGCCGCGTCTGGAGCGACGAAAATAAATTTCAGAAATGGCTCGAGGTGGAGCTGGCCGCCGCTGAGACGCTAGCAGAAGCGGGCATCGTCCCGCGCGAGGCAGCGCTGAAGTTGCGCGAGCGCGGTCGGGTCGACGTGGCGCGCATCAATGAGCTGGAAGCCAAGGTGCGGCACGACGTGATCGCGTTCACGATGGCAGTGCAGGAATCGGTGGGCGATCCCGAAGCGGCGCGCTGGCTGCATTACGGGCTCACGTCAAACGACGTGGTGGACACGGCACAGGCCCTGCTGGTGCGCGAAGCTTCGCAGCAGATTGAGAAGGCGCTCGAACGGATGGGCGAAGTGCTCGAACGGCGCGCGTGGGAGTTCAAGGATACGCCGCAGATTGGTCGCACGCACGGCGTCCATGCGGAGCCGATCACGTTCGGACTGAAAATTGCGAACTGGTTTTCGGAGAATCGCCGTGATCTGGCGCGGTTTCAAGTGGCGGCGCGGCAGATGGCGGTGGGGAAAATTTCAGGCGCGGTAGGAACGTGCACACACCTCGGCCCTGAAATCGAAGAAAAAATCTGCGCGCGGCTGGGCCTGACGACGGCGCCAATCACGTCGCAAGTGATCGAACGCGACCGCCACGCGCAATATCTTTCGACGCTGGCGATTGTGGCGGGTGGGCTGGAACGAATTGCGCAGGAAGTGCGCCATCTGCAACGGACGGAAGTGCGCGAGGTGGAGGAGCCGTTTGGGGGCGAGCAGCGCGGAAGTTCGGCGATGCCGCACAAGCGGAATCCGGTATCGAGCGAGCAGATCTGCGGACTGGCGCGGGTGGTGCGGGCCAATGCGATGCCGGCGCTGGAAGATATTGCGCTGTGGCACGAACGCGACATTTCGCACAGTTCGGTGGAGCGGGTGATTCTGCCGGATTCGACGATTCTCACCGACTACATGCTTCATCGCACCACGGAAATCGTTGCGAACATGAAAGTGTTTCCCGACCGCATGCGCCGGAATTTGGATGCGACCAAGGGGCTCGTGTTCTCCGGGCAACTGCTGCAGGACCTTGTGGAGCATGGCGCGCCGCGCGAAGACGCCTACAAATGGCTGCAGAGCCATGCGATGGCGGCTTGGGAGTCGGAGACGAGCTTCCGGGATCGCGTCGCATCCGATGCGAAT
>DATNKB010000194.1:0-9726 GCA_035603595.1 Candidatus Dormiibacterota bacterium
CATTTGTCTTTTCTTTGACCGAGGCTTCTGTCGAATATACAACCGAACGAATCCATCCATGAGTGAGCAGGTCCATCGAAGCAGGTGGTTGCCGGCGACAGTATGGTTATGAGCCAGTCGACGAATAGTGGCGAGTGCCGAAATTCCAAAGCGATAGGGCAAGCGTGAAGAAAACAACTGCGACGACCGGGACCAATGGCGCATATTCCGGGGTGACAGCGCGGCCGAGCAATTTCACGCTGGGATAGAACGACGCCAGTCCGAACGGAACTACCCAGCACAGGAAAAATTGCACCACGGGGCTGTAAATCGACAAAGGGTAACGGCCGAAGGCGATTACGTTCCACACGGGCGGATGGACGCCAATGCGATCCTCGAACCAGAAGGAGACAGTGCTGAGCATCAGGAAAATCGAAACATAGATGATACCCGCGCAGATGCCAAAAAATAGCAGCATTGCCAGCCTTGCCGGAGTCCAGACAATCCCGAGTCTATGCGCTGCCCACACCATGCAGAAGATTCCCGTGGCGACTTCCTGAAACGACTCGATTCGGAACGTCTCAAACAGCACCTGGAATAGGGATGAGACCGGACGCAAAAGAATCCGGTCGAACTTTCCTTCGATGATGTAGTTGTTGCCAAAATCGTAGAGATTCATGCTGATCACATTGAAGAGCCCGTAGGGAATCAGCGCGAAACCGTAAAGAAACAGAACTTCCTCGAAACGCCAGCCGCCCAGCTGAGGCGCTTTTTCAAAGAGCACCACCACGAAGGCAATCTGAAAAATCGTTGCGGCAAAACTGGTCAGCAGACTGACGATGAAGTCGCCGCGATAACCGATCCGCACCTTCGCATATTGAGTGAAATAGTCCGCAAAAAGTAGCGCATGCCGGTTCGCGCCGGCCGCGAGCGCGGCAGCCCCGGTCTTTTCTTTCATCGGAGTGCTGATTGGCATCGAACTCATCGGCTAGCCACCATGAATTGTGATCTTCCGTGATGCCCGTTCCCACCAGAAATGTGCCAGCGCAAGCATCGCGATTGCCCAGAGCCATTGTGTGCCGAGCGCGCGAAGAGCCGCTGCCCGGTCGAGCTTGCCAAGGTAAATCTGCAGCGGCACGAAGGCGATGTACTCAAACGGCAGTCGCGCCATGACTTTCTGCGCCGCATCCGGAAAAAATGAAATCGGAATCAAGAGGCCGGACAGCATTTCGATCAGCCAGTATTTCGCGCGAATCAAAGCCAGAATCGATTTCAATGGAATCGCGCACGTTCCGATCATGAAGTTGATCGCCGCCATCAAAAAGAAGCTGCCCAGCACACTCACAAGAAACAGCGCGAAATTCTCTCTTGAAGACGGCCCTTGCACGGGGAACACCAGCGCTACCACGACTGCCGTCGGCAGCGTGAGCAGCCCAAGACGAAACGCCGATTCGCCCATCGCCCGGCAGATCCACATCCACTGCATCGACACCGGCTTGATCAAATCCATCGCGATCTTGCCTTCAATCACCTCGTACGCCATCTCCTGGTCAATCGTGTTCCAGTAGAACGAGCGAATCATCCATCCGACGCTCACGTAAGTGATGATCTGCGGCAGGCTAAACCCTGCGATCGATTGTGCCGAGTGGAAAACCGCCGTCCAAATGAAGTAATACACCGTCACGTTTAGAAAATACGTGATGATGCCGGTGAAATAGCGCAGCCGAAAGGCAAGTATATTGACGAATCCGACGCGCGCAAATTCGGCGTACGGCACCAGTGCATCAGCGAACCCGTTCAAACCGTTACCTCGGGGAGTGCTTCGCCAGCATAGATGCGCTTGACGATTTCCTCGATCGGCTCGTCCTCGATCAAAAGGTCGCGCACTTCCACAGCTGCCAGAATCCGACGTATCAAATCGGCAGTCACGATTTTCAGCCGGTCGAAGCGGATACGGTAGGTAAGCTCGTCCACCGTCTCGATTTCAAATCCATCGCGCGCAAAAACTTCGAGGCAAGCCACCTGGTCGCGATCTTTCAGCGCGAATTTAATCTGCTTGGTGCGCAGTAGCTTCTGTTTCAAATCGTATAGGTGTCCATCGAACAGCACGCGCCCGTGATCGATAATCATGATGCGGCGGCAAAGCTCTTCGATATCGTCGAGGTCGTGCGTAGTCAGCAGAATTGTGGTGTGGAATTCGCGATTGATGGCGCGCAGGAAATGACGGATATGATCCTTCGCCACCACGTCGAGGCCAATCGTCGGCTCATCAAGGAACAGCAGCGGCGGATTATGCAGCAGCGCGGCAGCCAGGTCGCATCGCATGCGCTCGCCAAGTGAAAGCTTCCTCACCGGCGTATGCAGATAATCGTTGATGCCCAAGATTTCGTTGAAGCGTTCCATGCGCGCGTCGAAATCGCGCTGCGGCACGTCGTAGATGCGTCTCAGCAACTTGAACGACTCGATCACCGCGATGTCCCACCACAGCTGCGTCCGCTGGCCGAACACCACGCCAATCGTTTTCACATATTGCCGCCGCTGCCGGAAGGGGACGTAACCATTGACGCGGATCTCTCCGCTCGTCGGCACCAGAATGCCCGTGAGCATCTTGATGGTGGTCGACTTTCCAGCCCCGTTCGGGCCGATGTAACCGACCATTTCGCCGCGCTCAATCGAAAACCCGACGCGGTCCACCGCCGCCACAGTACGGTAGTCGCGAACGAAAAGATTCTGAATCGAGCCCCAAACCCCCTCCCGCCGCCGGAACGTGCGGAAGTCTTTGCAAAGATCGTGCACGTAAATAAGTGGGTCGGCGCTCATGTAGATTCAATTCTAACATTCGAGCCGCGCGCAGGCAGCCGCACTTCGCGGCATTGACAACACATTCCGCGCCGGCTCCAGCAGGAACCTGCAAATCCTGCCGCCTTATCACTCACCTATTACTTTGACGAGGATTCGCTTCGGTCGTAAGCCGTCAAGTTCGATGAAAAGCACGGCTTGATTGGGGCCCAGGTCGAGTCGCCCTTCCGTGAACGCGACAATCACCTGGTGATGCAGCAAGAGGCTCTGAAAATGAATGGCAGCATTGCTCTCGAACCGGCCCTTATGCTTGAAGTCGTCTCGCGCCGGTGCCACTTCGCCGAGCCACGCATCGAGGTCCTCCAGCAGCCCGGGCTCGTTGTCATTGACGACCACCGCCGCATTCGCGTGTAGCCCAGACACAAGAATGATACCGTCGCGAAACGTACTCTTCTCCATCGCCGCCTTAATTTGCGAGGTAAGATCAAAAACTTCGCGCGCCTTCTTCGATTGCACAGTAATCGCTTCGTTGTAGATTTTCATATAGCAGGCAGGCGCCTATCAGGAGTGGTCAGCATTTGTAGCGCCGGTCTTCAGACCCGGCAGGTTTAAGATTTAGCCTTTATGGCAGGTCGAGCAATGCTTCGCTTCGTAGTTATCCATCGTCACTTCAAACATGTTGTTGCACCCGATGCAAACGCGATGGATTTTCGGCCCAGTCCCGGTCGTCGAGTGATGACCCGCGGTCTGCCCAGTTGCGCTCGTCGCAGAAGGCGCGGAACTCGCCGGCGCCGCCGGCGCTTTCGTTTGTGATTGAGGTGTCTCGCTCATGCCATAAATTTTATCACGACGCGCAATGCCAACCCGCACCTAGGCAGCTTGACCCCGCGCCAAAAGCTCGTTGACCTTCTCCACAATCTCCCCAATCCGCACCGGCCGGTAAAACACAGCCGCCACCCTCGGCAGCGCTACGGTCTCCGTCCGCGAAGCGACCAAGACCGTCGGCACCCGCGCCACAAGCCCCTGAATCGCCGGATCGCTAGCCAATTCCGCATTCGCTTCCAGCACCACCACAGCCGGCGCCGCGCCCCCAGTCAGCGCCCGCCCCGCATCCTCAGCCGAGTCCATTCCTAGCGCATCGATTCCGCGCTCGCGCAACTCGGCACGAACTGCAGCACGCAGTTTCCAGTCCGTAGCGATCACGAACACCACCGGCATCCCATTGTTAGAGTAGCGCATCTCTTTTAGGTACGCTGTAGGTCCGTAGGTACGTACGTAGGTGCTCCCGGCGCCACTCCTTCGGCCTTTCCGTAGGCACGCTTCGAAAGGGTCTGTTACAATTTTGAGATTCTGGGGGTAGGCTGCGCGCGCAAGCGCGGCCCAAGATGGCGGACAACGGTAAGAGAAAATGGCTCGTTCCCACCCTGGCCGTCGCGCTAGGTGCGGTGGTCCTTGTTATCCTGCTAGCAAGCCGAGGCCAAGCTCCGGTCGTTCACTACGTGCCCGTTCAACGTGAAGACCTAAGCGCCTCTATTTCAAGTAACGGCAAGGTCGAACCGATTTCGCCGTCAATCGCTCGCGCCGAATTTCCCACGTTCGTCGAAAAGATCGCCGCCACCGAAGGCCAAGCCGTTCATCGCGGACAATTGATTCTCACCCTCGACGCCTCCGACATCCGTGCGCAACTCTCGCAAGCCCGCGCGAATCTGCTCGCAGCGCAGACGGATTTGAAAAACGCACGCGCCGGCGGTACGCCCGACGAACTCGCTCAAATCAATGGCGATCTCGCGAAGGCGCAGGCCAACGTCGCCAACCTTGAACAGACTCAAAAAGCCCTCGAACAACTCGCCGCCAAGCAAGCCGCCACGTTGTACGAAGTAGCCCAGAATCAGGCTGCTCTCGCGCAAGCCCGCGCCACGCTCGAAACTCTCCAGCAAAAGAAGGCTGCCCTTGCTCAGCGGACCACCGGCGATGCCGAACGCGCCGAGCTACGCGCGAAGCAAGCCCAGGATCAGATTCAATCGTTCCAGGAAAAATTGCGCTCGGCCACAGTCGTCGCGCCTTCCGACGGCACGCTCTACGCGCTTCCAGTGCACACCGGCGACTACGTCAAAGTAGGCGACACGCTTGCCGAGATGGCCGATCTGAGGCAAGTGCGCGTGCGCGCCTTCGTAGATGAACCGGACCTCGGCGCCCTCGAACCGAACCAAGTGGTCCAGGTAGCGTGGGATGCTAAGCCCGGTCGGACGTGGACAGGCCGCACCGAGCAGGTTCCCAAGCAAGTGGTATCTCGAGGCGCTCGCAGCGTCGGCGAAGTCCTCTGCTCGATCGACAATGACAAGCTCGAGCTGCTTCCCAACGTAAACGTCGACGTTCACATCCTCGTCCACGGCCGCCAGGGAGCGCTCGTGGTTCCGCGCGCCGCTGTGCGTTACGACAACGGCCAGCATTTCGTTTTCGTCTACGGCGGCGACAAAATTCACCGGCGCGATATCACCGTCGGTATCGCCAGCGCGCAAAAATACGAAGTAATCAGCGGGCTGCAACTCGGAGACAGAGTTGTGCTGCCGGGCGACATGCAGGTCTTGCGGGACGGCATGGACGTTCGAGCCACGGAGGCTAAATCATAGTGCACCGCGGAAAAAAACTGTCGTGGGCGGTTCCTATCGCAGTGCTTTTTCTGTTCCAATTTGCAGCAAGCGGCCGGATCACGGCACCCAGCTCTTCGCCGGACGCATCCGCCTCGCTCCAGAACGCCATCCGTCAATTCAATGCCGGAAACTATTCCGGTGCCGTTTCCACCTTGCAGGTGGCGGTGATCGCGAATCCCAACAACGCTGAGCTTTCCTACTGGCTCGGTCGCAGCTACTACGAGATGCGCGACTACGATAACTCCATAACGAATTTAGAAAAGTCCGTCCAGAACGACCCCAAGAATTCCGACTACCATTTGTGGCTCGGCCGCGCTTACGGCGGAAAGGCCGATCGCGAGCACAGCTTTTTCCTCGCCAAGAAAGTGAAGAAGGAGTTTGAAGACGCCGTTGCCGCGAACCCGTCGAACATCGCGGCCCGCCGGGATCTCGAGGAATTCGATATCGACGCCCCTTGGGTTGTCGGCGGCAATAAGGACGAGGCCAAAGCCCAAGTGGAAGCGATCGCTGCTATTGATCCGGTCCAAGGACATCTCGCGAGAGCCCTCTACGAGGCCCAGGTAGCCAAGAAACACGATGCTGCCGAAAGCGAATACCAGCAGGCCCTCGCCGCCAAGCCCAAAACGGTGGAACCCTATTTCGACGCTGCCAACTATTTTGTGAAACAGAATAAGCCCGCTCAACTCAAAGCCGCCATTGACGGAGCGGCGGCCGTGAATGCGAACGATCCCCGCCTGGCCTATTACCGCGGCGTGTATGGAGTGCTATCGGCAGTGGATCCCTCGCATTCCGAACAGGACTTGAAGTCCTATCTCGCCAGCACGCCCGATCGCAGCGATTGGCCTTCTCACGCCGCTGCGCGCGAGTGGCTCGGGCGCCTGTACGAAGCGCAAGGAAAGCGCGCCGAAGCGGCCGAACAATATCGCGCTTCTCTGCAACTCGATCCCGGACGCAAGGAAGTGAAAACGCGGCTGGAACACCTGGAGAAATCGAAATAGCCCCGGGAAATTCATCCGGGTAATCTGAAATCGCCGCCATGTCCAACGTACGAAGCAAATCTGCATATTGGAACGAGACCTGGGATCTCGCTCTCCAGGCGTTGCGCGCGAATAAGCTTCGCGCCGCGTTGACGATGCTCGGCGTCATCATCGGCAGCGGCTGCATCGTTCTCGTGGTCACCGTGGCGCTGGCGGGCAAACGCTACATCATCGCTCAGATTGAAGGCGTCGGTTCGAATCTCGTCTATGCCGGAGTTATGCGTTCAAATAATTCCTCGCGTCTCACACTGGGCGACGAGATTTCGCTTGCCGACATGGAAGCTATGAAGATCCAGGTCCCGCAAGTTGCGGTTACTGCGGGAGCGTCGGATATTCCGATGACCGTAGTTGCTGCCGGTGTCGAGCGGCCGGTAAAACTCGTAGGGGTGACCGAGGGCTTCCAACAGATTCGCAGACTGGTGGTGTTTCGCGGTCGTTATTTCGATCCCGACGACATGGTAACGCACGCCAAGGTCTGCTTGCTGACTCAGGAGCTGGCTGCGCGCGTGTTTCCAAACCAGAACCCTGTCGGCCAGGAAATTCGCGTCGGCGAACTGCGCTTCTCCGTGATTGGGGTTTTTCGCGAGCGGATTTCCACCTTCGGCGAGACGGAAATTGCGCGCGAGTCTGTGCTCGTCCCCTTCGGATTGATGACTTACTACACGGGAACGGACTATCTCCGCACCCTGTACGTTCAGGCAGACTCGCCCGAAGCCGTGCCGGCGGTGACGCAACAAGTGAGGGAAATTTTGAAAGGCCGGCATCGCCCCGGCGCTGAGTATGAGGTGGAGAATCTCACGTCACTTTTGGAATCGGCTCGAATGATTTCACAAGCATTGACGGTTCTCCTCGTTGTGATCGCGCTCATAGCGCTCACGATCAGCGGCATCGGCATCATGAACATCATGCTCGTCACTGTCACCGAGCGCACGCGCGAGATTGGTATTCGCAAAGCCGTGGGAGCTCCGCGCGACGCGATCCTCTACCAGTTTCTGATGGAAGCGTTCCTGATCAGCGGCACCGGAGCGGTGATAGGGATCGTGATCGCCGTTTCGATACCTGTCGCAATCAATCTCGTTTTGCGAGTGATCCCCGAAGCTGTAGGGATCCGCATGCCCGTGTCATGGGTTTCAGTAGTGCTGGCCTTCGTCGTGTCATGTTCAACCGGGATCTTATTTGGCTACCTGCCCGCGAGCCGGGCGGCGAGTTTGCATCCCACGGATTCGCTGCGATATGAGTAAGGATATGGCCAGTGCAAAGCGGTCATTGCTAACGGCGTTCGCTGCTTTTTTCGTTGTAGCCACCGGATTATTTCCGAAGCCCACTCGTGCCCAGGATTCGGACAAACTCACACTCCGCCAGGCGGTAACACTCGCCCTTCAAAACAGCCGCGAGATCGCTCTCGCGCGGATGCAATATACCGTCGCGATGAATGCTGTCGGCGTGAACCGCGCCGATTTTAGGCCGAATCTTTACACTGGGTCTGGTGCCGCGTATAGCAGCGGCTTTCCTGCGACCGTCGGCGGCTCGGCTCCGGCCATAATCAGTTTGTCCTACACACAGTCGATCTTTAATTTGCCCCTTCGCGGGCAACTCCACGCGGCCGAAGACCGCGCGGAAAGTCAGAAGATCGAACTCGACCGCACGCGCGACGCCGTAATCGTCCGCACTGCGACCACCTACCTGGAACTTGCAAAGATTCGAACTTCCCTCGAATTGCTCCGTGGTGAGGGCGCCAGCGCCGAAAAGATTGCCGGCGTCACTCGCGAACGTACCCAAGCCGGCCAGGAACTGCCGATTGAAATCACTCGCAGCCAGTTGACCCTTGCGCGCATTCGCGAGCGCATCATTCATCTGGAAGGGCGTGACGCGATTCTCACCCAGCAGCTCGACAATCTCACAGGCGGATCCGGTCAATCAGTTCAAGTGGAGACCGAGCAGACGTCGTTCGCGGTGGATCAGCAAGAGACTGACTTGATCGCCGCTGCACTTAAGACCAGCCCTTTTGTCACGGAAGCGGAGAAGGAACGCGATGCGCGACAACATCTATTAAAGGGCGCCAAGGGTGAGCTCTGGCCCACAGTCAGCGCCGTCGGCCTCTATCAGGTGCTCGGCAAATTCAACAACTACACTGAATTCTTCAATCATTTTCAGCGCAACAACGTCACGGTTGGAATTGACGCACACATCCCAATCTTCAGCTCGAAGACTTTTGCCGATATAAAGTTGGCTAAGAGCCAGCTAAGCGAAGCGGAACTCGCCCTCGGGAACAAGCGCCAGGAAGTTCGCGCCGACGTGCTTCAAAAGGCCCGCGATGTCCGCGAGCTCGACGCTGCTCACGAAGTGGCGCGCCTCGATCTGCAGCTCGCCCAGGAGTCGCTGCAAATTCTGCAAACGAAATTAGACGAGGGCCGCGCCACCCTGCGCGACATCGAGCAGGCTCGCCTCGAAGAGAACGACAAATGGGTCGCCTTCCTCGACGCCGAGTTTGCCCGCCAGCAGGGACAGCTATCACTTCTCCAAGCCACCGGCCAGCTCGCCAAGGTGTTTCAGTAGACACGGTTCCCGGCAAACCTCGGCTTGGGATAGCGGGCGAAATCGGGTAAAATCAATTGAATACATATAGGGCTATTCTTGCGTCTGTACGACGGTCTGCATTCTGGGGGATTGCGAATGTCGTCTGTAATGAAAACGTTGTTGCTGAATCCGCCGAGCTTCGAACATTTTGACGGCGGCGCCGGGTCGCGCTGGCCCGCTACACGCGAAATCGAATCCTATTGGTACCCGGTCTGGCTCGCTTATCCGGCTGGTCAGTTGCCCGGTAGCCGTCTCCTGGATGGTCCTCCTCACGGCATCACCCCGGCGCAGGTGGTTGAAATCGCGAAAGACTACGAGTTCGTGGTTCTCTTCACCTCCACCGTGGGTTTCCACAGCGACCTTCGCATGGCCAAGGCCATGAAGGAAAAGAAGCCCGGAATCAAAATTTGCTTTGTGGGACCGCAGGTGCAGATCAAGCCGGCGGAAAGCCTTCTCGCCAGCCCCGATATTGATTTCGTCGTGCGCGGAGAATTCGACAACGCCGTTGTGGACTATGCGAACGGCAAGCCCATCTCCGGAATCGCAAACGTCAGCTATATCAAAGACGGTAAGGTAGTCCACAATCCGCCCCGTCCGCTGCTGCAGACAGAAGAACTCGACGCGCTTCCTTTTGCGACCGACGTCTACCAGCGCGACCTCACGATCGAAAAATACAATGTGCC
>DATNKB010000195.1:0-3150 GCA_035603595.1 Candidatus Dormiibacterota bacterium
AATGAAAGCGCTTGGCTTCGAATATTATTCGATCGGCCGCCCGGATTGATGGAGTAAGACTACCTCCCCAAAACGGGCCTAGCGTGCCGGTTCGGCGACTTTCTTATGGAAATAGTCGTACGTGCGCTTCAGCCCTTCCTCGAGATTCACCTTCGGCTCCCACTTTAAGACCCGCCGGGCCTTGGTGATATCTGGGCAGCGCTGCTTAGGATCGTCCTGGGGCAGCGGGCGAAACACGATCGGTTCCTTCGAACCGACCAGTGCCCGTATTCGTTCGGCAAATTCCAGAATCGTGATTTCGTGAGGGTTGCCGATATTGGTCGGATCATGTTCGTCGGATTCGAGCAGGCGGTAAATACCGTCGAGCAAATCGGAAACGTAGCAGAAACTGCGAGTCTGCTTGCCGTCGCCGTATACCGTGAGCGGTTCGCCCGTTAGAGCCTGATAGAGAAAATTGGGAAGCGCACGGCCGTCATTGAGACGCATGCGCGGCCCGTAGGTATTGAAGATACGCACGATTCGCGTATCCACGCCGTGGTAGCGGTGATAAGCCATCGTAAGAGCCTCGGCGAATCGTTTCGATTCGTCGTAGACGCCGCGTGGCCCGATCGGATTCACCCGGCCCCAGTAGCTTTCCGGCTGTGGACTCACTTCAGGATCGCCGTAACATTCCGACGTCGATGCCAGTAGAAATTTTGCTTTTTTAGCGAGCGCAAGGCCGAGGGCGTTGTGCGTGCCGAGCGCACCGACTTTCATAGTCTGAATCGGCATCTTCAGATAGTCGGGAGGACTTGCGGGCGAAGCAAAATGCAACACCGCAGCAACCGGACCTGGCACATCAATGTACCGGCTGACGTCCTGGCGGGCGAAGCGAAACTTGGGATGAGGTAGAAGGTGCCCCACGTTGGAATCGCTGCCTGTGACCAGATTATCCAGGCAGAGGATCTCCCAGCCCTTATCGAGCATCAAATCGCAGAGATGTGAGCCGAGAAAGCCTGCACCACCTGTTATCACAGCACGCAAATTGTTCTCTCCTCGATGATTTGGGCCGGCCAGCGTTTTTGCCCGGACCCATTATCGCTCGGATTTCTTCATGGCGCGTCTTCAATTGATTTGCGCTGTTTCGATTTGTTTTATTTCTGCGCGGCACCCGACTTTGCGAAAGCCGTGGTGTGGTCCACGACAATTCGCCATCCTTCAGGAAATTTTCTGAAATTGAGGGTGAATACTCCGGAGGGATTGTCGTTCTCGCGTTGCAAATGATATTCGCCGAGGGCATAGGCAGAGGTGGAACATTCCAAACGAATTTCGAGGTCTGAGAACGTCAGGTGACCCATCGCTTTTCGGTCGGGATAGCTGCGCCGGTAGCGTTCGAGGAGCGCTTGCCAGCCGCGCGATAGTCCTTCGGAGCTCACGAATTCGGTCTGGTTCGAATTCCAATAGCCGTTCATGAAGCCTTCGATATCACCGCGATTCCAGGCGGCGGTCTGATCGTTGAGCAGAGTGAGAATGGCAGCCGCATCATCCGATTGCGGCTGCCCGGCGACCGAGCGCGAAGAAAAAGCAGCCAGGGCGAAGAGCGTGATCAGCGTGAGGATTGACATCCGAAAGGCAAAGTACGGTTTAGCGAAAGCACCGCGAGATTTATTTTTATTCACGCTTAGTTACTCCCGTAGAGCAGGACGAGCAAGTGTGGTTGTGAATCGCAGGTAGAGCCATCCGCAAAGAGCCTGGCGTACCTGTAATGAGCCGGCGCGACCGCACTCCCCAAGATGACATCGCCTTCGGTAAAGAGTATTCTAGACCTTCGCCGGTAGCAATTAACTTCAGCCTTCTCATGGCGGCAACACCGAGTTCTCTTCGATGAATCCTCCACTGACAGAACCCGCGGCTGCGGCATTGGCGTCTCTCGATTGGGCCCACCCGCTCGTTCGCGAATGGTTTCTCCGTCGCCTTGGCACGCCCACCGAGCCACAGGAGCAGGGTTGGCCGCATATTCTTGCCGGAAAAACCACGCTCATTTCAGCACCGACAGGCTCCGGCAAGACTCTCGCTGCGTTTCTCGCTTGTATTGACCGGCTCGTCCGCAAAGCGCTCGCAGGTAAGCTGACCGACCGACTCGAAGTTCTTTACGTTTCCCCGCTTAAAGCTCTCGGCAACGACATTCAGAAAAACCTCGAGATTCCGCTCGGCGAAATTTTGCAGCTTGCAGCTGAGCGCGGCTTCCTGATGCCCGAGATTCGTACCGCCGTCCGCACCGGCGACACGCTCATGCACGAGCGCCGCAAGATGCTTGCGCGGCCGCCGCACATTCTTGTCACGACCCCCGAATCGCTCTATATTTTGCTCACCGCCGCGAAGAGTCGCGAAATTCTCAAATCTGTCGAAACCGTCATCGTCGACGAAATTCACGCCGTTGCTGATGACAAGCGCGGCTCGCACCTCGCGCTCTCGCTCGAACGACTCGAAGCGCTTGCAGATCATCCGCCGGTGCGGATTGGCCTCTCTGCCACCCAAAAACCGATCGAGCTAATCGCGCATTTTCTCACCGGCAGCAGCCGTCCCGATCCCGTGATCGTGCAGATCGGCCATCAACGAGCGCTCGATCTGGCCATCGAAGTTCCGGCCAGCGAACTTGGCCCGGTTGCCTCACATGAAATGTGGGACGAGATTTACAACCGAGTAGCCGAGCTCGTTCGCCAGCACCGCTCGACTCTTGTGTTTGTGAACACGCGCCGCCTCGCGGAACGAGTAGCCCATCATCTCGAAGAACGCCTCGGCAAAGACGCCGTCGCCACACACCACGGCAGCCTTTCACGTAAGCTCCGCCTGGCCGCGGAAAACAAGCTGAAGGCAGGAGAAATTCGAGCTCTCGTCGCCACCGCTTCGCTCGAGCTTGGTATCGATATCGGAGCGGTTGATCTGGTTTGCCAAATCGGCTCCACGCGCTCGATCGCAACCGCTCTTCAGCGTATCGGACGCGCCGGCCACTGGCACGGCGCAATTCCGAAAGGACGGATCTTCGCCGCAACGCGAGATGAACTCCTTGAATGCGCCTCCCTGGTTCGTGCAATTCGACAGGGCGATCTCGACCGCATCGAAATTCCCGACGCGCCGCAGGACGTTCTCGCGCAGCAAATCGTGGCCATG
>DATNKB010000196.1:0-2534 GCA_035603595.1 Candidatus Dormiibacterota bacterium
GTTCCCAATTTGCGCGTGAGCTTCGGCCGCGCGAGGCGAAATATCGGCGCAACTTCCGACATGCGCGGGCCCGGTGCAGTCCCCGGACTCTATGCCACCGAATCGGCCATGAATGAGATGGCCGAGCGGCTCAAGATGGACCCCGTCCAACTCCGCATTCTCAACGAACCAAAGCTCGACGAGGCGCTGAACATACCGTTCTCCTCCCGGCACTACGTGGAATGCCTGAACCTCGGCGTCGAGAAATTCGGCTGGCCGAAGCGCGATCCGGCGATCAGCGCAATGAAACGCGATGGTTTGATCTTAGGTTGGGGAATGGCCGGGGCGGCATGGATCGCCGGGGCATTTGCCGCCGAAGCCAGTCTCGAACTCCGAGATGATGGAACGGTTCGCGTTGCCTGCGCAACGCAGGACATTGGCACCGGCACGTATACGATCCTGGCACAGCTTGCGTCGCAGAAAACCGGCGTCCCGCTGGACAAGATCGATGTTGAGTTGGGAGACAGCGCACTACCCGATGGTCCGATCTCAGGCGGGTCCTTAGCCACGAGTTCCGTGATCCCGGCTGTGTTCGGGGCCACGAACCAAGCGATCACATCGCTGCTGATCATCGCCGTCACAACTCCCGGCTCGCCGTTCTTGGGACGTAAGCCCAACGATCTCGCACTGGAAGGCGGGCGCGTGTTTGTAAGGGCTGAAGGTCCTGCATCGGG
The DNA here is from genome assembly GCA_035603595.1 of Candidatus Dormiibacterota bacterium. Lineage (GTDB taxonomy): Bacteria > Acidobacteriota > Terriglobia > Acidiferrales > UBA7541 > Palsa-295. The sequence continues at coordinate 714 of DATNKB010000196.1, forward strand.
TATTGCGTTCGGGGACGTGCTCCGGAGCGCGAATGCAAAGCTGGTGAGTGGCAGAGGCAGGGGTGAACAGACGACTTTTATCCCCAACCCGAAATTCTCAATGCACTCGTTCGGCTGCCACTTTGTGGAAGTGACGTGGCAGCCGGAGACCGCACGCCTGCGCGTCAGCCGCGTCGTTACGGTGATGGATGCAGGCCGAATCTTGAATCCTCTTACCGGCCGCAACCAGATCCAAGGAGCAGTGGTGATGGGCATCGGAATGGCGCTGTTCGAAGAAACCGCCTACGATCCGCAGAATGGTGCGCCCATCAACAGTAATCTGGCGGATTATGTGATGACCGTAAACGCCGACGCACCGCCGATCGAAGTGCATTTCCTCGACTACCCGGACAGAGAAATCAACGAACTCGGGGCGCGCGGTATTGGAGAGATCGGCCTAGCCGGAATCGCCGCGGCTATCACAGACGCGGTGCACCACGCGACCGGTGTTCGTGTGCGGGAACTGCCAGTGAAGATTGAGAATTTGTTGGCTTGAATTTCCCCTCTCCAGACGCCAACGACTTGGTGTCCTGACGGCTGTGCGCATCAGTACCGAGAAACGCGCTTGTGTTTACTGATTGAATTTCACTTGCCTGTCGCGTAATCGGAAACTGGGTTTGTGCGCATGGGACCGGCCGCTCGCCCGGATAGATGTTGGGAAATCCTCTTCTCACCACCTATCAAAAAATGCGATATAAGTGTCGGTGACCGAGTGAACTTTGGCGATTTACGACGTGGCCTGCGCGAGCTTGGCCGGCCAACGGACAGCGCGAGGGCCCTGATTCTTTTACTCAAGGAACACGCGGCACAGCGCGATCCAGGTTGCGATCAACATCCGCCTTTAGAAAGTGCAGGACCTCCGCAGGATCTGCTGGAGTCAGCGTGATGCGAACGCACTTGGAGGCGGGCTGATTGCTTTTGGCGGCAACGCTCCGAATGGGGATCAAAACGTTGGTTTCCGGATAGTATGCGGCAGCGCTCCGGCGGGCAATCGCATAAGGGACGATCGCAAAGCGGGGTGCCTTGCGTAGCTCTCCTTCAAAGTGACTGTATATATCCACGATCTGACCGGCTTGAAGATTTCTTGCCTCCATATCGAGCGGGTTCAGGAAGAGCACGCGGCGACCATCAAAGACACCGCGATAGCGGTCATTCAGTCCATAGATCGTGGAATTGAATTGATCGTGGCTGCGAATCGTTGTCAAAAGAAATTCGTCCGGCTTCAGGTCATGCTTCGGTATTGGGCAAACGCTTAGTTTGGCCTTGCCGGAGTTCGTTTTGAAGACGCGCTGCTTCGCTGCATTCGGCAAATAAAAGAATTTCTCCCTGGTAAGCCGCGCGTTGAAGTTCTCGAATCCCGGAATCACTTTGGCAATGGCATCCCTGATCAAATTGTAATCCGCCGCAAAGCCGAGCCAATTTGTGGTCGTTCGTGCCCCTAAAGTAGCATTCGCCAGGTTCGCAATGATCGCGACATCGCTCATCAGTTCCGGCGAAGCGGGTCGAAGGAACCCTTCAGAACGATCGATAATACCCATCGAATCTTCCACCGTGAGGAACTGCTTGCCAGTGGCCTGTATGTCTTCCTCGGTCCTCCCGAGGCACGGCAGGATTAAGGCTCGCTCCCCTGTGATCAAGTGGGAGCGATTTAGCTTGGTTGAGACGTGAGCCGTAAGCTTGCAACGCTGCATAGCGTGCGCGCTGTAGACTGTGTCAGGCGCGTTCGAGAGGAAATTGCCGCTGATCGCAAAAAACACCTTGATGTCTCCCTCGAACATCGCG
>DATNKB010000197.1:0-6172 GCA_035603595.1 Candidatus Dormiibacterota bacterium
TTACCGCGGCTGCTGGCACGTAGTTAGCCGGGGCTTCTTATACCCGTACCGTCAAACCCTTGCGGGCTTTCTTCCGGGTCGAAAGGGGTTTACACTCCGAAAAGCTTCATCCCCCACGCGGCGTTGCTGCATCAGACTTTCGTCCATTGTGCAAGATTCCCCACTGCTGCCTCCCGTAGGAGTCTGGACCGTGTCTCAGTTCCAGTGTGGCCGGCCAACCTCTCAGTCCGGCTACCGATCATTGCCTTGGTGAGCCATTACCTCGCCAACAAGCTAATCGGCCGCGGATCCCTCTTGTGGCGACTTGCGCCTTTGATCGCATCAGCATGTGCCATCGCGATGTTATGCGGTATTAGCCCAATTTTCACTGGGTTATTCCCCACCTCAAGGAAGGTTATCCACGTGTTACGCACCCGTTCGCCACGCGCCCACACCCTGTATTGCTACAGAATGCTGCGCGTTCGACTTGCATGTGTTAAGCACGCCGCCAGCGTTCGCTCTGAGCCAGGATCAAACTCTCGTTTGAAGCCTGATGTTTCGACCGTGGTGATTTGCACCGCCACGATCGGAACGAACTGTTAAATCGCTCGGTTATCTCAATATTCCCTTGTCCCGGTACACCCGAAACAAGAGAGAAACCAAACGGGTTCTGGCATGTATCATCCGATTGTCAAAGAGCAGGTCATCCCAGGTCAACTGGAAGGACTACAGACGAACCGCCATAATACCGAAGCACCTTCGTAGTGTCAAGCATTAATCCCTGTTGAAAATTCCGCAAGTTGTGGATTTCTGGTTACCCTCAGTAGCACACGCAATCCTGTTTATCCTGAGGAGCGAAGGGACTATGCCAACGCGACAAAACGCCACGCAATATTGAACTTGCCTCGAAAGCGTCCGTCCGTTCTTTTCGCCGGTGCCGTAGCCTCGTATCGCTGGCCTCCGACCGGCGCAGTTGCACTTCAGCGGCGTAGGCTTCAGCCTGCGCCACCGTGAGACCACAAATTAAGCCGTGATGCTTGGCTCCGCCGAAACCGCGTTCTGTTGCCGTCGCGAAATTACTCTCTTTGCGCAATCGTTCACCGCACCTTCCCCACGATCTCGCCAACCTGTGTCAGACTGAAGCATAAACAGCTATGGCTGACCACTCAGTTGCCGTCCTGGATAAATCCGCCGAGGACCTCCGCATGCGGAAGAAGCTGTACCGAGTCCTCTACGACGACCAGTGCGAAATTTGCCAGGCCTGTGTCGCGTGGCTGAAAGTCCTGGATCGCGATCGAAAAACGATCTGCCTGCCCATCCGTGAAGACGTCTTGGCATCGGTGGATTCGCGGCTCAAACTGCAAGACTGCTTGCGACAGATGCACGTCGTCACGCCCGAAGGAGAAATTCGCGTCGGCTGGGATGCTGTCTCGTCTCTAGCTCGGCAGTGTCCGCTAACATGGCCCATCGGAGTGCTGGGGCAACGTTTTCCATTCCGGAATTTGGGACGGCTCCTCTACGGATACGTCGCCACAAATAGATATTCGATAAGCAAATGCCGGGGCGGATCGTGTCGGATTGCGAAACCGGAAGCGGTTCGGCGCCAAGCACGCGCAGGAGCGTTCTGGTCGTGCTACACCTTGGGGTTTTTTATAAGGTTACCGCTGGTGATGTGGTCTGGCCTTAAAGCAGCAGCACACAGAGCCAGCGTCTTCGTCAGAACCTACCAAAAGCGACTCGATTTGCTCGATGGCAAGCTCAGCATTTTGTTCTTAAATGGCTTCTTGCCGAATACGGTTCCCCTTCTCTTCGGCGAACTTTTCACGACGGTGTTGTATGACGGAATCGTAGTCGATCCCGGCTCGCCGAAGATGCGAGGATCACTCAAACGCCATCTCGCGCGAGGCAAAGACAAAATCATTGGGATCGTAGCCACCCACGCACACGAGGAACACGTTGGCAATCTCAATTGGCTGTCCACGAAGACCGACGCGCCAATCTATGTTTCGGACATGACCGCCCAGTTCCTCACTCCTTTCAAAAAACTTCCCTGGATTCGCGCGGCAATTATCGGACAACCTCCAAATCTGACGCAGCCATATCACCTCCTGGAAGGCACCGTAGAGACCGCATCGGGCAGACTTCTCGTCCTAGCGGCTCCCGGCCACTGTGACGATCACATTGTTCTGTACGATCCCAAAGAGAAATTGCTGCTGGCGGGTGATGCTTTTATGGGCAGCTATTTTGCGACACCGAACCCGGATGTAGATAGCCGTAAATGGCTTGTCAGTCTTGAACGGCTGATGGAACTCGACATCGAAATCCTGGTCGAGGGGCATGGGCACGTTCATACGTTGCGACGAGACATCCCTGACTTTCCGGGCGTGGTCGTTCGTGAAGATCCCAAGGCCGCCCTCGCGGAAAAACTGGACTATTTGCGATGGCTGCGCGTGCAAATCGAATCGGGTTTTGAGGACCAACTCTCCGTGCGCGTGATCGAGGCGAGTTGCTTTCCATGGGGAAGGCGCACTTCCTGGGAGAGCTGCGCTACGGATGAATGTATCCGGATTTTAAGTCTCGGCCATTTCTCGCGCACCGAGCTGGTGCGGAGCTTCGTGCGCCCAAACTCGGATTCGTTGCCGACCGTCTATGAAGTTCGGCTTTCGGGAGAAAAGTGACAGCGTTGACCGAGAGGACGGCGGACGAAATTCAGCCGGCGAGGCGCCCGAGAGAACAGCACTCCGGGTGGGTCGGGTGGCTTCCTCTCATACTCTTGCCTGCGACGGCCATTGCACTTCGCAATCTCTGGCCAGCCTGGGTGTTCATGTGGATTCTTTCGTTCGCGATCTTCATCAGTTTGAAATGGTTGACGCGGTGGAGAGCGAACGAACAAGGGACGCATGTAGGATGGCGCACTGCGGCATATCTTTTCGCTTGGCCGGGGATGGACGCAGATGAATTTCTAAATCCGGGCGCGCACGCGGCCCGGCCTTCGGCGACAGCATGGTTCTGGGCCACGCTTGAGACGGCATTAGGTGCGACTACGCTTTGGGTTGTCGCACGCTCTTTCCCTGCAAGCCAGCGCCTTCTTCGTGGATGGGCCGGCATGGCTGGCCTGATTCTGCTCCTGCATTTCGGAACCTTTCAAATCGTCGCGCTGATGTGGCAGGCTGCCGGCGTGAACGCGAAACCAATTATGTCCGCCCCGCTCCGCGCCACGTCGCTCGCGGAGTTTTGGGGAAAGCGTTGGAACCTCGGCTTTCGTCAGTTGGGCTACGAATTGATCTTCCGTCCGTTACACCGATCTCTGGGCGTGGAATTGGCCGGGCTTCTCGTGTTCTTGGTATCTGGTTTGATTCATGACCTCGTGATTTCCGTGCCGGCTCGCGGAGGATATGGACTACCAACCGGATATTTTCTGCTCCAAGGTGCCGGAATCACCATGGAACATTCCCGCTGGGGCAAACGTCTCGGGCTCGCGCACGGAGCACGTGGCTGGCTGTTTATGGCCGTGTTCGTTGCGGCGCCGGTTTTCTGGCTCTTTCATCCCTGGTTTGTAATGCGCGTTATTCTTCCATTCATGCAGGCGATTCGCGCTCTATGACGAAATCATTGTTCGATCTCGACATTTGGATTGCCGGGCTCGCGCACTTCGTCATCTTGTGTGCCAGCTTTCAGGTGCCCTATCGCTTGCGGTGGAAGGAGGATTTGAAGTCGCTGATGCCTTTGAATCGCAAACTGCTATGGGTGCAAAGCAGTTTCACGGTTCTAACGATCATTGCATTTGGCACGCTCACCCTGGTACTCCACAGGGAACTGCTGCGCGGAGATCGCGCTGCCTTGGCATTGGCTTGCTTCATCGGCTTGTACTGGACTGCCCGCATTGTGGTGGACTTCTGTTACTTCTCCCACGAAGACTGGCCCAAAGGAAAGATGTTCGTCGTGGGGCACACCCTGCTGACGCTCTTGTTTCTTTTTCTTGCTACGAGCTATCTCGGCCTGTTTGTTTGGCAGGTGTGGTTCAGGCGCAATAGCTGAATCACTATCGTTGCGACGTCGAAATGGGCTTTGAAGACTTGTCTTGTCGAAAGTTTTTGGGGCTGACGTCGAATTCACTGCGAAACGCGCGGTTGAAATTCGATACATCCCCAAAACCGCAATCGAGCGCGATATCCAGCACCTTCTGCCGTTCTGCACCGAGACGCGATGCTGCGTCGCGCAGGCGCGTTCGACGCACATATTGATGCGGCGTAATTCCCGTCAAGCGCTCGAACGTGCGCAGGAAATGATATGGGCTTAATCCTGCCTCGCGCGCGAGGCTGCCTAATCCCAATGCGCCGTCTGGACGACGTTCGATCGCGCGCACGCTGCGCGTTACTCGCGCGATTGCACTTGGCGGCGCATTCTCCGCGCGCGACGAAATGCCGCGTTCCGCTCGCACCGTCGCTGCGGCAAGCTCAACGCTCAGCTCTTCCCACGGAGTGTCTGCCGAATATTCCAGGCCCGCGCGGGCCCTGGCGATTAGCGATGACAACTCGCGGAGCGGAGGCAGCCGCAGCATGCGGAATCCGCGGTCACTTTTTTTCACCCCCGCATCTGCCGCGATTCGCTCGAAATAATCCGGCGCAAATTGAAACGAGAGACAACGGTCGCCGGCTGCGTGCTCGTGGCCCACTTCAAAACTCTGCCCGGCATTTCCCAGTAGCAGCGAGCCCGGCGTCATCAGCTCGTTGCGAATCGCGCCATTCGCCGAGGCCCCTATTGCCGAACTTCGTTTTACCGAACCTCGTTTTGCCGAACCCCCGTTTGCCGAACTTTGACAAGCCGATCCGCGATACTGAAACGTTCCTGCCAGCACCATCGCGATCGACACATTCCCGTGCTGCTCCTCAAAAATCGGGTCCTGAGGGCCAGACGCGCAAATCAAATCCTCCACCACCCAGCCATTGCCTCGCGCCAGTACGCGGCAAGTGGGATGACAGGCTGCGGCGCCCGTGGCAGCGCGCCGCGCTAAAGCCTTCTCCAATTCGACCGCAATTTTTGCCAAGACTCAGCCTCCACTCCCGCTTAGTCTATCGCATACGACGGACGTTCGAGGAGGCCACAGAAATGACCGCAACCGCAGCACCGCGATTGCGATTTCGCGGGGCCGTGCCCCTACTGAACCTCCGCGGCGCCGAAATTGACTCAATCGAATCGAAAGACACCATCATCAAATCGAAAAAGGGAGGAAGGAACCCATGACCACCGCAACGGCAACGAGCACCAACCAGGACAAAGCACTCCGCGAACAACTCGTAAAACTTCTCAGCGACAGCGAAGCCCACGCCAATTTTGAAACGGCTGTCAAAGACCTGCCGGCCGATCTGCAAGGTAAGCGCCCAAAGGGTGCGGCCCACTCACCGTGGGAAATGCTCGAGCATCTCCGCATCGCGCAATGGGACATCCTCGAGTTCGCGCACAACGCCAAACACAAATCTCCCGAATTCCCGGAGGGCTATTGGCCTAAATCGCCTGAACCTCCCGACGCAAAAGCCTGGGAAAAAAGCGCCGCCGCATTTCGCGCCGACCGCAAAGCTCTCTGCGACCTCATAAACAATGAATCCACGGACCTATTCGCGAAAATTCCACACGGCGACGGCCAGACGATCCTTCGCCAAGTCCTGCTAGCTGCCGACCACAACGCCTACCACATCGGCGAACTAATTCTCCTGCGCCGCATTCTGGGCGCCTGGGATTAACAGCAACCGGTGGTGTTTTTTCAGTAGCGCAGGCTTCAGCCTGCGTCGCAACCTGCGGGCGGCGCCGTATCGGAAGACGAGGACGTTCTTTTTTCGCGGTACGGCACGGGGGGAGCCCCCGCATTCATGCGGGGGAGGAGCGCTTCAGCCCTCCGCAACGATCAGGGCAACCTTATCTCGTGCTTTAGCGCTGGGTCTTGAAAGGCCCGTGGCTAAAGCCACGATTTCATCTTGAGCTTTCTTCGCTGGACTGAAGTCCAGCTCCCTCTGCTGAAGCAGAGGGCTCCCACCGGAGAAGCATTCAGTAGCAACTGCGCGCCGCCAGCTGTCTTGTGTTCGCGTTTCCTAAGAGATGTTGAGGTTAGGAAGAGCGGCGAGAAGCGGCTTCCAACGCGGTCAAACTGCAAAGGCCCGCGAAGGGCCACCGTGTGCAGTCACTCCAGAGTAGGATC
>DATNKB010000198.1:0-11781 GCA_035603595.1 Candidatus Dormiibacterota bacterium
AGCAGTACTTTTCCCGGGCCCTCGGCCTGCAGCTTAGCCGCCAACGCCGTTACCTGAACCCGTGGTACAACGCGATCGGCGCGGTGCTTCCAAAACAACGAAACGCGATAACCGACAAACGCAATCACGGCCAGGATGATCGCGATCTCCACTGCATGCCCTGCCGTGCGAAATCCATTAACAATCCTCGCCACAAAGTCACGAAAGATAAACCCCACGGCGCCATACGCGAGCGTGTAGGCGCCAGCGCCCAGGAAATCCAGCCCCAGAAACTGAAAGAACGGCATTTTCATGCTTCCAGCCAGCGGGGCTGCCATCGTACTGACACCGGGAATGAATTTGGCAACCAGCAACGTAGGTCGGCCGCGCTTATAGAACGATTCCGCGGCGCGTAGAACACATGTTTCCGGATCGACTGAAATCCGGCACAGAAATTTCAAAATTGTCCATCCCGTTCGGCTGCCAAGAACGTAAAGCAATGAGTCTGCCAAAAGCATCGCCATCACCGCAAGCAATGCAACCGCCGGCCCGTACAGGGCACCCGATGCCGCAGCGGCTCCTCCCGCAACAAGAGCCACCGCACCAGGAACCGGTACTCCGATGGCTTCCGCAAAGACAATCAAACAGATGATGATGTATCCGTGGTGCACGATCAAAGAGAGGAGGTCATTCATAGGGTGAGTCAAGACTAGCACGCAACTCAATTACCGGACGAGGGCCACATTTCCTTGTAAATGTTTTGCGATCAAAGCACTAATCAGTGCGCCGTCTCTCGACAATGTCCTCTCTTGGGATAGGTGTTGAGAAATCCTCTTCCCACCAGGTATCTCAGACTGAGATAGCTCGTGATAATCCCCTGTTATCGACACGTATCCTGCGAGACGGGCACGGGAATCGACGCACCGCCCAAAGCAGGCGCGTACAATTTCGTGGGGTCATACTGGTGTCATGCAACTTGCGATAAATCGCGCCCAATTGGAAACAAGAACTGATAAGAGAGAGGTGAATCCGACTTGTCCCTTTTAGTCACAACTTGCTAATTCCCCTCGATTTTTCTCGGCTCTGGCAATTTGTTTGTGATTAATTGTTTCAAGGCTGTTCAACTTTCGCCGTTATTTCGCTATGGGGAAAATTCGGGGGACTTCATGGATGCGGAGCCACATTTCGGCACACCGTGCCACTACCAAATATTTTTCTAACTCGTTTGTTTTCAAAACTGAGATTGAAAAGGGAGGACTTCCAAGAGATCGTACGCCTGACTTGGGCGCAGGAGGTCCCGAGTTCAAATCTCGGCGCCCCGACCAAAACCATCTTCCGTATTTTCTTCAGTTTATGAAAAGTGCGCTTCACTCAAAACTCCACTAGGGAATTCTGGCAGACAGGAGGTCTGGATTTGCAAGTTGTTTAGTTTCCGAGGGTTCGCCACATGACTAATTTTGCAGAAACTTGGGAGGCAGGCGTGCTATTCGGAAACCATTGAACGGAAGCAAGTTAAACACACGCCAACTGGCAAGTATGGGGAAAATTCAGGGGATTCTGTGCATTTCTGGTCTCATCAATCTTCGAAAATGGAATTCCGGTGATCAGGGACTCGGCTCAACTTGCCTTCCGCCGCGCCTTTTTAGTAGTTTCTGCATTCGCTGATTGGACATGTGAATTCCGAGATGTTGGCGGCGGTTTGCTAATTCTACCTGACCCGTTCGCACAGACCGATTTTCGTTTGTTTTGTTTGCATTACAAACTTCTCGGTTTTGGGCTAGACGCCCTCATTCGCAGTCTAAAGTTCAGCAAGAGTTCAGCAGAAAACTGCCATCCTTCCCGCCTGTGACACGGCGCTGCCAGCAATAATTCTCGGGATGCCGGCGATTATTCTCTGTGGCTTCCCACAACCTGGATAGTTTCCAAGCCGACGACCCCGAGGTTGGCCAGACCAGTCATCGCAAGCGCGTTTCTCGGTACTAATCCGGCTGACGATAACTTCAGGGTTGCCGTTTCCAGTTCCCAACTCGTTAATTCTCCCGGACGAATTTCGGCCGGAGATTCGAGGTTGGTGGTCTGGGAAGTCGGAGGACTCACTTTTTCCTTGACAATAAGCATGTACTTATATAACTATCTTCTTATGGAGATAGCCCTGAACCTCGATGCCGCTTTCACTGCATTGGCGGACCCGACGCGCCGCGCGATTCTGGCACGCCTTGCCAAAGGAGAGGCCAACGTCAATCAATTGGCGGCTCCTTTCGACATAACACAGCCCGCTATCTCCCAGCATCTGAAGGTACTCGAAGATGCGGGACTCATTATTTGTCGAGTTGACGGCACAAAGCGCCCCCGCCGTCTTGCGAAGGCGGGCATTGAAGCGATGGACCAATGGCTCGCGATTCTGCGAAAAGCACTCGAGAAGAACTATGACCGGCTGGACCACGTTCTGGCCGCAATGGAACGACAAGAGAAAGGGAAAACTCGATGAGCAAACTGACACTGAAGACCGAAGGAGATACACATGTGGTTGTGACACGGCGCTTCGCAGCACCACCAGAAGCCGTGTACCGCGCGCACACAGATCCGAAGCTAATCCAGAAGTGGTTGCTTGGTCCGGAAGGTTGGACGATGCCGGTCTGCATCAATGAGGCGAGGGTCGGCGGCAAGTTCCGTTACGAATGGACGAATGGCAAAGGCGGTGGATTCCACATCACTGGCGAATACGTGGAGCTGCAGCCTTACAGCAGGATCGTACATATCGAGCGCATGCACCTGCCGGATCCCACGCCAGACAACCACATTGAAACTCGATTTGATGTCGACGGCACGGGAACATTGATGACCATGCGAATGACGCTGCCCGATGCTAAGACGCGCGCGACGATGCTTGCGACAGGGATGGAACATGGAATGGAAGCAAGCTACGTTCGGCTTGAAGGAATGCTCTAACCCTGACCAACTAGTGAAAGAACGTAAAGCGGCATAAAAGAGGGTTCTGCATGATTTACAAGATATCGGGGACTATCGCATTGATGTTGGCACTGTCGGTCTTCGGTGCATGGAAGATCCACACAACCGTTTGCATGGAACGCACCTTTAACGCCTCCGCCGGGAATGTATGGAGGGTTTGGAACGATGCGGACTCCATCAAGAGCTGGTGGGGGCCCAAGAACTACAGCGGACTCGTCGTCCGGAACGACGTGCGAGAGGGCGGCAGCTACCTTTGGGCTATGAGATCTCCGAAAGGAGAGACGTTTTGGAGCACCGGAATCTACAAGGAAGTCGTCCCAAATAAGAAGATTGTGTCCACGATGTCATTCTCTAACGAGAACGGGAAAACCATTCCCGGCTCGGAAGTATCGGTTCCTGGGCAGTGGCCGAACGAGATCACCGTTATCGCTGAATTCAGTGAATCTGGGGGGAAAGCCAAAGTTACTGTTACAGAAGTAGGTATTCCCCTCATCGTATATCCCCTGGCGAAGATTGGTTGGGCTCAGCAGTTTGACAAAATTCAATTGTTGCTCTGAAGACGTGTGATTCGTGTTTCGCCAACTCCCGGTTAGTCGGCAAACCGGAAGTTATCCAGGTTGAGTTGATCAGTAACGATCAGTCGGCTTATAGTGAGCAATCCCTCCGGTCACCACAAGCGCGTTTAGCGGTACTGATTCACACAACCTTTTAGACCGCTTCGGTGAGAGTTAGCGGGTCACAAGTACTTTCAACGACACGCGCGTTCGCACCAACTCCCATTGCTATCCCAAGACGTGGAGTGATCGTGCAAAGAGCTTAACCTTACCGCGCTGGTTCGGTTGGGAAGCTGGCCTTTTTCTTCTCGCTCCCCAAACGTCTGAGGATGTCCAGCACTCGGGCCACGAGAGGATCTGGGCTCGCGTTCGACCAGAGCGCTACGGTTTCAAGAGGTGGAACATCGGCCTTGAGAGGCCGGAAGACCACCCCCCTTGCCGACAATTCTTGCGCTGAATCCGGCACAAACGCAAAACCGGCGTTTGCTGACGCAAGCGCCAATGCCGTCAGGGGATGCTCAATCTCCTGCGTCCGCATGTCGGTCATCCCGGCCGCAAGGAGAAGATCGATGATCGCTTGATACAGGGTCGGGAAGAGATCTTTCCGCGGTATCAGCAGAAGGTCGTCTTTCAGATCCTCGAAGAGCACGACTCGTTTTTTCGCTGCTCGGTGCTTCTCGTGCAACACCAGAATGAACGGCTCAGACAGCACTATCGCGCTTGAAATTTGCTTAGGCAGTTCTTCCAAGTAACCAAGCCCCAGATCTAAATCTCCCGCTTGCAGCAACTGCATCTGGGTGGACGAAGGACTCTCTCTCAGCTCAACCGTCACCATCGGCAATTGGGTCTTCAATTCCGCTAGCAACCGGGGAAGGATATTGAACATTGCAGTTGCGACGAAGCCTAGCCGAAGCGTTCCCACTTCGCCCCGCTCAGCCCTACGCGCTGAAGACACGCTTCGGTCAATCATTGCGAGCGCTTCGCGCGCTGTTTTGAGGAAGACTTTACCCGGACGGGTGATCTCCACATGGCGCTTCGAACGAATGAAGAGAGCTACGCCAATTTCCTCTTCTAGTTGTTTGATCTGCACGCTAAGCGAAGGCTGAGCGACATAGAGCGCTCGACTCGCTTGGCGGAAGTTCAGATGATCGGCAACTGCAACCGCATAGCGAAGCTGTCTCAATTCCACTGATCGCTCCGGCCTATCAGATGCACTCCAATAAAGTATCACTTCTTTATCAGTCCTTCCGCATCTTTAGTTCTGTAACAAGTGACACGCATAGGGAGGAAGGTATGAAGGATCAAAAGAAAATTCGTCTGGGATTGATCGGTGTTGGCAATTGGGCCTTGTTCGGACATGTCCGGGTGCTGAGGCTTTTGCCGGAGTACGAGATCGTAGCTATCTACAGCCAACGCAAGGAAGCGGCGAAGGCGGCCGCTATGGAGTATGGCATTCCTCGCGTAGCCGAGAGTTTGGATGCGTTGGTGAGGGATCCATTTGTCGACCAGGTCCTGGTGCTAACCACCTCTCAGCAACATGAGGAGGGTATCCGCGCAGCCATCACTGCAGGCAAGGACGTTTACTGCGAGTGGCCGCTTACGCCGACTGCGGCCAAATCTGCCGAGCTGGCGAGGCTCGCAGATGCTGCCGGAGTGAAAACCCAGATTGGACTGCAGCGACAGTTCGCACCGGCATTTCGGTATGTTCATGACCTTGTCGCGCAGGGTTATGTAGGCAAGGTTCGTTCTGCTCGGATGCACGTGAGTGTGAATATGTTCGGCAAGATCCGTGCGAACGCCCTCCGTTGGAGCTTGCCGATCGAGAACTTCATGAGCGTCGTAGCGATCTTCGGCGGACACTTCTTTCCAGTCCTCTTCTCAATGGTCGGAAAGCCGTCCAGCTTCTCGGCGCTCACGGCCAATCAGTTTCCAGAGGTCACGATTAAGGAGACGGGGGAAAAGATCCAGACGACATCGCCAGACGAACTGTTGATGCATGGAACTCTTGCGGATGGTGGATTGTTTTCGATCCATATCGAGGGCGGCAAGTTGAGCGGTTCCGGCGTACAGATCGATATCACGGGCGATGCAGGTGATCTCAGGATCACAAACACCTCAGCATTTGGTGGTGTCGATGAAGACTTCATTGTCACTGGGGCACAGGGAGATAGCAGGCCCTTGGAGAATCTCCCGATCCCTGCGGAGTACGAGTGGTTCCCACGGGCCGGCCTACAGACAGGCGTAGCGGAACTCGGCGACTTGTATGTGGCGTTGAGCAGAGATCTGGCCAGTGGAACACAAGCCGTTCCGACATTCCCAGATGCGGTCCGGCAGCAGCAGCTCTTCGAGCAGATTCAAGTTTCGTCCGAAACAGGTAAACGCATCAACTTGTGACTTTGAACGGCAAGGAAATGGTTTTGCGAAAATGCTCCGGTTGACACGAAAATCTATGCCAGGAAGCTTACAAGGAGACGACAAATGTCAGACCAGTCATCGAATCGACCGCTGACCAGCAAGGCCGTCACGTACAAGGCTCTAGGCGGCCCCGAGGTCATCCAATTCGTGGAACGCACCGTTCGGGCACCTGCGGCCGGTGAGGTCCGTATCGAGGTGAAGGCGGCAGCGGTCAATCCGATTGACATCCTTTTCCGCGATCCAGGCCTTGCCAATCTGACTTCAAATATCGTGCCGGGTATGGATGCCGCAGGAGTTGTCGAATCTGTCGGGCCAGGCGCATCGCGCCTACATCCCGGCCAGAAGGTAATAGCGGCAGTCAATCCAGTGCGCCCCGAAGGCGGCGCGCAGGCGCAGCACATCGTGGTGCCCGTTGCGTCGGTCGTTCCGATACCTGAGGGCGTTTCTTTGGCGCAGGCTTCTATCCTGTTGATGACAGGGCTGACTGCGCTCAACGCGCTGGAAATTGCTGCGCTGAAGAAGGGTCAGATCTTAGCCGTGAGCGGTGGCGCTGGGCTTCTGTCTCAATACGCGATCGCGGCCGCGAAACGGCAGGAAATAAAAGTCATCGCCGACGCCAACCCAGCAGATGCCGAGCTGGTACGCAGCTACGGCGCGGATATCGTGGTCGAGCGCGGACCAGGCTTCGCCGAAGCGATCCGCCGGGAGGTGCCCAATGGCGTCGACGCGTTGCTCGATACGGCGGCCCTTGGGGAAAAGTCCTTTGGCGCCATCCGTGATGGGGGCATCTACATTCCGGTTCGCGGCTGGGGACACGATCCCGCCGAACGGGGAATCAAGATCAAGCCAATGACGGTATCCGATGTCCTCGAGCGTACCGAATGGCTCGAACTGCTCCGCAACATGGTTGCAGCCGGGGAGATAAAGCTGCGGGTTGTTGAGGAATACGCGCCCACAAAAGCCGCAGATGCACAGTACGCGCTCGTGGCCGGTAGCCCTCGGGGGCGGCCGGTAATCGTCTTCTAGCAACCCCCGCCACCATGCGTGCGCATGACCGGCGCCACTGCCGCGATTTCAGTGGCACTGAGCCCTGGGCCTGCGGCGATTGCGACTGCACGGCGCGGCTGGAGAAGAAGCCGAGCACCCAGGGAGACGCTTTTCTTGAAAGCCTCGCCACTTCTAATCAACCCTGAAACTCAAGTCCGGTGAAGTCGGCTTATAGTGAGCAGTCCCTCCGGTCACCACAAGCGCGTTTATCGGTACTGATTCGCACAACCTGTTCGAACGCCGCCGTGGCAGGGGCAGCGGGATCAGGTATTACAACGACTTAACAGACATGCGGGGACTGCCAAACGCTGCGCAACTCATATGAGACATCGCATTTTGTGGGTTGGATTGTGGGTGGGAAAATGCGCTTCCGATGAGGCAAGTTCGAACGTTGGACAACCTCCATCACCCTGGCTAGAGAATCCTCGAGCGCCCTGCCCAACTGGCCATGTAAGTCTGGAGGAATGAGGTGAAATCTTCGGCTACGGCTGGAAGTTTTCTGCCTCCGCGACGGATTTGCGAAAAGTCGAGGGGTACCACGGGGTTGATGAGCCGGATCATGACGAGTTTTCGACGGCCGCAGGCAGGGAGCCCATACGAAGGAATGATGGCGATCCCTTGCCCAGCCTCGACCATCGCGATCTGTGTATCCAGATAATTCACGGTGAGAGCGGGCTGATATGCGACGCCAGCCTTTGCGAGGCGTCTGTCTACA
This sequence comes from Candidatus Dormiibacterota bacterium, assembly GCA_035603595.1. GTDB lineage: Bacteria > Acidobacteriota > Terriglobia > Acidiferrales > UBA7541 > Palsa-295. The sequence continues at coordinate 7,681 of DATNKB010000198.1, forward strand.
AGCTGTTGCAGAGGAATGGATGACGGCAATGCGATAAGCTTTTCTCCTTTGAGGGCAGACCAAGTCGTCGTGGCAGGAGCGGATTGGTGAGGATCTTCTGCGCGGATGACCATCAGGGAAAATCGAAAAAGTGGTGTTCGCCTAATGCCGGGCAAGTGCTTGAAGAAAACGCCCATGCCCATGTCGAGTGCGCCCGACCGAACTCTTTCCATGACGCTGGCAGTGTCACTGTCGAACAATTGAAATCGAAGGTCCGCGTGGTGCGATTGAAACTCCTTGATGGCCGGCGCCAGAACGCTGGTCATCAACAAGGGCGGTGCTCCGACTGATAGCGAAGTGCCCGCTTCTGTTGCCGCTCGCCCGACGCGCGACAGAGCGCCATCGAGCTCTTGAAGATTACTTTGCACGGAGGCGAGTAACTCGATCCCGGAAGGCGTGAGGCCGACATGGCGTGTGGTGCGGTCAAACAGTCGAACTCCCAATAATTTTTCTAACTCGCGGATCAAGAGGCTAAGGCCCGAAGGAGTAATAAATAGCGCTCCAGCGGCACGCGAGAAGCTGCGATGTTGCGCCACGAGCAGGAAAGCGCGAAGCTGGCGCGAGGTAAAGTCGATCATTAAGTATTCCTCATCAATCGTTAACTTTTGGGAGCTTGTATTGTAAATCGTCTCGGGCCTAAATACGACCAACCGTTGAATCAGGTGGATCGAAATCGAAAGGCGAGGAGACAAGCATTCATTACGACATCAATTACGGGAGCTTTGAGACGGAGCTCTATTCGGATATTCGCCGCGAGGCGTTTGGGGAGGATATTGGGCAAAACAGTTGGCTGACCGCTACCGAGCTTGATGCGTTTTTAGGCTGGCTCAATCTTTCCGTTGGGCAAAGGGTTCTTGACGTTGCCTGCGGTTCGGGCGGGCCCGCGCTGCGAATGGCGACCAGCACTGGGTGCGCCATTGTTGGGATCGACATGCATGAGCAGGCAATCTCAACCGCAAAGTCAACCGCATCCCGGCAATTGCCGAAAGAACGGGCCGAATTCCGCATTATGGATGCGACGGAGGAATTACCGTTTCCCAATGGCAGTTTCGACGCGATTACCTGCATCGATGCCATCAACCATTTTCCAAAACGACGAAGTGTCGTTGCGGAATGGAGTCGCCTGCTGAAGCCGCATGGCAGGTTGCTCTTCACCGATCCCATCACGGTAACCGGACCGCTGACGAACGCAGAGGTGTCAACACGAAGTTCAGCCGGATTTTACCTGTTCGTTCCGCCTGGCTACGACGAACTCAATATCGCTCTGTGCGGTTTGCGGCTGGTGGTTACGGAGAACGTGACCCGCAACATGGCCGAAGTCGCCCAGAGGCGATACGCGGCGCGAGAGTCGAGGAGCTCGCGTTTGCGGGAAATCGAAGGAGATCGGGAATACGCAGGACAACAGGAGTTCCTTGAAATTGCGGCTCGTATAGCCAAAGAGGGCCGGCTGTCCCGCTTTGTTTACGTTTCGGAGAAACCGCGGTAGCGGACGGACTCAGCAAAGAGCGTCGCATCGGAATACGCCAAGAGAAAGGATTGCGATGAAGGCTGATCTTACTGACGTAGGTAATCGAGCGAGGCGGCGGATTGCGATTCGGCTGCTCCCATTCGTCTTTCTAATGTACGTAATCGCCTACATCGACCGAGCAAACGTGTCGTTCGCAAACTTGCGAATGAGCGTCGATCTGGGATTCAGCGACCGCGCCTACGGCCTCGGCGTAGGGATGTTTTTTCTGGGCTATGTCATATTCGAGGTGCCGGGATCGATTATTGTAGAGCGCTGGAGCGCACGAAAATGGCTGGCGCGCATCATGATCACATGGGGAGCCGTGACCATCTTCACCGCGTTTATTCACACGGCAACACAGTTTTATGTAGCTCGGTTTCTAGTGGGATTGGCTGAGGCCAGTTTTTTCCCGGGGGTCGTTGTTTATCTGACGCACTGGTTCCGCTTGAAGGACAGGGCGAAGGCGATTGCTTTCTTCTATGCAGCGGTTCCTGCGGGTTCCGTGGTCGGTTCGCTTATAGCGGGCTTGCTGCTGCAGATGCATTGGAGAGGCATGGCGGGATGGCGATGGATTTTTATCTTTGAGGGCATTCTGCCGATTGTTTTGGGAATCATTACCATCTTCTATCTTACGGACTGGCCACGGCAGGCCGGTTGGCTCCCGGAAGACGAGCGCAAATGGATCACGGGTGAGTTGGAAGCAGAAACTCGGGCAAAGAAGAAAATTCACGATTACACAGTATGGGAATTGTTTCGTAACGTGCGGGTCTGGTTGCTGATCCTTGCTTATTTTTTTGCTCTGGGCGGCGCGCAGGCCAGCACTTATTTTTTGCCGACGTTTGTCAAACGGCTTTCCGGCCTTCCCAATTCCAAAGTAGCGCTGCTAGTCGCTATTCCAGGGTTATTCGGCATCGCAGCCATGCTCTTGAACGGATGGCACTCCGACAAAACTGGAGAACGCAGATGGCACACAGCTATTCCGTTAGTGTGTGCGGGTGTCGCCTACGCGCTGCTGCCGGCTGCCGGCTCCAATTTCCCGCTGGCCATGCTCTTGCTCATTCTCGGTGGCGGGATCATGTTCTCCTATTATCCTGTCTTTTGGTCCATCCCTACTGCAGTTCTGAGCGAAACTGCGGCTGCCGCGTGTTTTGGATTGATTAACGCAGTGGGTCATACCGGAGGATTCGTTGGTCCGTACGCTGTGGGCTATCTCAACGACAGAACTGGCAGCATGGTTGGCGCGTTTTTATTCATCGGAGCGTGCTATCTTGTGGCAGGAGGCATTGTCCCCATGGTGAACTTGCAAAGCCCTGTCTCAACCAGAACTGCACCTCTGTTAGTGGAACCCTTCCGGTAAATTCCCTGGAAGGAACGGCGGGGACAACGAGACTCGAACTGGCGACTTCTGCCGTGACAGAAAAAAGGTTCGGATTAGTAATGGGAAGTCGGCTTGTCGGAAGTGATCTCCGCGCCTACCGTCAATTCTGGAAGGATTACGGGCAATGCGGAAGTAAGCGGATTGCTTCTGGCTTGCCGACCATCCGATCACCCAGCGCGAGAGTAATGCAAGCCGCCGCACTGGTAAAATGTTAGCGACGATTACCAACCCATTTGCCCCATCCGCGTAAGGATAATCGGGCTTTGGTTATTCATGCGTTCGGGTCGTCATTTTCTGATGGATCACCGACAATTAGGTGCTGGAACGACGGCTCAAGCATGAAGCTCATGTTGGTGTTCTTGCCGCAGTTCAAAGCGCTCCCCTCGCCGCTTGAGCCTGCTCCTTCCATCGTTGAACGTTCACCCCCATCACCAGGAGCCACAGGCACAGCGCCACTTCTGCGATCGCGGTAGCCGCGAAATAAGGGAAGATCCGCGCTTGCAGCGCGGGCGCAAGAAAGAGCGAGAAGCTGTTGACGAGATACCCCAAGCCCTCGATCGCCAGCAGCACGCCGATGAGCCGGGGGAAGAACTTCGAGTGGACGATCAGGTATGCCATCGTGAAGCAATCGAATCCAAAAAATACCAAGCAGATTGCAAACCCATGTTCGAACATCTGAAGCGATAAATACGACGCAGCCTGTAACTGTTCTGCTGTAAATGCGATGAGGTGGTGCCCGCTCCCCAAAAGAAGCAAAGGCGCGAAATGGGCGAGCAAACTAACGCTTTCAATGGCGTTCGTGATGAAGCCAAAAAAGACCATCATCAAAGCGACGTTCTTGTTAACCACCTTGAACAGTCTATACAATATTATAATCAATGGTACATTACAAATGCAGTAGAAGAGTTCGACCACAAAGCCCAACCGATAAAGCAGTTCGTGCGCCTGGATATTTTGCACCGTAGCCGCTGCGTCCCCGTGGACGACGAGCCGCCCGCGAACGAAGATCTCGGCGAAAATGCCCCCGACGATGACGATCAAGTACAAGCCACCGGCGATTCTGGCGTAGAGTTGCGGCCAAGCTTCTCTGACCCGATCCGTCTCTACACCTGTGCTCATTCCGGAATCTCCTTTTTGTTTCAAAAATGCATTAACGGGCGCGTTGCGGTCCGCACGG
>DATNKB010000199.1:0-2998 GCA_035603595.1 Candidatus Dormiibacterota bacterium
ATGAACGGCGCGCGGATAGCGCCCGGCGAGCACTTCGGCGGTTAGACTCTAATGCCTGTCCTGGTCTCTTTTCGCTCTGTCACGGATGTGATTTCATAGTTCTGTGGCCATCAGCCCAGCGCGAACGATCGCATTTGAAGTATTGCACCGCGTCGAGGCCGAAGGCGCGTATGCAAGCGATGTGCTCCACGCCGAGCTTGGCTCTCGTGTAATGCCCGAAAACGCCGCGCTCGCCACAGAAATCACTTTCGGCGTGCTTCGCTGGCGCCGGCTTCTGGATTTCTTGCTCGATCGCCAACTCAAGAAACCCGTCGCACAGCTGGATTTGCCGGTGGCGCTCGCGCTTCGCATAGGTCTTTACCAGCTTCGCTTCCTCGAACGCATTCCAGCCCGCGCCGCCGTAAACGAATCTGTCGAGCTTGTGAAACGCGCGCGCAAATCCTCAGCCGCATCGCTTGTGAATGCTATCCTCCGTCGCGCATCGGCGGAAAACCCTGAGACGCCCAAGGTGGCGGACGCGAACCGAATCGAGCGGATGATCCCGGCAGACTTGGCGCTCGCCGATCGCCTCGGCGTTCTGCATTCGCACCCCACGTGGCTCGTCGAACGCTGGCTCAAAAACCTCGGCGAGGCCGACACCGTGGCTCTGCTCGAAGCCAACAACCATCCTCCAAACCTCAGCTGCGCAATCCACCACCCCGCGCATCGCGACGAGGTCTTGGCCGCACTAAAAAGAAGTGGCCTTCGTGTCGAGTCAGGCCAGCTCCTGACCTCGGCATTTGTGGCAAGCGGCGGAAGCCCCGCCCGCACCGACTCGTTCCGCCAAGGCGCGATCTCGATTCAGGATGAAGCCTCACAAATCATTCCGCTGCTACTAGGTGTTAAATCGGGAGATACTGTTCTCGATCTTTGTGCTGCTCCGGGCGGGAAAACACCTCCCCTCATCCGCGCCGCCGGCCCAACTGGATTGGTCGTCGCCACGGATCGCCACGCTCATCGTCTGCACGCAATGCGCAGTCAATTCCAAAGGCTCAATCTCGACGGCGCGCAAATCGTCGAACTCGATGCCGCAGATAGCCTTCCCTTCAGCCGCCAGTTTGATCGCATCCTCGTCGACGCACCCTGTTCCGGCACCGGTACGCTCGCGCGCCATCCGGAAATTCGCTGGCGCCTGCGCCCCGAACAGCTCTCTGAATTCCATCAGCTGCAAGTAGGAATACTCTCTGCGGCCATCAAACAGCTCGCACCAGGAGGTCGCCTCGTTTATTCAACGTGCTCGATGGAGCCAGAAGAAAACGAAGAGGTCGTATCCGAGGTGTTATCAAGCGTCCCGTCTATCAAGCCCGTGGCGCGAAATGAAATTGCCAAATCGCTGGCACCACATCTCATCCCAGGCATTGACCCGCAAAGTCTGTTCGACACCCTCGGCCAATTCCGCACGTCACCCGCCGCACAACACACCGACGGCTTTTTCGCCGCAGTACTGGAGAATGCGGGAGCTACAAAACCGTAACGCCCCTCGCGTTTTCCCCTTTCTTGTTTTCGCTTTCCCCGCTAGGCTCATCCTGGAGCAAACGCAATGACCTTTCGCGAGCGCCTTGAATGGATTTTTCGCATGGCGCTGATGCTTTTCATCCTGGCGTCGGTGGCATTCCTGAGCGCGCTGCTAGCCGTTCGCTTCACGATTCAGGGACGCGAAGTTGCGGTCCCCGATGTCGTCGGTAAAAAAGCCATCGAAGCCCAGCAGATGCTGCAGGGCCGCGGGATAAACATCAAAATCGAAGATCATATCTACAATCCCCTTCCCGTCGACGAAGTCGTCCGCCAGAGCCCGCCAGCTGGCTCCAAAGTGAAGGTTGGCCAATACGCCCACGTGGTGCTCAGCCTCGGTCCGCAAAAGGCGACGATTCCGCTCCTCGAGGAACGCAGCCTGCGTGCCGCAAGGATTGAATTAATGAGGACCGGAATGCAAATCGGCGAAATTTCCTCTCTTTATCTTCCCGGCGCATCGAGCGACGAAACTGTTCTTCGCCAGGATCCCGCACCGGGAAAGACGGACATCACCAGTCCCCACGTGAATCTTCTCGTGTCGCGCGGCCCGCGTCCCGAATCATTCATAATGCCGGAGCTTGCCGGTCTCACTCTGGCTGAAGCCGAAGCGAGAATGTCCACAGCGGGACTCAAACTCGGCAAACTCACTTTCGTGCCGACGCTCGGCGCAGAACACGGCGTCGTGATCACGCAGCCTCTACCACGAGGCTCTCGGGTGCAAGCCGGCACTTCCGTCGATCTACAGCTATCTCAATAGCCTCCAACCTCCTGTGCTAAACTGCCCGCTGGCATCATGAGCTATGCGCGTATAGAAATTGCCCCTTCGATCCTCGCCTCCAATTTTGCGAAGCTGGGCGACGAAATTCGCACTGTCGAGCAAGGTGGCGCGGACGTGCTACATGTGGATGTGATGGACGGACACTTCGTCCCAAACATCACGATCGGAATCCCCGTTGTCGAATCCCTGCGCAAAGCAACCCGGCTACCCCTCGATGTGCATCTCATGATCGAGAATCCGGAGGAATACATCGAGGAGTTCGTCCGCGCGGGCGCCAACCGGGTTCTGGTCCATGAGGAAGCCACTGTTCACCTGGACCGTGCACTCGCAATGATTCGAGAGCATGGAGCGGAAGCGGGAGCGGTTATCAACCCTGCCACCCCAGTCGTGATGCTCTCAGAGGTTCTCGATAAGGTGGATACGGTGCTGGTGATGTCCGTGAATCCCGGGTTCGGGGGCCAGAAATTCATTCCCGGGGCGTTCGAGAAAATTCGCCACTTGAGTGAATGGCGCGCGCGATATAATGGTAAGTTCCGGATTGAAGTAGACGGGGGAGTCGATCTGGAAAACATAGCCGAGCTTGCTAAAGCCGGAGCCAACACGTTCGTCGCGGGGACATCCGTCTTCCACACCTCTGATCCGTCGGCTTCCGTGCGCCAATTGCGTCAG
>DATNKB010000200.1:0-15349 GCA_035603595.1 Candidatus Dormiibacterota bacterium
CTGCTGTGTTGGTCGAACTCCAGGTCACCGAACTCGTCAGATTTTGCGTGCTGTTATCGCTATAGGTTCCTGTGGCGGCGAACTGTTGCGTGCCACCCTTGATAATTGAGGGGTTTGCCGGCGTCACGGCAATCGAGACCAGTGTGGGTGCCGTCACCGTGAGGGTTGTCGAGCCACTGATCGAGCCTGATGCCGCTGAAATCGTCGTGGTGCCTGTACCCACGCCGGTCGCCAGCCCGCCGCTCCCAATCATCGCCGCTGCTGTATTCGTCGAACTCCAAGTCACTGAACTGGTCAGATTTTGCGTGCTGCTATCGCTGTAGGTTCCTGTGGCAGTGAACTGCTGCGAGGCACCCTTAGCGATCGAGGGATTTGCGGGCGTAACAGCAATCGAAACCAACGATGCGCTGCCAGCCTGGAAGAGCTGCTGGATCTCGTTAGCCGTAAGGGCGCGATTGTAGATACGCAGGTCGTCTAACTTGCCGGCATTCAAAAACTGGCTGCCGGCCCGGGAGAACAAATAGATCGGGTTATTCCCGAAGCTGTTGGTGTTCTTGGTCGTGTCGAGATTGGATGTAGGAGTCTGCAACACGCCATCGATGTAGAGTGCCGTCTGAGCGTTACCTGCTTGGGTCTTATCGTAGATGATGGCCAAGTGGTGCCAAACCCCAGATGAGGGTTGGGCGTAGCAATTAGTGCTGTACCCCACGTTGCCATGCAGGGCGGCCTGAATTCCCTGGCATTGAGTGTCATCGGGGAAGAAGCCGAACCCAGTGGTGGAATAGTTGTAATTGGTGCTGCTCTCAAGCATCACGGATTCAGTGGTCGTCGAGTAGGTGCGATTGGCCCAGAAAGCCACAGTGATCGCGCTGGTGGCGCTGAGATTAATGCCCGGCTCGGTAGCGTATTGATTGGTTCCGTTGGCCGAAATGGCGCCGCCGATCTTGCCTGTAATCCAACTGATGCCATTGACCAAGCTCAAGGTGTTGCTGTTACCGGACGAATCGACGGCGGTGTTGCCAGTTCCATCGTCGAACTTCCACCAGGCGGCCAAGCCCGATGGGCCTGACTGAACCGTAAAGTTGGCTGTGGCCACGGCGCTGTTCGCAAAACCGCTTGCCACAGCGATCGCATTCACAGTCGCCGACGCGCTAAGAGTAAATTGCCCGGTGTACCGTTCGTTCGGCGTCGCCGTAGGCATAGTTCCATCGGTGGTGTAATAGATCGTCGCGCCACTTGTATCGTCATTTATCGAAATCAACACCGAGTTCAGGTACGTTCCGGTTCCGGGAGTGATGACCGGCGTGTCCACAACCCCCAATGCGAGAGTGACGTTCGTGGTCTCGAACAGACCTCCGTTCGCTCCCGTGATGGTCAGTGGATAGATGCCTGCAGGCGCACTACCTGTGACCACGGTCATCGTCGTCGAGCCGGATGTGCTTACGGTTGTGGGATTAAACGTCGCGGTAGAACCTGAGGGAAGACCATTAACATTGAAACCAACGGTTCCCGTGAATCCGGTCCCTGGCGTGACGGTGACTGTGTAGCTGGTAGTTCCGCCCAAACTGACGGTTTGGGTTGCTGGGGAAGATGAAAGCGAGAAGGACGGGCCGACTGTGATAACCCTAGTCGGCGGACTGGGATCAGAAACGCCGGCATTGTCTGTAACCGTTAGCGAAGCCACGTAAGTGCCGAGGGTCGTATAAGTCACGCTTCCGGGATTCGCGAGTGAGCTGGAACTTGGGGTGCCTCCGGGAAAGGACCACGAGTAACCGGTAACGGTACCGTCAGAGTCACTGCCCGTTCCCGAAAAGTTCACAGCCTGACCAGCTCCAATGGATACGTTCGAGGAGGGGCTGGTAATCGTTCCGGTCGGAGGGTGGTCCGTTGGCGCGAGTGAGAGCTGAATGAAACTGGCCAGGGAAGGAACACCGGCCGAGTTCAAAACGAAAAGCATGTAATAGCCGGGAGGCGCGATGCTGCCATTCGGAGGCGCGGTTGCGTTCAATACTCCGTTTCCGACTGTGAACGACAAACCCACCAGTCTTTGATCCATGTCAAATGCATGTGTGGGAGAGCCGGGGCGCACCAAAACAGCTGAAGATATGTTGGCTGCGTTCGGAGTTTGGATTTGAAAACTGCCGCCGTATCCAATTACTCCGGGCGTGACGCCCGTGATCGTCGGCCGCGTGGCAAGGCTTCCATCCGAATTGAAAAGGTAAGCGGGCGAGTAGACCTCCATCCGAGGTTCGTAGGTGCCGCGCGCAGGGTTTCCGCCTAACACCAAGACAGTTGCGTCCGGGAGCAGTAGTGCACCCGAGTGATAAAGGCGCGCATACGCGTTCGCACCTGCCGAACTAAAAGTGTTCGCGATTGGATCGTACAGGTCCGCATTCAAGCTTGCCCCAGTTTCATCGTTCGGCGAGCCATTAACCGCCAGTACTTTTCCATTAGGAAGGATGACTGCGTCCATCTCGATGCGCGATTGGGACATGGGAGGCCCATATACGCTGCAGCCGGCTTTTGGCTGCGCTAACGACGAGCACCACACTGGGTTGGCCGCGCCCAGATCTATGATTTCGGTCGTGTTGGTAGCAGGATTTCCACCTCCCATAATGATGATGCGTGGATCATAGTTGTTTGCCGGAGTCAGTGGCAGAAGCACTGACGTGCCGTAGGTCCTTGTACCGCTGTAGTTCGTGTTGGCCACACCGGTGGTCCACTTTTGCGTTGTAGGATTAAAGATTGCCGAACTTGTCGTGGACCCGGAATAGAAAACGTTTCCGTTCGGAAGGAGGTGCATACGAGGATAAAGCGGGGGTGTCCAGCCAGCTCCGAACGGCTGGCTCCATCCTGAACCTACTTTGTATATCTCGACGGTCATGTTGGTAGCGCTGTTCTCGTCCAGACCAGAGAAAACCATGACGCTGCCGTCGCTAAGAGTTGTTGCAGTTGGATACCAACGCCCGTGCGCCATTGATTGCAGTTGTACGAAATTTCCAGTTGATGGATCGTAGGCTGCAGTTCGCGGATCACCCTGGAACGGATCGTATTGCAATGTTCCGCTCATGACGAAAGGGCGCCCATCCGGTAACACAACCATCCCGTTGCAGAACATATCGAAAGGTACCGGCTGTGTCGTTACCGTGTCTGTTGCGGGGTCCCACACTGCCGCAAGATAAGTGGTATCCGACGGAAGGTTTCCGGATCCAGAGACGATTAATACCTTGCCGGTGTGCATCAGAGACACGTGGACCGGATTGATGGGCATCTGAGTCGGCAGGGTCTTCCACTGGCCTTGAACGTTGGACTGTGCGCTGGCTGGGGCTTGCAAGCCAAGAGCTGATGCCAAGAATATGAGGAGGGTAACAACCGCGCTTTGAACTGCAAGAACTCTTAATGGTTTTGTCATAAGGGCTGGGCCGGGCATGGCGCACACCTCACGTCTTGCGAACTCGGCCTTATACTCTAAGGAGCACTTGCCGGTCCACACGGCTGGCTTGAATGGCTCTGTAACTTATTGAAAAAGGGTGCTTTGCTGAATATGGAGACGTTGATTGGCCTGAATGAACACAATTAGAGGGAAAATTTTTGCTCAATTGTGAACGGTCTGTTACCTGCAAAATCCCTCCCACGCCCACATTTCCGATTTGTCCTTCTAACGTGCTTACCAACACTAGAATAAACTTTCTACCCCATTTTGTGTGACATTCCAGGCAACAGGTCCCAAACACGCCAGAATTCTTTCATGTTTTCCTCGGTGCTGATTGCCACGCGCACGTGTGTCTTCATTTCAGGGACAACCGGCCCGAGTACGATGTCATGACGTTCGAAGTGCTCGATGACTTGAGGGGAGGGAAGCCCGACCTTCGTGAACACGAAGTTTGTGAGTGAGTCAATCTGCCGCAACATTCGGGCATTGGTCTGGTTGTAAAATTCCTGTCGCTGATCTGCATTTCGACGTGAGCTAAGCCGAGTGTAGTCGGAATCGTCAAGAGCCGCAACTGCGGCTCGCGCAGCAATGATGTTGACGCCTCTCTGTAACTGCATCGCTAAAAGTTTGAGAGATATCTCTTTCGAGCTGACGGCATATCCCAATCGCAATCCGGCTAAACCGTATATCTTCGAGAATGTTCGGACGACGATTAGACGCTTATTGTCAATCGGTTGGTCAATGAAAGACACGTAATCTGAACTGGGACCCACATATTCGTGATACGCCTCGTCAATCACCACTGGCACATTTGGGGAAAGCTTCTCCAGAAACGCTTCCAGATCTTTTCGTGGTGTTAAGCTTCCGGTCGGGTTACTAGGGTTGCAAATATAAACCAAGCCAGTTGAAGGGTTCGTGCGGTGGAGCATCGCATCCAAGTCATAGGCATAACGCTTGTTGATTGGAACGGCGATGATCTGGGCTCCAACTTGTTTGGCCAAGTCAGCCATCGGCTGAAAGGTCGGCGATGAAACCACAAGGGTTTTGCCCCCGGTCAAAAAGGCAGCGCCAGCCATGCGCAAGACCTCGCGCGAACCACAACCTAGAACCACGTTATCAGACTTGATTCTATGGAAATCCGCTATGCGATCCACGATGGACCGGTAATCGGTGTCGGGATATCTGTTAACGAAGTTAAGGTTTGCTCGAATCACTTCCAGAACCTTCGGAGACGGGCCATAGGGATTAATATTCATGTCCAACCGAATCGACTCACCGGGTTGACGGGGGCTCGATTGATCCTCAGGAGGAACTTGAGACAGCTTCTCCAGACGCCAAGGAGTGGCCGTTACCGCGGCGCCCATTGTTATTTGACGAAAGAAATTCCTGCGCGAAATACTCATTGTGGCCTACTGATATCAACCGTGGGTGTGCAAGTCAAGAGCAGAGGCCCTTCGGATTCGTTCTGCGAAAAGGCCAACGAAACAGTGTCCCGATTGGTGCTAATCGGCGATAAACTTTGGATTCATTTGTTGCGGGCAAACTAACAAGAGGCTGCGTGCGGGGCCTGTGGAAGGTGGTGCGATGAGAAGACTAACGAGGACAGTAAGAATCGCCCTCCGGGTGGGGGCGATGTTAGCGTTGGGCGCGGCGTGGGCCGTGTCAGCGAACAGCGGGAACCCGGAGGTGCGGGTGCGGGTTCAGGACCCCAAGGGCGGCATGATCTCTAAGGCGTTCGTGGTGATGCATCATGAATGGGACGATCATGCTAACGAGGGCGTCGAGGAGCACCGGCAGGATGAATTGATTCGGGTTCCGTTCGATGGCGCTGGTGATTTTGTCATCACGGTGAAGCCGGGTGTATACGACGTCTACGTCTCAAGCTTCGGCCATGATCCGAAATGCATGAAGGTAAACGTCGAATACGAGAAGGATCGGGCCCTCGTTTTTCAGCTCAACGAAAACAAATGGATCTACACACCGATGGTTGAATAGCTCGTGTTCATGTCGGCGGTGAAGCGCATACCGAAGTAAATGATGCGGACTAGGTTGCCCCGAACCGAGTGGCCCTGCAACAGCAACCACGCCTGGCCCGTAATCCAGGTGCGCTAATTCCTCACCAAAATCGCGTGCCCGTTCAGATTATGAACAAAAAACAGCTTTGTCTCTGCGCGCAATTCATTAACGAACCTCGTCACTCCCTCACAGCCGGAAAATCCGTAGTCATCGAACACCATCGCGCCGCCTCTTGAGAGCCGTGGAAGCACCCACTCTACGATGTCTTTTGTAGAAGCGTAGACATCCACATCGGAGTGCAAAAGCGCAATCGGTCCTGCGATTTCCCGCGCCGTGTCTTCTGGGAAAATACCTTCCAGCAACACGGCATTGAACAGGTCAAGCGAGCGCAGGAGCCCCGCCACCAGTTGCTTTGAGGTGTCCGCATGCTCTCCGCCTTTATAGCGCGTGTCCCTCTCTCCAGCCTTGACTACGCCGCAAAAGGTGTCCGCCAGAAAAACGGTTTTTTTCGGGCTGGCCGCAGCGAGAATCGCGCCACTCCCCCCGCGCCACACTCCAACCTCCAGAATCGCTCCTGGAATCTCAGCGCTGCTCTTCGCCAGTGACCACAGTTCATAACAGCGATAAATATCGACAAGGGTGTGATCTTTGATTCGTTCATAGCTTGACATAAAAGATTCGTCTGAAAGCCATGGACTATAGGTAGCCGTTGGAGAGATTCGCGAGTGAATGATCGAGGGGTTCGATATGTCGGCCCACTGGGCGGGAGGGGGAGAAATGTAATTTCTTATTAACCACTTTACATGACGCAGATGCCGGAGCGGGAAACCTCGCCAGAGGCGTGCAGGGCCCGTCCGGCTGTCGGTCATTACCGTTCTCCTGGCAGTTGCCGGTAAGCGGACAGCAGCACCTGGTCGCGCTGTCCCGAGACATTGAACTTGAGATTTTTTGTGGCTATGGTTTTCTGATTATCAAAGCTCCGTATGCATAACCGATTTGGGTCGGATTTTAGAACTTTTGTCAACTACTGCCAACCTCTGGTGCGCGCTCACGCGAAAGACATTGATCTTCGTTATAGTTGTCTCCGGGCACGACCACAAAACATAGATCTTAACGTCTGAGACGACGACTGATCCTGGCAGCATCCATAGTTGAGGACACGGGTTGCGTTTTTGCCGCTCATGAAACCCAGGAAATGGTCGGTCGAAGCTGGCTTCGATCTGCCACACCACTAATGAATCCTATGAGCGGTCCGGGTAACCGAGAGTGGTCCGAGAACTGAATTGAACCCACTCAGCCTTATCTAGGATATACACCTCAAGCCATTCCATAGCAACCCATCTACGTCTTTCTCTCGCTATCCTCGGGAAAGACTAAGCCGGCAGATGCAAGGGAGGGTGGTTCGGGCACCGACGCCATTCCGAATGGGACGAACACTCGTCCTTAAGTCGGTCTATCAGTTCGTTGACGGGCTAAACAGGAGGTGGGCTACAAAAGGCGAGGGTTCGCGGGCGGGAGTGTAGCGACGGCAGAACAACCACAGAGGCTCGGCATTCCTCGCCTCTGTGGTAGAAATTTGGAATCTACTGAACGCCAGTTACACGCAAGTTTGTGGGCGGCTGAGGCGGCGTATTCCCGCCAAGGTCTGAAGCCGAGAAATTGCTAAACCCATAATCCTTATCTTCGCTTGTAGTCCCACCAAGATTCCAAAAACCGATCCCAGGGCTTCCACTCGTAAAAGTAGTGTCCTTACCCTGCATCACTTGTACCCCATTGATATAGCCCGTAATCGTGCTCCCGATTACGGTTGCTTTGACGACGTCACCGTCGCGCAGGCCGGGACCGGCGCAACTGCTTCCGATCGGACACAAGACAATATATGAGAAATCGTTGAGAGGACCATTCCACCTGACTAGGGCTAGATACTGCGATCCGTCGTGCGTAACGCGATAGTCAATTTCGTAACCCGTGATGTTGTGCGGGGTGATGGTCATCCGCAGGTGCAGTTCCACCTCTTCTTGTATGGAAGATGTTTGGTTGACGCTATGAACTGTGGCTTGCGCCATCTGATCTGAAGCCCAAGTCCCGCCAACCACAGCGGTCGAGTCATTAAAAGGCGGCGCTCCCGATACGTTTGTTCCGAAAGCAAGGCCGGGAGTGGTCTGAACGTCCCCCCAATCAAGTCCGACCTTGCCACCGCTGATCCAATTGCCATTCCCGGAGATTGGGTTCTCTGATGCAGGAAAGTTCGTTTGATAAGTTCTGGGCTGCGTCTGGCCCAACATCGCCTGACCTAACATTCCAACCAGAGCAATAGAAAGAACTAGCGCAAAATATCTCATTCGCAAGGCTCCCACCGTTCCAAAGTGCCATCCGTCCTACTGCGCGACGAGCAGCGTAGGACACATGTTTTCTGCCGTGGTCGGGCTCACCGGCACACTGCTATGGTAGCAATACTTCTTGGGCTCTCATACTCGACTGAGGTACAGGTGTGATACCTGTCCCCGCGACCGGGTCGCCCCGACGGCTCGTTTCATTATCGTAGGAACTTTGATTTTGGTCCGAAAGAGTTGATTTTATGGGGGTTACTCACTCGCAGGGTTCGGGAGGCCGACTCGTAACGTAAGCTTACGCCCGTAGAATGCTTCAGCGTACCCACTGGATGAATTGCACTCCATCCCTCGCAATCGCATTAGGGCGAGAAACGTCTCTGATCGAAACCAATTTTTATTGCGCTGAGACTGGAACGTCTCCACGATGTAAGCAACCTTCATGTTGCAGGTTGCAAGTGCCAATGGCACAAAAACTTCGGGCTGTCCCAAGTCGCCGTCGTACTTGGGAATCTCGTACTCCAGAATCATATGGTTCCGGAAGGTATTCCAAGTAAGCTCCGCCAATAATCGATGATCTTGATGCGCATCCCTGCGGTTATGAGTGAAAACAAGGTCCGGGGAGATTTCTTTTAGCTCTTCAAATACGCCCTTAATCTCTGCGCCTTGGAAGGGCATAAATCCGTCCCGAAATGTCTCGAGCCGCAGTTCCTTCACTTTGACGTTTCCGGCAAACAAAGAAGCTGCTCGCTTCGCCTCTTCGGCGCGGACCCCTATGGCGCTGAAAACGACCCAGTACAACACGCAGTTCGGGTACGTCTCTGACAAACTAAGAATAGTTCCACCGCAGCCAATTTCGATGTCATCCGAATGAGCTCCAAGGCACAAAATCTTCAGCGGAGAGCCAGGATGAAGAGATAGGTCTAAGGAATGCATTGAGGTTTGTGTTGCTGGGGGTCGGATTGCCGCGCTTGACGATGAAACTCAGCGATTTGGCCAGCCAGCCACCAGACCCTGAGTCGGTAGGAAAACCGAACGGCGGAATTGGGATTCACAACCCATCGAATGGTCCAGTTGACCAGCCTGCGAAAGAGAAAAAGAGGAACTCCACCTGCGAACCACCTCACATTGGGCGGAACTCCTACTTCTAAAGCGTCGCCACGGCCCTTAGCGAAAAACCAGGCCAGAAAATAGCTCTTCGTCAGGCGGTGCTTGGTCACTTCGTGATAGACGACAGCCGACCCCTCGTAGCGTAGCCTTTCCCCGGCAGCGAGCAACCGCCACCCGAATTCCGTGTCCTCACTTCGAATTTCGCTGCCCGGCCGTGGACCCAGGTCGGCTCGAAATCCGCCATACTTGTCAAACAAGCTTCTTCGGAATGCCATGTTAGTGCCGAACGGAGGCTCAGCCAGGTCACATGCGTGTGTCCCGAGATCGAACACAACGAGAGGCGCAAGAGAACGCTGATCGTTCAATGGCAGCCATGCAGGAGGCGAATACTCACGCTCCATTAGTATCCTGCCTCCAGTTCCGACGTACTCGCCGCTAAGTATTGGCGCCGCGAGGTTATGCAACCAAGTCGGTTCAACCGTGACGTCGTCGTCCACAAAAGCTATCACCTCGCCCCGAGATTCTCCTATTCCCGCATTGAGGGCATAGGATTTGCCTTGGTGAGGTTCCAAGAGATAGCGAAAGCGTCCTGGGAATCGCCCGCAGAATTCCTCAATAACCTTTCTGGTCTGATCGCTTGAGTTGTTATCTACAACCAAAATCTCCCAGGTGAGCGACGCCGGCAATCTTGACTTGGCAATACTGTCCAGTGCCCTCGCCAAGCTCTGTTGACGATTGTAAGTACAAATAAGGACGGTGATATTTACCATCTAGGGCATCACAAATAATTTCGCGTCGATTGCAGTCTCGTATAGCCTTATAGGCTCCGCGGGTTGACATCTGAATCTACCATCAAGCGAATGTCCGAATCTGCTAAACAGCCCGTGAACGTCTTAAGGCCTTTTCTACGGTTTGCTTGGGGTTTAGAAGTAGATCCAGGCTCTTAGCTGATATCGCCTTGGCTAATCGCAAGCCCTCTAATGGATGTCCGAGTTCGTTAAGGCGCTTTTTGTGATAGTTCCAGAATTCTCTATTTCTAAAGTTGACTGCACTCAGCCCCAAGTATGCATAGTATTCGTCCAGTAGTTGATTGAGACGCATGTCCAATTCCGCTTTCGTTAGGTAATCCGGGCCGTATTTGATCAAATCGCTAAGCCGCGATGACAAGTACGCGTTTAGATCCTTAGACGTATTCGTGATTTGCCGTTCGTGCAGCCGCTCGTGCGACAGCACTTGATGTACAAATCCAAAATCGGATGCCCTCAGTTGCTCAAAGCATGCACTTACGTCAGCTTCAGCAGACGCATTTGGAAAAAATGACTCTGTTGCCCGAACCAGGTCGGACCGGTACATATTCGACGTCGGATTGCCAAGCACATCTAGCTTGCCCAGTAAATGCAATCGGCCAATCTCACGGCCTGGAATGAGGGTGCATGAATAAGGCAGGCCGTCAGTTCTGACATACCATTTGTTGCCGCCTCCACTAAGCTGGTATGCGCTCATCACGCCGATGGAGGGGTGTGCTTCGGCGAGTTGGCTCATGCGCGCAATGCACTCCGGGAAAATCCAGTCGTCTCCGCACACCACCTTGCAGTATTTGCTGTCAGCAGAGATCAAGCGAAACGCGCGATTATGGTTCTCGATTATGTTGACGAGCACATCGTTTCTATAAACTCGAATACGTGAGTCTTTTTTTGCATATTCGTTGGCAATCTTCGACGTTCCATCCGTGCTGCAATTGTCCATGATAATGTGTTCGAGATTTGAATGTGTTTGTCCCAGTACGCTCTCGATACACTCGGCTAGGTAGGCTTCTCCGTTATAGACGGGCGTAACTACGCTAACCAGGGGCGAATCATGAACACCCATGTGCCGTTCTCCTTGTCATCATTTGTGCCGCTGAATGAGGAATCGAGCCTATTGTGTGGAAGTAGTCGCTAATTCTGCTTCGAATCTACAGAGTCGAAACCGCATCCTGTTTTTCAACCGCTGGGCTGCCTCTCATCGCGCGCAGAAGGTCGAAATAAAACGATTTCTGGCCGGCGACGAACAGAAGGATTGCCGCGTATGCGGAAAAGAGGACCGCAGTTTCAATCACGAGCCTTACTAACGGCGTGACCGTGGCACCTACAAACAACACGATTGCGAACGCGAGTCCAGCGGCAGGTATAACGGAAGCCAGGGGCCGGCTCACGGTCCGAACTACATCCCACGTGGAGATCACTGTGTCGTGTACGCCCCACGGTATAATCGGTATCATCCACAGCAACGTGACCGTCGAAAAGGCGATCGCAACGCCCTTCGGTCCGTATGGCAAGCCAATGATGTTACTCGCAATCATCAACGGGGCTATGACGAATGCAATCTTGAGTCCTCGTCCGACCATTCCGACCGAGGTGAGCAGCCATCCAATCGGGTTACAAATGGCAAAAACTAACATCGTGGGTGCCAGCAAGCGGAAAATCTGCGCTGCTTGTTTCCATTTCGGACCCAAGAGCACGAAAACGATGTCGTCGGCGAAAAGAGCGCAAGCAATCGTAATCGGGATAGTAAGAGCCAACACGAGGGAATACCCCTTCAGGAAGTATCGCTTGAGCCGGACCGAATCATCCTGAGTGCGTGCGAGGGCTGAAAATGCCACATCGCCAACCGCGGTGTTGAGATTGTCTGTGGGGATTCGGATCAGTTGGTACGCTCGACCGTAAAGACCAAGAGCTTCGGCTCCCCAGTAACGACCCAGGAGTACCTTTTCGAAATTCGAGGCTATATACATGATAAGGCCGTTTAAAGTGAGAGCGCCGCCGAACCGCATCATCGAGCGCATCCCAACACCCCTGTGCGGCTTCCCCGGTCTCCACGCGCTCGTCATCCAAAAGCCGAGCGTTGAAACGAGTGGCACACTTACAGTCATCGCTACAAGTGCCCAATATCCATACCCCGCCCTCGCTGCTAGAAGCGCGATTAGAGTCCCGATGATCAGCGAGAGAACATCGATTATTGCCAACGTAGTGAAACGCATTTGACGTTGCAAAATTGCAGAGTGTTGAATTCCCAGCCCATTGAATAGAAAACTGGTCGCCACTACAGTCGTGATCCAGAACAGCCTCGGTTCGTGATAGAACCTGGCGACGAGCGGTGCGGACAACATCGCGACTACCATTAACAAGGCGCCAACCAGAATATTGATCCAGAACAAAGTCGAAGTTTGTTCTTCCGACACGTAGGAACGCTGGACGGCGGCGGCCGAAAGTCCGAAGTCTCGAAAGAGGCTTAAAATCCCTGTAAACGCCGTGACCATCCCGATTAAGCCGAAGTCCTTAGGATCCAGTAGCCGGGCCAACAACATGAGGGAAACGACGCGCAAAATAAACGTGGATGCGAGCGCACCCCCTCGGGCATAGCCGCCTCGGATTGTCTTTTCCTTTAGATCCTTCATTTATTTTGCGGGCGAGGTGAAAGGAGCTTCTAAGGCTGATTAGTTAATCGTGAAATATAAAAAAGCAGCGTTCGAGAACGTTCTGAATTGTGGCAATCGAAGCGTGATGTGCTAGCCTGCGTGCGACGAGACTTGATGCGTTTCGGCTGTCGGCGTCAAGGCTGCAGAAGCGATCTCATGCCTGGGCGTAACCCGTTCTAGCCATATTTCGCGCCAGTACGGATACATGGACTTGGGGCAGAGCATTCTGCAAGGGCTGTATCGCGCCTGACATACCACCGATTCCAAAATGATGCAGGGATTTTTCATCTCCAGCATTTGCCCGGTCTGCTCACCTATAATCTTTGTGACACTTCTGAGGACCTTGAAAGTTCCTCCGCAATACGGTACCAATTCCGCGTCCCAATACATTCCTCGATTTGCGTTGCTAACGTTGACGGTTTTGAGAATTTCCTCGTACGATTTTACCCGCACCATTTCGCCAGGTTGGAGATTCAGTTTCTCTGTGGGCGTTGGCTGTCCTTCTGGTATAAGTCCGGGTTTTCGCGGGAACCGTGGCCCACCCCACAGCGGAGACAATCTATCGTAAAACCAACGCATCGGTCGGCCCACCCCGATCCCAGACTCGCTTAGGTGGTAGTACATCGAGTAGATAAAACCGGAAACAATCCGCCCGAGAGTCACATTGCCCGAAAGATAGTCTTGAACGTACTGACGTAAATCCCACCAGGCGATCGGCGTCGTTGCGTAAGGTACCTGGGTCATCTGGCAGACATATGTGGGAGAGCTTTTTTCATCGGGGCCTGTTTTCTGCACGTGCTCCCAAAGGGTGTGCTCTTGGCACCCAGTATTTGGTCCAGTATTCACAGTTGTGGTGGCGCGGATTGAAACCAGATCCGAAGGATGTCCATCGTCCTCGCTGATCGGTTTTAGCCAATCTTCTTTCCAGTAGAGCAGGCATCCAGCCTGGCATCCCCCGTGCGCGTTCCCATCGCAACGTGTTTGGAGATGGACAGTACGGCTCAGTCGGCGAGAATGGAAATACTTCGTCGTGTAATCACAGGTTTTATGTGCAATTTTGTAAACGCGAAATCTTTGGCCGCAGAAAGCCAGCATCTCCGGCATAAATGGCATCGAGTCCAGACAGCCCTTGCCATCGAGGGTCTGAAGAATTTCTTCCTTGCTGCAAACCTCCACCCAATCGCCGATTTTCAATTTTTTCTGGGACGCCATTTCTGCTGGTGCGCTCTTTTTCTGCTCGATGGGCAGGAAGTTCGCTGTTAGGGGCTACGCCTGGCCACTGGAGCGCATAGCGCTTTTCCAGCGGCCAGCTCTCCACGCTTGAAGCTTTCGTCCGCGAGAATGTCTCAAGACTTGGTACCGTTCAAGTACCGGCCGTTACCGTTGGTCTTCCAGACTTCCCAGGGAGCCACGCCACCGGTACAAAGATTTTCCAGTTGCTGCTTGTCCTTGAATGTGTCCATGCTGGCCCAAAAACCATCGTACGTGTATCCGATCAGTTGCTTCTCTTCAACCAAGCGGCGGAACGGTTCGTCCACGAGTTCTTCTTTCTCGCGAATGTAGTCGAAAATCTTTTTCTTGAAAACAAAATAGCCGCCGTTGATTCTCACACTGCCGTTATTGATTGCATGGATTCCAGACACCAGGTTGTTGCTGCCTGGTTGCAGGGAAACTAAGTGATAGCTTAGGTTGGGGCGCACGCATAGAAAGCTGGCGATCTTGTCCTGTTGATGGAAATCCTTTAGTTGCTGCGGAAGGGGCAGATCAGTCAGCCCGTCGCTGTAATTTGCGAGAAACTCCTCTTCGCCTTCCAGGAATTTCTCAGCGGCTTTCAGGCGTTGCCCGATGTTGGAATTGATTCCGGTATCGGCGAAAGTGATCCGCCAGTCGTGGATATCCGTGTTTAGGAGCTGCAGATTTTTTCCGCCCGCCGACAGCACAAAGTCATTAGAAGAACATTCGTTGTAATTCAAAAAGTAGTTCTTCACCGCGTCAGCGCCATGCCCAAGACAGAGGATAAAGTCCTTGTGTCCGAAGTGCGCATAATACTTCATTACGTGCCACAGGATGGGCCGGTAGCCAATGGTAACCATGGGCTTGGGAATCGTTTCCGAATACTCGCGGAGACGCATACCCAATCCTCCGCAAAACAGTACAACTTTCATCGACAACTCCTCCGCCTTATAGGGCGCGATGGATATGATATCGGTTCCTCGTCTTTCCAAATTTCCCTAGGTTTATCTCGCATCAGTGGCTTATTTTTCAGATTTTAAGGCTCGCGCAATTCCCATCGCACGAACAAAGCTCAGCCGCGATCTTGTTCGGACACCGAAGCTCGCATGAATCGTCCACGCTCTTCTTCGCGAGGAAACTGGCATCCGAGGTTTTTAGGAGCACCTCATTTGCTAAAGCCATTTCGCCGACTGAGGGGCAGATCGCAGCGACGCAAGGACCACAGTGGTGGGCGACAGTTCGAAGAAAAAACTCGAACAAATATCGGCCCCCAGAAAGGCTACCGCCATTAGGCGTTGCGGGTTGCATTGAAGTAATGCAACCAAGTTACCATATTCTGCGTGGGGGGACGGTCGCTCGTTCAAGCCTTTGGTCTCTAAGTCATTGTCGTTCTAGGAGATCGCGACGGAAAAGTCTACTTTCGTGTACGCCAGTTTCCACCCAGGTGGCCTCAGGGAAGCTGGATGGCAAATGGTGGTAATAACCTTCCCACCTGTGCTCGAACGGTTCGCACGGCCGTCTCATGAGTGCGCTTAAAAGTGCTTTGCCCATCGTCTACCTGTCTGCAAGAACGCCACTGCTCTCGAATACGATCCTCGCAGCCTTCGATTAATCCGCAGCATGCAGGGTCTTCGAGCTGAGGCGGTGCCCCTCCGACCTTTCAAGCGCAAGGAAGACAGGGAAAAGCAAGAGCAATGCCAAGAGGAAAAACACAAAACCCCCGTCGCGATGAAAGCTGCCCGTCAGGAAACGCGGATCAACGTAAAGGCT
>DATNKB010000201.1:0-6063 GCA_035603595.1 Candidatus Dormiibacterota bacterium
AGCAGTACCTTTTTCTGCCAAGTGGAAAGATGCGGTAAGTAGTCGACTTTTTCAGTGTAAAGCCGGGTCAAATCCTGTTTTGCTTGAGCGCTGAGAGGCGCCTTCCGAAAGAATTCATCCCATGGCAATCTGCCACGACCAGCGACCAGAACATCCTCTCCAAAGGTTTCTTTATCGAAGAATACGGAGTCCGCTTCCGACGGGTCGGGATCGAGAGCACGGTCGAAATATTTTTTGAACTTCTCAACATCGACTCCGAGTTCCTCGATGAGGCCCCGCGCATGCTTGCTCCAGCGGTCGGGCGAATCAATCGACTGCGTTCCGCCGTAACCGAGAAGCATCTGCTCCGTCGGGTGGTACTCGTTGCGCTTCGCGTGTCCGCCAAAATCATCAAGATTCTCGAGGATAAGCACTCGCGCACGTGGCCCAGCAATTTTGCGATAGAAGTATGCTGCGGAAAGGCCGCTGATTCCTCCACCAACCACGATCAGATCGTAACGATCAGGGTCTGGAGTGGCGTTTGCCCAGGTTTTTCCGTCGCGAAGAGCGTGGCCTGCCTCCATGGCAGCGTCCGTGGTGCCGCGCATGCCGGTGAGAGTGGGTGGGTAATAATCGGCGCCTTTGTCGGACGCGATCGGAGATTGAGTTATTCCAAGAGCTTCGAGCCAAGGTAGATTCGGGGAGAATGCCGCGGCGCCAATCGCAACGCTGAGTCCGTTCAGAAAATCGCGTCGCGCAATGCGGCGGCCCATGCCAAGTTGACGATCCGACTTTCCATCCGCCACGTCTCCCCCGTCAGATTTGACCACCAGGACAGCAGGCCGCGCCGGGCTGCAAGCCGAGCCACTCTGGCTTTAGATTTTCAGCGGGAAAGCATACCGCGACAGGCGACCTTCGATGGGAGAAAAAAGGGCCGGGATGTTCCCTGCGTGCTGCCGGCCACTGCGTATAAGTTAGCCGCCGGGACGTTTCCGCATGTGCACTTCCGTTCCACCACGCTCGTAATGAATCTCATCCATAAACTGCTTCATCAGCAGGATGCCTCGCCCGTGCTCGGCTCCGAGATTTTCGGGAGCGAGCGGGTCGGGCACAGCGGCGGGATCGAAGCCTGGGCCTTCGTCGCGAACCACCAGCGACACGCCCACTTTGTCGTTACACTCGCAACGAACGTGGACTTTTTTTCCTGAATCTTCGCGGTTGCCGTGAAGGACTGCATTAGCGAGGGCTTCGCGAAGCGCCAGCTCGATCGCGAATTCGCTGCCCGGATCGCAATGATTTTCGCGAATCTTGAGCATTAATTCATCGACGAAAGGTGAGATTGCGTCGATTTCACTCTTCATCGAAAGGTCCAAGTGCAAGTTGGCCGCCTCGAATCGAAAGTTGCGCAGCATCTTACTGGTGCTGCGTCAGAGATTCAAGCAGGCCATGTTTCGGGACGGATTGCAACGCGGACCTATGTCAGCCGCATTTCGTAATCGCCGTCATGGGGCTCGATCGTGATTTTATTTTCGCGGGCGAGCCAACCAACAGCCATAAAAAACAGGCTCTCGGGCACTGCGATGGTTTCGATCAGCAGCGCAAATGTAGCCGGGCCCAAGCACATGCCACACAACTCCGGCTGTTTCTCCGATTGGACCAAATTCACGACTTTCGGAGATTGACCTCGCGCCAGCTGATCTATCGCGCATCACGGCAGAATTTGCAGCCGCGAGGCAGAGCAATTGCTCGAAATCCTCTGAGGATAGAGGA
Source organism: Candidatus Dormiibacterota bacterium (assembly GCA_035603595.1). Lineage (GTDB taxonomy): Bacteria > Acidobacteriota > Terriglobia > Acidiferrales > UBA7541 > Palsa-295. The sequence goes on from DATNKB010000201.1 coordinate 1,750, forward strand.
CTTACCGGGCCTGCCGATTTTCGTTGAGATGTTCCTATCACTTCGTCAGACTAGATGCTTACTATTACCGTTCAATGATCCAGCTGTAAATTCTGGCTAATTTTTTCAGAGAATTGGCCCTGGACTTGGACTGGCTAAGGGGCTAGAATCCGCCCTCTTCAATTTCAGTTCCGGGCCCCCTCCTACGAGAGGTTACAAATGATCGCTGAAGCCAGTAAGGAGCAATACCGCGGTGTCCTTTGCATTCATTGCCGTCAGCCCATTCCGCTTTCGGCATCGCAAGTCCGTAAACAGAAGGAAATGGGAGAATCGGAACCGACTGAGGTGACGGAACTTCGCTCCAGTTCGTTCAATTTGCGATGCCGGGCTTGCCACGGAGAGGCGACGTATACTCCGGCCGACACCATCGATTGCGACGGAGCGCCTCGAGTGCGGAACACGGCGCGGCGCAATCCCCTGCTGAGGCCTGAGCCGAAGAATCTATCCCGAGCCGCAAACGGCTAGGGAAAACTGACAGCCTGTAACTAGCCATCGCCCGAAAGATCACTGCACTGTTATTGTGACCGCAGCAGTGGTGCGTCCGAACTGATTGGTCGCTGCTAGAGTGTATGTGGTGGTTTGAGATGGGCTTACCTTCACGCTTTTCCCCCGCACCGCGCCGATGCTCGGTGAAATCACGAAATACGAAGCACCCGAGGCACTCCAATTCAGCGTCACGGCGGAGCCTGCAGAAGTTGTCGAAGGCGTTGCCGTGAAGCTCGAAATTGAAGGCGACGCGCCGGTCGGCACGTTCGACGAAGTGTAAATCGGATTCATTTCGACGACCTCAAAATCGGAGGCGGTTACGCTGCCGAGTGAATGCAGGTCGTCATTACTCCAGCGATCGTCCGGAGCGCCGCTGATGTACATGGACGAGCCGTTGTCCGCCATGATCATTCCGTATTTCTTCATGGCGTTGAGGATCACCTGATTGGTCGGCGAAAACGTGGAGACGTCGAAGCTCGATTTGAGTCGCAGGCGCATCCCCATTGGCGCGGCCATGGATTGCGTGGAGGTGGCGGCCCAGTGCGACGCGGGAGGGACAAACGCGGCGCGGCTGAATTGCAATGTGAACCGAATCGCATGGTTGATATGTCCGGCGGTAACTTCATCGTAACGGACGAGACCCGGAAAGATTGGCAGGCCTGCGGTGTCAGCGGAGGTCCAGGTCCACGGGCGCTGCTCGTCGTTTTGCAAATCCCAGACGGCGGCCGAAGCGGCATTCCATGAGCCACCCGAACCGGCTGACGCGCTGAAGAGTTCGTACAGCCAGCAATTGTTGTTGTCGAGGACGAGCACATGGCGGTCGCCATTCCCCGGATTTGGATAACCTTCAATCGGCGCATTCGCTGGCACCGGCATTGGTCCTGGATCGCTTTCATCGCCATAAGCGGTGAAGTTGATCGGTACAAATGACTGCGTCGAATCTACGACCACGTACGGAATTCCGATGCTTGAGCCCTGATAAAGGCCGGAACCGAAGTCTGGGTGGATCGTTACCGACGCGCCGATGAAATTAATCAGCGCGGCCGAATTGGGGTCGACTGGCGCGGAGGAGATGTCTTTGTTCCAGAGATTGTCCGCCGGGAACGGGACGAAACCGTTGAGGCTGCCGCCTTGGCCAGGCGCCATCACGCTGCAAGCGCTGGGCGGTGGCGGAGGGATATTGGAGGTTACTTGAACATTTATCGAATTCGATTGGCTCGAGCCGGGATTCGGATTCTGCACCGTGACTGGGAAGGTTCCCGCCGTGAGCGCTGAGCCGGTGGCCGTAAGCTTTGTTGCGGAGATGAAGGTTGTACTGAGGGCCGCGCCCGCGAACAGGGCTTGCGCGCCGTTGACGAAATTGCCGCCGTTTATAGTGAGCGTGAATGCGCCGGTTGCAAAGGATTGAGGGCTTAGGCTGCCGAGCGTCGGGGGCGGATTCCATAGCGTGAGGGTGGTCGTGGCGGTTGCGCTGGAATCCGCGGCGCTGACGGCTTTGATCGTCACTGTGCCTGCAGACGGCATCGCGCTTGGTGCGCTGTAAACTCCTGAAGCGCTGATCGTTCCCACCGTGGCATTTCCGCCAGCGATGGCGTTCACGAACCAACTCACATTTTGATTCGAGGAGCCAGTCACCGTAGCGGTCACTTGGTCCGTGGCGCCCAGGCGTACATCGGGGGAGGCAGCGGACAGCGCCACCGAAACGGCCGGTGGTGGCGGATCTTTTCTCCCCGAACCGTTGCTTGTGCCACAACCAATCTGAACGCAGAGCAGGATCACTAGGAGACAAGTATTTGCGCGACGCAAGCGGTTCTCCATGAGCTGCCGAAACTGGCTAGAGCTACCGCTCCACTATCCCGCCTGGCCGCGCTGCAAACAACTGGACGAAGGTCCAAGAAGAGTGCAGGGCCGAAAAGGGCTTCGGTAACGTGTATAGGAGAGTCCCTGTCAACTTTGCTACCACCGCGAAGATTGTACCCACCGGAAGAAAGGGCGAACCGCTCGCCTAAATTACTCGGCGACCCCCTCGGATATCACCTGCCCGTGCCCGCTCAATCCCATGGAAACAAAGAGCTTTAGGTATTGCGCCACTTGGCCAACGCATTGCACCACTCGTGTGTGAGCAGAGAGAAAGCTCAGAAAGTGATCGAGAGCATAACGGCAGATGAATCAAATGAGACATGAAGCTGACACCGAACAACTGATTCCCAGCATCTTCTTCCTCTTGAAAAAGTGGGAATCGATAACTTGGAACCGGGAGGCCGGCACAATGAATTGGGACCAACTAGAAGGAAAGTGGAAGCAGTATAAGGGCGAAGTCCGTGAAAAGTGGGGCAAATTGACCGACGACGATCTGCACATCATCGCAGGACGGCGGGAACAATTGATCGGCCGTCTGCAGGAGCGTTACGGAATCGCCAAAGAAGTTGCGGCCCGCGAAGCTGATGAATTCGTGAAAGCGCTCACAGCCGAGGAAGAGGTAGAACAGCGCGCAAATCGGGCCAAGGCTGCACGGCAAGGCTGATTCGGATTTTCTGTTTGTGGAGGGAAGCAGGCGTCACGAGACAGGCCCGGAGCCCAGGACTCCGGGCCTGTTCCGCGACAAAAAGAAACGCGAAAGGAACGTAAAACATGAAGCGCTCAGCGATACCCGGTCTCCTGTTGGCTCTGATTGGAATCGTTCTATTCGCCCATCAGGATATCGCGCGGGTGATGCAGAAAAGAGCTGAGCTGCACGCCACAAGAATTCGGCGAACTGAGGCGGCGCTAAAGGCCGAGCAGGCATTTCCTTTTGCGTCATTGCTTGCCGGTTTTTTCTTCATGAGCGGAGTGGGGCTAGTTGCGGTAAGCGCGCATCCCGTGGTGCTGCCCGGACAGGAAACTCCCGACAGCCAAGCTGAATGATCGGTTGGCCTAATTCTGATTGGTCTAATTCTGATTGCGGTATTCTTCGGGGACGTCGTCTTCGGGCACTTCGTGGGTCCTTACTTCGGAAACATCAGGATCCGGCGCGTTCTCAACTCCACTGACAATTCCCGCCTCGAAATCCTGTCCCTCTTCAGCAAGCTCCCGAACACTTTCAGAATCGACGTCTTCAATTCCGGACAATCCCTGGATGTCGCCCGATTGCCCTCCTTCTGCGGACAATCCCACTCCCTGACGAATCTGGGCGACCGGCTGTTCGGTGATTTGGGTGCTGCGGGAGCGACGCCTGCGGGGAGCAGCTTTTTTTGTTTTTGCAGAAGCCTTCGCCCGGGATGTGATTTTGGTTTTGCGCGCCGGCTTGGCGGCTTTTGCTGTTTTCTTTTTGCGGATGGTCTTTTTCTTAGCCATGCCCAAAGTCTAGCACTGCGCGCATAGCGACCGCAAAATGCTTTCTGTCGATAGCCGTTGGGTCAAACGGCCCGTGGCCGGCATCAGAGTATAGTGGATAGGGTGCGCCACGAGATTCAATAGCCAAGGCACAGGACTAAAACGCCGAATGGATGCCGAACGCGGCCCTCGAGGCCGTAGCAAGTCTGAAAAGTCGAAAGGCGCATGGAAGCTTCTGCCGGATGTCTGGGAGCTTATCGAGCCACGCAAAGCGGTTCTGGCGCTGGGCTTCGGGCTGATGTTGATCAACCGCGTCGCGGGTCTGGTCCTTCCCGGCTCGACAAAATTTCTGATCGACAACGTAATCGGCAAGCACCAGCGGCAACTCCTGATGCCAATCATTCTGGCGGTGGTCTGCGCGACGCTCGTGCAGGGGGTGACGTCGTTTTCGTTGACGCAGTTGCTGTCGAAATCCTC
>DATNKB010000202.1:0-4826 GCA_035603595.1 Candidatus Dormiibacterota bacterium
AGCTAGCCAAGACGGCAGAAGCCAGATAAGAGAAGTAAAAAGAAGAACCAGGTGACCCACTAGTGGGAAGCTGCCGCCTTGGCCGTTCCTTCGGTGGCCGACAAAGCTAACTGCGGGGCGGTGCCTGGAGTGGCGGCAGGAACAGCGGGAGTAGCCGCGGAACCCCACTGTAACCGGCCATTGCTATTAGCGACTTCCTGCACAATTTTCGTGAACAGCTGATCTTGCGCAGTGGTTCGTTTGGTGTAGTCCACGATGTAGCTGACGAGGAATTCCAGGTTTCCGCCGTTCACGGTGAGCGTAATCGCAGGCTTCAAGGAAGGACTCGCGGTTTCATAGTAGTCGCTCACGGCTTTCCAGGAAGTCTGCGCCTCTGCCAGATAGTCCCCGATCACTTCCTTGGCTATCCGCGTAAGCATCTCTTTCGCGAACTGGCAATCGCTGGTGATCGTGAATACTACCTTGATTTCGTCCCAGATAAACTGGAACCCTTGCGAGTAATTAAAAACAGGGCCCTTCAAGACGGCGCTATTGGGGATGCGGGCGATCCGGCCGTTGTACATATCCTTGCTGACCCAGTTTCCTGTTTCCATCAAAGTCGTGCGCAAGAGGCCGATATCGATTACGTCGCCTCTGCTATCGCCGATCTGAACTCTGTCTCCCGGCATGTACAGCTTTGAAAACCCGATGGCAAAGGCTCCTGCGAGGCTGGCCAGGACGTCCTGGAGGGCTACCGCAACGCCTGCGCCCACCAGACCGAGGGCGAAGCCGAGCCTGCCCAAGCGATCCTCAAAGAGCAGGGCGAGAAAGAGCAGAATCGTGATGTAGCCGGAAAAAACGACGAATTTGCGAACTCTATAGCGAGAATCGGCACGACCAAAACGGCGCGGCAGCGTCTGCTCGAGGACTCGGAATCCGGCGTGGATAAGTAGCATGCCCAGAATGGCGGCAACGCACTTACCGAAAAGCGAAAGCGACATCGCCTGCTTGAAAAGGTCGTCCATGCTCCCGGATCACCCGACGGGCCGTGAATTTGATGAAATAGCAAAATAAGCCTACCGCTTATTTTGCGCAAATTCACCGGCTAACTTTCACAGTCGGGCAGACCATAATCGAACCCTGCCCGGCGGCTCGGCACGAAGATGAGCCTAGCCTGCGTGGATGCGGTCGGCGGAAACCTCTACTTCATTGATGCCACGAAACGAGAAGAGTAGCCGGACGAGGTACTTCGGCGGGTCCTCGGAGGTCTGCTTCACGATATTTCCTACCGCGTCTGTGACGGCAGCATGGAAGGTGACGCTCTCGACTTGCATGCCGGCGAGATTGACTCGAACGAGCTGTCCCGGTTTGAGCGCGGATTCCATCGGACTCTTCATTCTCGCGCCTACTGGCCGCTCTTGTCCACTTTGCCGCGGCGCGAGCTTGATGCCTTGCCGCGGGCCAAGCCAGGCTCTGCGACGGCTATGCGGCCTAGTACACGGCCGCTAAAGTCACGTCATGTGAAAGCCTCGTCTTGAGTGAGCGAGAGATATCTTTTGTGTACACCAACCGTCTTAAATCGCTTGTTAGCCCCTCAAAACCGATGAAGTAGGTTGGTCTCGCGATTGCTTTGTTATTCACCGGGGTCGGGGTCCACGCGCTGTCTGCGGGATCGGTTTGAAAAGGGGACAAGTACTTGGGGCCCAGTCTTGGGAAACGGTTTTTCAGGAAGTTTTACTTTTGGCGGTTCGAAGCGCTGGCGGTTCTGGCTTTCGTAGCTCTTCTGGGCTGGTCGTTCTTGAAGCCGGGCGCGACGTCGAGTGCCGGCGGCCGAGATAATTCGATTCGTCGGGGCGGTACCGCCATTTCTCCGTTTGAGTTCCCTCCTCTTGCAGTCTCTACTGCTCTTCGCGATCGCGCTGCAGCCAACAGGCGGCCGGTTTATCCCTACTCGATCATCCCTGGCGGCGTAGCGAGCGCGGCGGAGCTTCGCGCGGCGGTGGCGCATGATCCGGTAGTCGCGGCGCACTATGCTGCGTTTGATCTGGCGAATGCGCGCGTCTTCCAGGTGCAAGAAGCTCGCTTCGTGTACGTTTCGTATCGAAAAGGCAACGATGTCTTCTGGACGTTGAAGAAGTTACGCCTCGCTGTTGGGGAAACATTGATCACTGATGGCCAGCACATTTCACGGACTCGCTGCGGCAACCAAATCTCCGACGAACCGCGCATGCCGGTCTCACTGGCAGGCGACCCGGAACCGCAGCTGTTGGACACACCAGTTCCCTACGAGATCATCGAGCCATTCGTCGCGTCAATCGGGGGTGAGATCGGGGGCGGCGGCACACCGGCCAACGCGGTACCGTCTTTCACACTCGCCAGTGCGGGAGGCGGTGTTGGTGGGACGATTGGCGGGCCGGGAATTTTGTCCGCGCCCATTATTCCAGCGACGGGCGGGGTGTTTCCTGGGCCGGGCAACTCAACTCCGATTTCGACTCCCGAACCCGGTACTTTCATTTTGCTCTCAACCGGTTTCGGCGCTGCCTGCCTCATTCGTAAATTCCGCAAGACATAGTTTTGGTCCAGCTGAGCGCGAGCTAAATAGTTTCCGGAAACGGGGCTGCTGGAGGCAGGGTGCTGCCTGGAAGTGGTATGGTGCCGAGGGGCAGAATCGAACTGCCTACGCCGGCCTTTTCAGGGCCGCGCTCTACCGATGAGCTACCTCGGCACGGGAACAACCAAGGATTCTACGGAAAAGGCAGCGGAGTGAAAAGGGAAAACGCGTGGGCGGATTGGGCGACGCGGTTTTGAATCGCAGCCGTGACGAATTGGAATAGCGACGGTAGCGCCGTACGATAGTTCGAAGTCAAAGACCTCAGGTCATGCCGATCTGAAATCGATCTGGAGGGGGCTGAGCTATGTCTTTCCTGCGTTGTTGAGGCGCTTTGGGCCGCTGACGAAGGGGCTGCCAAGTTCGTAGAACCGAAGGACGCGATCGGCGTCCTTCGTGATTCCGATGCGGATACTTTCACCGATTGGGCCCGTTTTTCGGACGGCTGAGCCCAGCCAGAGCGGACCTTCGCCGTCGACCAGATTCAGGCCGTCTAATTTGCGATTTATACGAAATGCTGAAGCTACCCGGCCGGGACCGCGCGCCAGATCGAGTATTTGCTTGGTGTGGCGCGCGCGCTTCATCATGGTTATGCCTTCGAGTGGTTCGACGGCGCGAATCAAAACTCCTGTGCCAATTCCCTGTTTGCCTCCTGAAACATTCAGCATGAAATGATTTCCGTAGACGAAATATACGTAGGCGTGGCCACGCGTGAGAAAAAGCGATTTGTTGCGGAGAGTGAGGCCGCGGAAGGAGTGCGCGGCCGCATCGCCAACCAGGTAGGCTTCAGTTTCGACAATTCGTCCGCTGAGGCGGCCCCGCGGAATTTCGTGTACGAGCGACTTGCCGATGAGGAATTTCGCGAGTTCGACGGTATCGATGGGAAGCTCGCGCAGGCGAAGGCTGCGAATCCGGCGCGCGATTGAGCTCGGTGAGTGAGCTTGCAGGAGACGGGTTTGGGCCATGATTTTGCGTAACTATGATATGCGATGTTTCATTTGAACGTTCGGCTTGAATAAGCGAAACTCATGGGCGCTGTGATGGCTTTGTCCGCCGTGATTCGATAGCGAGGAAATGGCGAAGCAAGTGGCGAATGAATTTCGACGTGCAAGAAAACTTCCAGGAGCATCGCATGACAACCGAAACCGCACCTCCTAAAGAGCTAATGTGGCCGGCATTGCCGTATGCCGAGTGGAAAGACACTTGCGCGACGCTGCACTTGTGGACGCAGATCGTGGGGAAGGTGCGGCTGGCGCTCAGCCCGTTCATTAATCATTGGTGGGAGGTGCCGTTTTACGTCAGCGGGCGCGGCTTGACGACTTCCGCGATTCCGTACCAAGCGGGAGCTTTCGAGGCTGAATTCGATTTCATCGAACATGCGCTGCGGATTGAGACCAGCACGGGCGAGACGGATGTGCTCGACCTTGGGCCGAAGAGTGTGGCGAGTTTTTACAAGGAATTCATGGCGTCGCTGAAATCATTGGGAATCGACGTGAAGATCTGGCCGATGCCGGTGGAAGTTCCGAATCCGATTCGGTTCGATCAGGACACAACGCACGCGTCGTACGATCCCGCTTATGCTGAGCGTTTTTTTCATATCCTGGTGGCGCTGAATCCGCTTTTTCAGGAGTTTCGCGGACGATTTATCGGCAAGGACAGCCCCGTGCATTTTTTCTGGGGCAGTTTCGATCTGGCGGTGACGCGATTTTCGGGACGGCGGGCGCCGGAACGGCCAGGCGCGGATAAAATTACGCGGGAGGCGTATTCGCACGAGGTGAGCAGCGTGGGTTGGTGGCCGGGCGGCGGCGGCATGGAAAACCCGGCATTTTATTCTTACGCTGCGCCGGAACCGCAGAGGCTCAATGAATATGCGGTGAAGCCCGCGCAGGCCCGGTACGATGAGAAGCTGAAGGAGTTCCTGCTGATGTATGACGACGTGCGAAACGCCGCCGACCCGCGAGCCGCACTGCTCGATTTCTGCGAGTCGACTTACGAAGCGGCGGCGAATCTCGCGAATTGGGATCGCGCGGCGCTGGAGCGGAGTGAAAACGCGGATTCCGCTGCGCCTTAGAATGGGTGGCTTCGGTTTTTCGTAGAATACGGACGCGGTTGGGTACTTCTCTAGGATTCCAGGTGCCGCAAAAATCTCTCAAATTCGTGGACCGTTCCGAATTCGTCGGCATCACATCCCGAACCAAGAGACAGGCAGCGGTTTAATCCAGAGCGGAGGCTTTTCTGA
>DATNKB010000203.1:0-20631 GCA_035603595.1 Candidatus Dormiibacterota bacterium
TCCAGTACCGGGTCGCCGTATTTCACAATCGGATGAATCATCTAGAATAGTTCCTCAATTCCGCTCCGCGATTAAAAATCGTCCAGTTGATGCTCATATCCTTCAAAATTTCGCCGTGTTTCCTCGAGAGAATCGCCGCCAAATTTCTCGAGGAACGCGGACGCCAGCTCAAGCGCGATCATCGCTTCGCCGGCCACTCCCGCCGCCGGCACCACGCAAACATCCGAGCGCTCGTAAGCCGCCTTCACCGCTTCTTTCGTGTTCAGGTCGGCGGTGAGCAGCGGGCGCCTTAGAGTCGAAATTGGCTTCAGGTATCCTCGCACTACTACGTCTTGTCCATTCGTAATGCCTCCTTCAATTCCGCCGGCACGATTTGACGAGCGATCGAATCGCTTCCGCGAAGCCTCGTAGCGAATTTCATCCTGCACTTCGGAGCCGTAGCTGCCCGCATTGGCGATGCCCGTGCCGATTTCGACAGCCTTCACCGCTTGAATCGACATCACAGCACGCGCGATCCGCGCATCGAGTTTTTCGTCCCACTGTGCGTGGCTGCCGAGACCTGATGGAATTCCGCGAGCAACCACTTCGAAAACACCGCCCACCGAGTCGCCCGCGCGAAGCACGTGGTCCACTTCTGCTTTCATCCGCGTTTCCGTCTCACCATCGACGCAACGGAGCGGCGAATCCAGATTGTCGCAAACCGCTTCAATTTCCGCCCACTCCGCATCGCGTTCAAGCCGCGCATGACCGACTGCAACCGTGTGGCTCAGCACCGTCGCACCAAATTGATGCAGGAGCAGCTTTGCAAACGCGCCCGCCGCCACCCGCGACGCGGTTTCGCGAGCCGACGCGCGCTCGAGAATGTAGCGCGCGTCATGCAAGTTGAATTTCAGCGCGCCCGCGAGATCGGCATGCCCCGGCCGCGGTGCCGTGAGAGGACGCTGCGTGCCTTTTGTACCTGCCGACAAAGAATCTGCGCCCTCTGTGTCCTCAACAGGCAGCGCCTTTTCCCAATTCGCCCAGTCTCGATTTTCGATGCGAACCGCGATCGGTGCGCCAATGGTCTTTCCGTGCCGCACTCCAGCGAGAATATCCGCCTGATCTTTCTCGATCCGCTGCCGACCGCCGCGTCCATAGCCTAGTTGTCGTCGATGCAATTCGCGCTGAATAAAATCGGTATCAACCGGCACGCCCAGCGGCAGGCCGGAAATCCACGCAATCAGAGCCTGCCCGTGCGATTCCCCTGCGCTGACGAATCGAAGCATGCTCCCCGCATCCTGCCCGTCACACCGGGCAAACTCACAATTCTACCGGACGCATTCACGCGCGTAAAGTAAAGCCGCAGCCGTTTTCGTCGCTGACGATGATTGCTTGACGCAACTCTCTTGCGACGCTACGCTTCGATAGCCGCGGACGCGTCCGTTTTTCCGGCGTCCAGACACGATGCTCGAAGCCAGTGAAACGCAGTCACTCCCGTCGATCATCGGGGACGCGCTTAAGCGCCTAGTCTTCGCGGTGCAGGATTATTCGCTTCTCACCTTTCAGTCAATCACCAACATTGTTACGCCGCCGCACTATTGGTTTGATGCGCTCGAGCAGATGGATCTCATTGGCGTGGGATCGCTGCCGATCGTTGTCCTAACGGGTTTTTTCATCGGCGGTGTGATGGTGCTGCAAACCGCATCGCAGTTCGAACGGTTCGGTGAAACGGCGCTCACTGGCGATGCGGTTTCGCTCGCTCTCGTCCGCGAGCTTGGGCCGGCAATCACAGCCCTGCTTGTGGCCGGTCGCAATGCTTCCGGTATGGCGTCCGAGCTCGGTTCCATGGTCGTCACCGAACAGGTGGACGCGATGCGCGCGCTGGGCACCGATCCGATTCGCAAGCTCATGACGCCGCGCGTGATTGCCACCGTCACGATGCTGCCGTTGCTTACGGCGATTTCTGATTTTGTGGGCCTTATCGGAGGTTTCATCGTCGCCTATTTCACATTGCGCCTTGGGCCTGTGCAATTCTGGACGCGCGCGATCGACGCGCTCGATTTCGGCGATTTGGTTCAGGGCTTTGCGAAGCCAGTGATGTTCGCCCTGATCATTGCGACGGTTGGATGCTACCAGGGCTTGCGGGTTCGCGGCGGAACGCAGGGCGTCGGTCGAGCGACCACATCCGCGGTGGTCATCTCATCAGTGCTCGTGCTGGTTGGAGACTTCTTCTTGTCGCGATTGCTGTTGTTCATGTTTCATAAATAGAGGGCATGCGGAATCCCGCACTCCGAATCCGCCTGATTTCCATCTATAATCTTCGAATGATCGTCGGGGTCCTTCCCGCGAACGTCTGCGCAGGTAGCTTTTTCGTCGTCGGCACCACATCGTCTCCATCCATCGTTCAAACGATGAACTGCAAACTCCGGTGTCCATCAGGATCGCGACGATGAAGGATCCGCGTCCGGGCGAACCGCTAATCGTATTCAAGGATGTGCGCGTCGGTTTCGATGAAGGGAACGTTCTCGATGGGATTTCGTTTCAGGTATCGTCGGGCGAAACGAAAGTTCTCCTCGGCGAAAGCGGTTCCGGCAAAACCCTTATCATGAAGCTCGCCGCGGGCCTGATGCGCGCCGATTCCGGGCAGATTATGGTCACCGGGCAGGAAATCACCGGAATGACCGAGAATGAACTTCTCGACTTTCGGCGCCGTATCGGATTCGTATTTCAGGAGAGCGCGCTCTTCGATTCACTTACAGTCGAGGAGAACGTTGCTTTCCGGCTGCGCGAAGAGAACGTGGCCGAAGAAGAGATCGACAAGCGAGTCCGCGAAACGTTGCGGTTCGTAGAAATGGAAGAGGCGATCGAGAAATACCCTGCGGAGCTTTCGGGCGGCATGCGCCGCCGGGTTTCGATGGCGCGCGCTCTCGTCGATAGACCGCCCATCGTGTTCTATGACTCGCCCACAGCGGGCCTCGATCCGGTCACGTCGCAAACGATCATCACCCTGATCCTGCGCGATCGCGACACGCAAAACGTCACGTCACTTCTCGCGACGCATCGCGTGCAGGACGCGTTCGGCCTCGCGAATTTCCGCTTCGATAAAGCGAATAATCGCGTGGAACGCCTCGGCGGAAATGGAACGCGCGCCCAATCGCTCGCGACCAACGTGATAGTGCTGCGCGATGGGAAAGTATATTTCGAAGGTCCGGCCGATGAGATGCTGAACTCATCGGACGAGTACCTAAAAAAATATCTGGCATCGGCGGAATAGTTCGGCCGGCAGGACGCAACAACGGAGGAAAAGCAATGGTGCAACGGAAGCAGCTCAGCTGGACAGAACTTCGCGTAGGACTCTTCGTGCTCGCGGGATTATTCATCCTCGCGATCGCGATCTTTTATGTGACCGGCGCGGGAATCCTCGGGCCGAAGTACCGCGTGATCACCTATCTACCCGAAGTCGAAGGTCTGCAGGTGGGCGCGCCCGTCCGGCTCGACGGCGTCGAGATCGGCAGCGTGCAGTCGATTCAGTTGACGCCGCAGCCGCAGGATCACCAGCACAACATAACGCTCGTTCTGCGCATCGAGAAAAAGTTTCAGAAGGATGTCCGTACAGATTCAACCGCCAGCCTCATCACCGAAGGTCTGCTCGGAAATCGCTACGTTACCGTAAAGCGCGGTCTCACTGGCACGCAGATCCCGAACAACGGCATCCTGCCCGGCGGACAGCAGCCGCAGATGAGCGACCTGGTCGTAAAATTCGGCGATCTCTCTACACAAGTCAGCGCCATCCTCACCAAAGTGAATGACGGCCAGGGCACGCTCGGCAAACTCCTCAACGATCCGGGCGTCTACGACCATGCAAACGATACCATTGCGAAAGTAGATGGCCTCATCGCTGGCATCCAGCGCGGCGAAGGAACAGCCGGAAAATTGCTGAAGTCAGACGAGCTTTACAATCGCGTCAATGCTTCCATCGGCGACGCGCAAAATGTGATCGCGGCCGTGCGCGGGGGACAAGGCACCCTTGGAAAACTCGTTTACGATCCGGCAATGTACGACAACACGAAAAAGCTGATGGACAACGGGAACGCATTGCTTGCCGACGTTCGCGCCGGCAAAGGCACGCTTGGCAAGCTCACCACCGACGACGCGCTCTATACGAACTTGAAGGACGCTTCCGCCAACTTCCGCGAAGCCACCGCGAAGATGAATACAAACGAAGGCACGATTGGCAAATTCTTCGGCGATCCCGCGTTCTACGACAATTTCAGCGGTCTCGCCGGCGATATGCGCCTGATGGTCAGCGATTTCCGCCAGAATCCGAAGAAATTTCTGCACGTGAAGCTGGCAATTTTCTAAGACGCTTTTGTAGCGCCGGTCTTAAGACCGGCAGGTTTTTCCGGATCAGGGCCACGACTTCGCAAGTATCCAAAAAAAATCGCGGCCCTGCCCGGTTCGCTTAGTGATAGGACGATTCAACTTTCGCCCTCCCCGTCGCGTGCGGCAGCTACCGCGTGGAAATCAGTTGCCGTTTCATCGAGAGGCAGGATACACACTGCTCTCTCACTCGCGATTTCCACGCGGTTGCGTTCACGCTTCGGTCTGTAGTCGGTGCATTCATGCACCCGGAAGAGCACTTCTCTCGCCGGGAACATGTAACCGCACGCGATCATTTCTTCGCCTGTGCCATATCCGTGCACGATGTGCGCGTACAGGCAGTAGTTGCACAGCGTGTCTGGTTGGGTTTTAACCGGACGCGCAATCGGAATTCGAAGCGCGATCATCGCTGGCTCCGCTTTCAGCTGCGCAACCCACGCACGTATGCGGGGCAGTGCGAACCGGACAACCCAGTAAATAACGGCTGCAACAACGATGAACATGAGCACCTCCTCTCCTCACTCCGGTTCGTTCAAGATCAACTCGATCTCCGATTCAGCTTCGCTATCGCGCGCCGGCACAAATCCCGCCTTACGCTTGCCCTCGCGCGGCATCAGCACCCACGCGATTTGTTTCATCTCGTAGAGCGTTTCGCGCTGTAGATCTAAATAGTTGCTGCACTCGCGGACGCGATACCGCACGCGATGCTCAGGCGAGGTGGCCTGGCAAATTACCAGCACCTCTCCCTCGCCGAATCCTCGGGCGATGTGAGCGCGCGAGCACGTATCGCACAGCGATTTGCCATGCAACGGAGTACCGTTCTTGATTCGCACATCCATCTGCGTCTTTCCCTTTCTAGAAGTGCTGCAGGCACACTCCGGCTTGCGCCTCCGGCGCAAAACTTTGCCGGTCCGATCGGGAATCTCAGGGCGCATGAAAATACAGCTACACTCGTTACGGTGGTGGTTGCTTGGAGTGAATCAGCTTCGAGGCGATCGAACTACCGTGAGGGACTGGATGCCATTCGGGTGCAGTCCCAGACAAGCGTTAGAAACGCCGATCCAAGCAACGAGTTGTGTGTTCGTCTCTGCATACCGAAAGATTCTCCAGCTTTGCCATTTTACGCGACGAGAGGTTCAGTCTCAATACAAAATCGCTGAACAGAAGAAAATTCCGGGTCAACGGCAGTATCTTGCACTTCAAAAGTATCCCAGGAGTGCCCGAGCCATGACAGAGTACTTTGCCCGTGCGCGAACATACCATCCCGCGAATGAACGCTCGGAGGCGACTATTCGACACTCCGAACGGTATGACACATGTTTTCAGCAGGTTCCGTGCCGAATCGCTGGAACAAAACATGCCCTGCCTTCGTTACATCTTTTGACAGTCCGACGCCGCGCGAGGAACCGCGCACGATAAGAGGCCCGAATGAACAATATTTGGCAAGATCTGAAATACGCCTTCCGTGTGCTGCGCAAGAATCCGGGGTTTGCACTGGGCGCGATCATCGTCCTGGCGCTCGGAATCGGCGCCAATAGCGCGATCTTCAGCGTCGTCAATGCAGTGCTGCTGCGACCGCTGCCATACAGCGACGCTGGGCGCATCGCGATGGTCTACCACGTCCCGCCGCCAAAAAGCTTCCCGGGTATGAAAATTTTCGCGGTCTCGCCGGCGAACTATCTCGATTGGCAGAAGCAGAGCAGTGTCTTTGACGCGATGTCGATTTTTCATCCCACGACCATGACCTTCACTGGAAAAGACCAGCCGGAAGCGGTGCAGGGAATGGTTGTGTCGTCCGAATTTTTCCAGTTACTCGGGGTCACACCGGTGCAGGGCCGCGCTTTCACTTCCGAAGAAGACACGAACGGTCACGGAAACGTGGTCGTCCTGAGTTATCCGTTTTGGCAGAACCATTTTGGCGCCGACCCGAAAGTGATCGGCAAGAATCTCACGTTCAATGGACTGCCCTATTCGATCATCGGCGTAATGCCTGCGCACTTTCACTTTTTCTATCAGGGCGAATACTTCGTTCCGCTCGGCTGGACGGATAAAGATCGCGCGGTCCGCAACAACCACAACTATCTCGTAATCGCGCGGCTGAAGCGCGGCGTAGGCCTGCAGCAAGCACAAGCCGAAATGAATACGATCTCCGCGCGGCTCGAGCAAGCATATCCCGAAGACGACAAAGGCTGGGGCGCGACGATCGTGCCGCTGCGTGAAGATCTCGTCGGAGATGTGCGACCTGCGCTTCTCGTACTACTTGGCGCCGTCGCGTTTGTGCTGCTGATCGCGTGCGCCAACGTAGCCAACCTGGTCCTCGCTAAGACACTCGGGCGCCGCAAAGAGATTGCGATCCGCACGGCGCTCGGAGCCAGCTGGCAGCGAGTGATTCAGCAGACCCTCGCAGAGACGTTGTTGCTCTCAGCAGCGGGCGGCGCGCTCGGCTTGCTGGTGGCGCATGAAGGAATCGCGCTGATCGTTGCATTCTTCGGAGACAAGCTTCCGCAGACCGGTGCGGTAGGTCTGGACACCAAAGTGTTAGGTTTCACACTCGGGATTTCGATCCTCTCCGGTGTGATCGCAGGGCTCGCCCCCGCATGGCGGCTGGCTCGCACCAACGTGAATGAAGCATTGAAGCAAGGCACCGGTCGCACGGACGCAGATTCCGGTGGGCGCGTCACGCGCAATATCTTGGTTATTTGCGAAGTGGGGCTGTCGCTCGTGCTCCTCGTGGGCGCGGGACTGATGATTCGAACTCTGTGGGCGCTCCACAACGTTAAGCCAGGAGTTGATCCATACAATGTGCTCACATTTCGCGTGACCCTGCCGCGCGAAAAGTATCCCAAGCCCGAACAGCAGCTCAATTTCTACAAACAGCTCGTCGAACGGACTCGTTCGCTACCGGGCGTGGAATCTGTGGGCACGATCGATGCGCTACCTTTTACAAATGACGGCTCCACGCAACCGATTGCCATCGAAGGGCGTCCCGCTGTTGAGTTCGCGATGCAACCGGAAGTGGCCGTCCGAACGATTTCGCCCGGGTACCTGCGTGCATTGCGCATTCCGCTTTTTGCCGGGCGTGATTTTTCCGAGATAGATACGGTCGACAGCCCTGACGCCATCGTAATCAGCGAGTCCATGGCCCGCGAGTTTTGGCCGAATGAGAATCCGATTGGAAAGCATCTGACTCTCTCGTTTTACCCAGGGAAGGTCCGCGAGGTGATTGGTGTCGCTGGCGATGTGAAGTTTCGAGGCCTCGACTCGCGCAAATCGCTGGCAACTGTGTACGTCCCGCTGGCCCAAATCACCTTCTGGAATCAAGCAATGGTCGTGCGGACGTCCGGAGATCCAGCGAGTGCGGCATCCGCGATGGCTGCTGCTGTTCATCAACAGGATCCCGATCAACCGTTGCGCGATGTGCGCACAATGGACGACATCCTCGCCGATTCGCTCTCGCAGCAGCGCTTCAGTATGCTGTTGCTCGCGGCGTTTGCTGGTCTGGCTCTCGTCCTCGCGGCGGTAGGGATTTACAGCGTGTTTGCATATGCGGTGCGGCAGCGCCAGCGCGAGATCGGAATTCGCATGGCGCTTGGTGCTCAGCTCAATGACGTGTTGCGCATGGTTGTCGCCGAAGGAATGCGGCCTGCGTTAATCGGGGTGGCTCTCGGTCTCGCAGGAGCGCTTGCTCTCAAGCGCGCCATATCCAGCTTGATATTCGGAGTCAGCGAATCCGACCCGCTCACTTTCCTCAGCGTCTCGGTTCTCTTGGCGATGGTCGCGCTTGTCGCAAGCATTCTCCCCGCCTACCGCGCCACAAAAGTCGACCCGATGCGCGCGCTGCGCGAAGAGTAGCGCACGCAGTATGCGTTCGCTTCACCGGCGTTATCGCCGTGGCTTACGCTTCGGCGGGAGACAAATCGACCGCCATCTCGTGAACGCGGCGCAGATCCAATTTGCCGCTCCCGAGATGTGGCAACTCCTCGACGTGAAAGAATTGATTGGCGCGCGGCGTCCACAGGTTAGGCAAGCCGGTCTCGGGCATGCGATCGAGGAGAGGTTTCAATTCATCGGGCGGTATCGTGTGCAACACTACCAGCCGCTCGCCTTTCTTGCCGTCAGGAACTCCGGTGACGACGAACTTCTGCTCGGTCGCGCCCGCAAGCTCCTGAAGCTTTTCCTCGATTTTGATGTGCGGAACCATCTCGCCGCCAATCTTGCTGAACCGGCTGAGCCGGTCAGTGATCGTAAGAAAGCCATCTTCGTCTTCTGCAGCAATATCTCCCGTGACGTACCAGCCGTCCTGCAACACTTCCGCCGTTTTTTCCGGTTTCCCAAGGTAGCCCTTCATCACATTGGGTCCGCGTACCAGTAAAAGGCCCGCGGCGCCAACGGGCAACCGCTCGCGCGTCTCCGGATCGACGATCCGCACGCTGATGCCCGGCAAAGGATGGCCGATGTGCCCACGTTTCGCGCCCACTTGCCGAAAACCAGGCGCGCGAAAATCCCGCGTGTTCACCGCAATCACCGGTGAGCACTCCGTCGCGCCGTAACCTTCGAGCGGCCGTATGCCGAAGCGATCCTCGAACGCGAGCGCGAGTCGCTCCGGCAATTTCTCGGCTCCCACAACCACGAATTGCAGACTGCCGAAGTCTTCCGGCGAGCAGCGGCGGAGGTAGGCCTGCAGAAACGTCGGAGTCGCCAGAAGGAACGTCACCCGATAGTCGCGCACCAGTTCGCTCACTGCCGTCAGGTCGAGCGGACTCGGATGATATGCAACGCCGCAACCGAGCACCGCGGGCAGCCAGAGGGTCACTGTGAATCCGAAAGAATGGAAGAACGGCAGCACGCCAAGTAGCACGTCCTTGTGCTCCAGCATGAAGGTCTGGCCCATCTGCTCGATGTTCGACGCGACGTTGTAGTGCGTCAGCATCACGCCCTTCGGTTCGCCTGTGCTCCCGCTCGAAAAAATCACGGTAGCAAGATCGTCCAGCGTCTTCGGCTTGGCGTGGCTTAGAATCCGCTCGAGCCAGTAGCCCGGGAGGAACCAAAGAAGCAGCGCTGCGATTTTCTCGCCGATGCGCGGCGCCGCCGCTGCCTCTTCCAGTAAAATAGTTTTCCCGGGCACCTTCAGCGGAATGCGCTCCAGCAGAAGCTTCGTCGTAATCACGGTCTGAAGGCCGCACTGCTGTGCGCACGATTCAAGCGTCTCGTTCGACGACGTGTAGTTCAAATTGACCGGAATTTTCCCCGACAGCACCGCCGCAAAATTCACCAACGCGCCTGGCACCGACGGCGGCAACAAGATCCCCACCATTTCCTGCCCCGCCCACGTACTGCGCAACCGTCGCGCGAGCAGAATCGCGCTCAGCAGCGCCATCCCCCAACTCATCCGCGCTCGCCGCTTGTCGCCCATCGCGAAGCGAAAAGGCGAACCATGCGCTGTGCGAACAAACGCGCGCGGCAGCGTGTGCATCCGTTTCTTGTGATAGCGGTACGCGTCCGTCTGCAGTTGCTGCACCGCCTCGCGCACTTCGAAAGGCGTCGAAGTCGCTGCCATCGGCTTCCCGAAACTCACGGTAACCGGGTAGGGAATCGACCGCGGCATCTTCCACAAGAATCGCCCGCGCTCGAAGCTGAAAATACTGCCCCACACGCCATCGAGATTCACGGGCACGATCGGCGCATCGATGCCCTTCATGATGCGTTCCATCCCGCGCCGGAAGGGAAGCAGTTGCCCGATGCGCGTAATCTGCCCCTCGGCGAAAATGCAAACCACTTCGCCGGCCCGAATCGCGTTGCTCGCTTCGCGCAACGATTGCAGCATCTCGCGCGGCCGCAGCTCCGACGAAATTGGAATCGCGCGAATCATCTTTGCGCCAGGCTTCACAAACGGCAGATCGTAAATCCCCTTGTACATCAGAAACCGAATCGGCCGGTCCGTCGACGCGAGCAGCAGCAACGCATCCACCAGCGACATATGATTCGCAACGAAAAGTGCCCCACCCGTCTCCGGAATGTTCTCGCGCCCCTCCACGCGAATCCGGTAAATCGAATGCGTTACCATCCACAGCACCAGCCGCAAAAGCGAATCCGGCAGCAGGTACACGGCATAAATCGTCATCACCGCCGTAAGGATCGCGCCATCCAGGAAAATGCCCCGCGCCGTTTGGTGAAGTCCACTCGCGAACAGGTAATACGAGCCCGCCGCCAGAAATACGCCAACGAACGAAAGCAAATTGGCCGCCGCAATCACGCCGCCCTTCTCTTCCCGCCGCGGCCGATGCTGGATTAACGCATTCAAAGGAACCGCAAAAAATCCGCCGAAGAATCCGAGAAGTCCAAGATGCCATGCTGCGGATTGCAGCGAGTGGCCGGGGTTATAAAGCAGCGCGCCGAAAACCGTCATGCCAATCGCACCAATCGGAATCAGCCCGTACTCGATCTTTCCGCCTGAAAGGTAGCCGGCTGCGAAACTTCCCACGCCGATTCCGATTCCAACGGCCGCCTGCAACAGGCTGATGTGCGCTTCGTCCACGTGCAGCACGTCGTGCCCGTAAATCACGATCGTGAATTGCAGCAACGCTGCAAGGAACCACAGGTAGGTGTTGCCCACCACGGCCCAGCTGAGAACGCGATCGCCGCGGATAATCTTGAGATTGGAAAAAAGATCACCGAGAGGGTTCCACCGAAAATGCTTCGTCGGATCAGCCGCCGGCACGCGCGAGATTGCAAAACTCGTGGCCAGCCCTATGAGCGTGCATCCCAAAAGGATCGCGCCCGACATTTCTGGCCGTCCGCGATAATGCGCCGCCAAGAATCCAGCGGCCATCACAGCCGAAATGCTGCCAAGAAATGTTCCAAGCTCGATGATTCCGTTACCCCAGGAAAGTTTTTGCTCCGGCAGCAACTCAGGCAGAAGGCCGTACTTCGAAGGGCCAAAAAGCGCAGACTGCGTGCTGATCAAAAACACAGCCGCGCATTCAATCGGAAGACTCCGCATCGCGAGTCCCGCAATCGCGACGGCCATCACCACAATTTCCATCAGCTTCGTGCCGATCACGACGCTGCGCTTGCTGTAACGGTCAGCGAAATAGCCACCCGTCATCGAGAAGAAAATAAACGGCAGCGCAAACAGTGCGCCCACCACCAGCACCAGAAAATCGCGCTGGTTCTCTGGGAAATTCATCGCCACGATGATGTAAATGACGAGGAATTTGATCGCGTTGTCGTTAAACGCGTTCTGGAACTGAGTGACGATCAGCGCCCAAAAACCGCGCTGCCAATTCGGCGGGAGAGCAGAAGAATGTATGTCGCGGAGCTGCGGCGAAACAGCCGACTCGGGCGTCGCGTTCGCCACAGCATCAGTCATAGCAGGGTAAGTCTTTTAATTTTGTTTTCAGGCAATCACGCGAAGCGCAGGCGTCTTTCGCGCATCGGCCATCCCCGCCGCCACCGGCAGCGGCGTCTCGCGCCTGCGATACTTCGTCGAAACATAATCATCCACAAGCGCCTGAAACGCACTCGACAATTCGTCGTAAGTCCCTTCGAGCGTCGTGAAATGCTGTCCATCGATATACACAGGACACCTCGGCGCCTCGCCAGTCCCCGGCAAACTGATCCCGATATTCGACGCCTTCGATTCACCAGGCCCATTCACGATGCAGCCCATCACCGCAAGCTTCAATTCCTCCACGCCCTCAAACTCGCGCTTCCACTCCGGCATCTTGTCGCGAATATAACCCTGAATGCTTTCCGCAAGTTCTTGAAACGTAGTGCTAGTCGTGCGGCCGCACCCAGGACAAGCCGTCACGCTCGGCGCAAACGTCCGCAGCCCCAGCGACTGCAGCAATTCGCACGCCGCATACACTTCCTCGCGACGGTCGCCGCCCGGCCGAGGCGTGAGCGAAATGCGCACCGTGTCGCCAATTCCTTCGCCCAGCAAAATTCCCATCGACGCCGCCGACCACACCAGCCCTTTCGCCCCCATCCCGGCTTCCGTTAATCCAAGATGGAGCGGCTGCTCCGTCTTCCGCGCCAGATCGCGATAAATCTCGATCAAATCGTGCGGCCGAGAAACCTTGCACGAAATAATAATCTGATCCTTGCGCAACCCGCATTCGAGCGCGAGCTCCGTCGATTGCAACGCCGAAAGCACCATGCACTCGTTGATTATTTCTTCAGACGTCTTGCCCAGATCGCGGTCCGTATTCTCCTGCATCTTCTGCATCACAAGTTCTTGATTCAGCGACCCGCCATTCACGCCGATGCGCACCGGTTTATTGTGATCGCGAGCCACTTTGCAAATCGTCGCGAACTGTTCGTCGCGCCTCTGTCCATGTCCCACGTTGCCGGGATTAATCCGGTATTTGTCGAGCGCCGCCGCGCAGTCTGGAAATTTCGTCAGCAGCACATGCCCGTTGTAGTGAAAATCGCCGATAATCGGCACGTTGCAACCGGCATCCACCAGCCGCTTCTTGATTTCGCCCACGGCCGCAGCCGCTTCCGGCACGTTCACGGTAATCCGCACCAGCTCCGACCCCGCCTGCGCCAATTCAAAGCACTGCTGCGCCGTTGAAGCAATGTCAGCCGTATCGGTATTCGTCATCGACTGCACGACGATCGGCGCGCCCCCGCCCACCTGGACGTTGCCCACCTTCACGCCCACAGTCTTATGCCGCTTCTGTGTCATATGTTCTTAGTTTAACGAATTGCCGCGCACCGCGCCACTCGCGCCCAAACCGGTCGTGCTTCGATCGACAGTGGATCGGTTGTACCAAATAAAATTGTCGACGCGCCGATCCCGAGAGAAACTACTTTGCACTCTGCGCTGCCGCGGCGCGCTGCTTCCCGATGGCGACAATCTCAGCGAAGCGCGGATCGCCGTGAAGCGACCGCAGGTCCGCGTCGGCTTCGATTTTCAAGTCCTCCGAAGGGGCAAGGCCATGCTCGACGGATTGCCGGAGATTTGAAATCGCCTCATCGCGTTTGCCTTGAAGTGCGAGATACGCTGCGAGATTGTAGGTCACTTGGGCTGTAGTAGGATCGTCTGGCCCGAGCACGCGGCGCTCGAAGTCCACGAGATCTCTGCCCATCTTCTCTGCATCCGCATAGTGATGTTCCAGATACAAGCAATAAACGAGCGTGTCCATCGAACCCAGCGTGCTCGGATGACTAGGCCCCATCGCGTGCTTATAAGCTTCCAACGTGCTACGGGCCAGCGGTTCGGCCTCGCTGAACTTGCCTTCGTGCGCCAGCGCAAGAGTCAGATTATTCATCGCGGCGAGAGTGAACGCATGCTCCGGCCCCAGCGCGCGTCGGTCGATTTCGATCGCTTCGCGGCCCATCTGCTCCGCTTCGGAGTACTGGCCCTCGCGCGTCAATAGATCCGACAGGTTGATCAGCAGCGAACCCGTTTCAGGATGCGTGGGCCCGAGCACTCGCCTCGTAATAGCAAGCGCTTGCCGATCCATCTTCTCCGCCTCTTGGAATTTGCCTTGGCGGACGTAGTCCCGCGCCAGATCTCTCATCGAGCCCAGAGTCGACTGATGTTCAGGACCTAATATTTTCGATCGCAGGTCCAGGGTCTCGCGGTCGAGCTTCTCCGCTTCCGCGTATTTGCGTTCGCCGCGAAAATCGGTTGCCAGGCCGTGCATGGTGTAGAGCGTGTCGGGATGCTCGGGGCCAAGAACCCGCCGTCGGATCTCCAGAACCTTCGTATGAAATGGCTCAGCCTCAGCGTAGCGGCTTTGCCGGCCCAGAATGTTTCCGACAGTGTTCATGATCCGCAGGGTATCCGGATCTTCAGCACCAGCAGTTCGTTCGGAAAGCGAGAGCGCTTCGCGCGCAAGTTTTTCCGCTTCCGGGTATCTTCCTTCATTCTCGAGCGTGACGGCGAGTCCGGACATCGACCGAATCGTCTCGGCGCGCTTCGGTCCGAGTACTCGCCGGTACACTTCCAGATTGTGCGCTTCCAACTTTTCGGCCTCGGGATAACGTCCTTCACCTCCCAAAGTCAGCGCCAGATTGTGGATCGACGCAAGTGTGTGCGGATCTTCCGGACCGGCGGTATGACTCCAAATGTCGGAAGAACGCTCAAAGAGGCGGTGCGCGCTGGAATAGAGTCCGAGGTTTCTGTAAACATCTCCCATCGCGTCCATCATTTGCGCTTGAAGTTCGGGATCCTTCGCCAGGCCGCTATCGATTTCCTTCGACGCTCTATCGAGAATCTCGCGCGCCGTAATGCTGTTGCCGCGCGCTTCGCTCGGGTCGGACACCTTGAACATGCTGGTCATGAAGTCCGTCACGTGGCTCGCGCGGTCGCGTTCTCGCGTGATGCGGCGCAGCTGCACGGCCTGAATCGCACCGAATGAAATCAGCAACGCAGCAATCACGGCCGCTGCGCCCACGGCAAGCCGGTGACGACGCACATATTTCTGCAATCGATAGCTCGTGCTCGCAGGTCGCGCCAGCACGGGCTCATGATTGAGGTAGTGGCGAAGGTCTGCCTCAAACTCGGCAACCGAACCGTATCGGCGAGCTTGGTCCTTTTCCACCGCCTTCATCGTGATCCAGTCGAGATCGCCGCGAAGTTGGCTCACAAGCTGTTTCGGCTCGACGCCGCGCGCCGCAGCGGCTACGCTGCACGTATCATGCGCTGCGCTGAGCTTCGTGCTCGGAGTCGCGACATCCTCCTCGCGCAACCTTCGCAACGCTTCGTGCAACGGCAGTTTTTTCCACTCGCTTGCGTCAAACGGCTCGCAGCCTGCCAGCAGAACGTACAGCACCACCCCCAGCGAATAGACGTCCGTTCGCGTGTCGATATCCTGCACTCCCGGATCAGACTGCTCCGGACTCATGTATCCGGGCGTTCCCATGAAACCGCCCGCTTGCGTGAAAAATGTTTCGCCTTCGATCTTTCCACTCATCGCCTTCGCCAGGCCAAAGTCGATGATCCGCGGCATCGGCTTCCCATTCACTTCGACCACCAGAATGTTGGCAGGCTTCAGGTCCCGATGAATGATGGCTTTCCGGTGCGCATGCTGCACGCCCTCGCACACCTCGATAAAGAGTTCAATACGTTCCCGGATACTCAGTTTTTTCTGGTCGCAATATTCGGTGATCGGTAGGCCCGCAACATACTCCATCACGAAATATGGTTGGCCCGCGTCGGTCGTCCCGGCGTCGAAGACTTTCGCGATCGCCGGATGATCCATGATCGCCAGCGACTGCCGCTCGGCCTGAAATCGTTGCAGCAGTGCGCTATCGTAAATTCCGCCGCGAATCAGCTTCAGCGCCACGCGGCGTCGGACGGGCGCGCTCTGTTCCGCCAGCCACACCTGTCCCATCCCACCCTCGCCAAGCTTTTCCAGCAGGTGATAAGGACCAATGAATTGCGGCGTTGCCATCTCGACCGCTGCAGCGGGCCATGGGGGTTGTGACAACTCGGAGGAGTTTTCGTAGGCTGACAGCAGCGACTCGATCTCCACCCGCAACGATTCGTTTGATCCGCACGCATCCCTTAGGAACGCGCTCCTCTGCTCGGGTGCAACTTCCAGAGCCGCTCCGAAGAGATCCTTTACGCTGTCCCAGTGCTTAGGTTGCTCCTGCTTTTCCACAGGCTCCTCATCACACTTTGGAGTGCGGCTTGTCCGGACGGCAGCCGAAGGGCGGGATTGTTCTCGGCGAAAGCATCGCTTAGCTGGCAAGGCCGTTCCCGTATCTCCGCAAGAGTGTCAACAGAACCGTTCACGTTCTCACTTCGTATTTTGCGCCGCGGCCGCCCTCTCTCGAGCCTCCGATACAATGGCCGCGAATCGCGGGTCGTCGTAAATCGGCTTGAGTTCGGGATCTGTTTCTAGCTCCAGAGACTGCTGAGGCGTAAATCCATGTTCTACGGCGCTGCGAAATAAATCGATTGCTTCATCGCGGTGGCCACGGTGAAGGGCGATGCATCCAAGACTGTAGCGAATGCTCGCCAGTTCGGGATGGTCGGGTCCGAACAGCCGCACCACTGTCACAAGATTGCAGCGAAGAATCTGTTCAGCCTCTTCTTCATGTCGCTCGTAGACAAGTGTTTCAGCAAGATTGTCCGCCGCAACTATCGTTTTCAGATTCTCCGGCCCCAGTACGCGCCGTTCGAGTTCGAATGTTTCTCGCTGCAGTTTCTCGGCTTCAGCAAACTTGCCCTGATTGCCCAGCATGGCCGCGAGGTTTTCCATATTGGCGAGCGTGCCGGTGTCTTCGGGCCCCAGCACGCGCCGTCGTGCGTCCAGCGTCTCGCGAGCCAGTTTTTCGGCTTCCTCGTGCCGGCCCTCCTGATCGAGAGTCACTGCCAGCCCCATTCTTGTTTCCAGTGTGGTCGGATCGTCCGCGCCTAATTTCTGTTCTTCGATCTGCAGCGCTTCTCGTTGTAATTTCTCTGCCTCCGGGATTCTGCCTTCTTGATTTAGGGTCCACGCCAGATCGGTCACCGCGCCAAGCGTCTCCGCATTGGATGGGCCAAAACTTCGACGGTCTACTTGGACAGCCTGCTCGAGCAGCGACTCCGCTCGATCGTTTACTCCCATGTTCTTGTATGCATTTCCCATCACGCGCATCAGTTGCCCTTGCACCTCCGGATCGCCCGAGAGGCTCGTCTCGATATCCTTTGACGCTTTGTCCAGGACATCTCGCGTCGAAACATTGCTGGCATGCACTTCGGTTGGGTCCGAAAGCTTGAACATGTTGGTCATAAACGCCGAAATGCGATTCGCGCGATCACGTTCCCTCGTGATGCGTCGCAATTGCATTCCTTGAACCACACCGAACGACACTAGCAGCGCCCCTATGACGATCGCGAAGGCTACGGCCACACGATGTCGCCGCACATATTTCTGCAGCCGGTAACCCGCTCCGGCGGGTCGCGCCACCACCGGTTCGTTCTCCAGGTGTCGCCGGAGATCAGCGGCCAGTTCTGTAGGAGTGCCGTACCGGCGGTTCCTATCCTTCTCCACCGCTTTCATGGTGATCCAGTCGAGATCGCCTCGCAGCTGATTCACGAGCTGCCGCGGCTCCGTGCCGCGAGCGCTTGCAGTAGGTTCGGACACCTCGCGCGCCGAACTTAATCTCGTGCTCGGTGTCGGCGCGTCTTCTTCACGCAGCCTTCGAAGCACTTCACGGAACGGCAGATTCTTCCACGACTCCGTGTCAAACGGTTCGCAACCAGTGAGCAATACATAGAGCACCACGCCGAGCGAATAAACATCTGTTCGCGTGTCGATGTCTTGTAATCCGGGATCGCCTTGTTCAGGACTCATGTAACCCGGAGTTCCTAGAAAAACGCCGGCTTGTGTAAAGAGAGTTTCCCCAGGGGATCGAGACGCGATGGCTTTGGCCAGGCCAAAGTCGATGATGCTGGGCCTCGGCTTGCCATCCACTTCGACAACGAGGATGTTCGCAGGCTTGATGTCGCGGTGAATGATCGCCTTCTGATGTGCGTGCTGCAGTCCCTCGCACACTTGAATGAAGAGCTCGACGCGCTGCCGGATGCTCAATCTCTTGCTATCGCAATACTCGTTAATCGGCAGACCGGGGACATATTCCATCACGAAGTAAGGCTGGCCCGCTTCCGTCGTGCCGGCATCAAACACTTTCGCAATCGCCGGATGATCCATGCTCGCAAGAGACTGCCGCTCGGCCTGAAATCGCTGCAGCAAAGCCTTGTCGTAGATCTCAGCGCGAATTAGTTTCAGCGCCACACGCCGCCGCACTGGTGCGCTCTGTTCGGCGAGCCACACCTGCCCCATCCCGCCTTCACCGAGTTTTTCGAGCAGATGATAAGGACCAATGAATTGCGGCGCTGTCGTCTCGACCGCTGCGGCTGGCCATGGGGACTGCGATAATTCGGAAGAGTTTTCGTAGGCTGAGAGCAGCGACTCGATTTCCGCGCGCAGCGATTCCTTCGAGCCGCACGCTTCTCTCAGAAACGCGCTCCTCTGCTCGGGTGCAACTTCCAGAGCCGCTCCGAAGAGATCCTTTACGCTGTCCCAGTGCTTAGGTTGCTCCTGCTTCTCCACGCGCGCTCCTCCGCATCTCGCGTGACAGCCACGCCTTCGCCATACTCCAATCGCGTTTCACGGTCGCCGGAGAAATCTTCAGCACTTCTGCGGTTTCCTCGATCGTGAGTCCACCGAAGTACCGCATCTCAACGATTTGTGCTTGTTGCTCGTCACGTTCTGAAAGGTTCTTCAGCGCATCGTCGAGTGCGACGATGTCCGCTCCCTGCTTCGGCGACATCGCAGCAGGATCGCCGGCCAGTTCCACGTCCACGCGCAGATTCGCGCCGCGTTTCTGTGCGCCGCGAGAACGCGCGTAGTCGATCAGAATCTGACGCATCAGCCGCGCCGCCACGGCGACAAAATGCGCTCGATTCTGCGTTTCGGGTGCGCCCTGATCCATCAGGCGCAAATATGCCTCATGAACCAGCGCGGTGCTTTGTAGGGTGTGGCCTGAGCGCTCGCGCCGAAGTTGGCGATGCGCGATGTCGCGAAGTTCCTTATAAACCAGCGGCAGGAGTGCGTGCAGCGCTTCCTGGTCCCCGCCTCTCCACTTGACCAGGAGTTCCGTCACCGGCTGTGATGGAAGTTGGACCACGCCCAGGGCCTCAACACCAATCTCAACATTAACTCCACATCAACCATCGACACCAAATTTGCCCGCAGGATAAGCCGTTCCTCGATTTGGAGTCAATGTAACTATCGGACATTCATTAAATATTAAGACGCGCAGGGCGCAATTTTCATGAGCCGATTTAAGTGTCTTTTCCGCATCTCCCATTAGAAGTAGTGTGCGGGCAAATTTCGAATCAGACCCGCATCGAATCTCGTCCCCAAGGTGAACAAGACATGAACGCATGGAAGGTTTCCCGCATTTCGATCGTCATGTTCGGTCTCGGTGTCGCGTGCCTCACCGCACGACCCTGCCGGGCCCAGGCGGAAATTAATCCCGACCACTACGACGAAGCTCCGTCCTCCTCCTCCATCGTCCGTCCTGCAACAGCTACCCAACCCATCGCAGCCAACCGAAACGGCGCCGCTGTGAGTGCGAGCACCTGCGCTCAAGCACAGGCGGCAGCAGACTCCAAGCAAACAGGCTGCAACGCCGCCCAAGCTCAACAAGTTCGCGCCTCGCGCGCAGTCGTCCCAGCCCGTGCCATCACTTCGCCGGCAAAAGAGAAGGACAAATCAATCCGGCAGGTGGCAGCCGCTCGCAACTCGGGATGACGGCAGGTTCGCACCAAACGCAGCACACAGGCAGGGTGGTTCGTGCCCCCTCAAAATGCGTGAGCCACTCTGCCTGCCCTTTCCGCATTAACAGGTAAGCGGAAGCTCTCGGTGTGGGTTTCCAATCGGCTCTCCAAAATTCGCCGCAATAGAGATGCCGCGTAGTTTATGCGATGAGAGGTGCCCTGTGAATCCCAGTCCCGTCTTGAAGTTTGCTGCGAAAATCGGTACGCGAAAGTGGCTTGTAATTGCGGTGTTTCTCTCGCTCGCCGGCGCTCTTTCCGCCACCGTGATTCCGAATCTCTTCCCGTTCTTCGACCCCACCGGCGTCGTTTCCACCTACAACGTGAACGGCCCGATCCACGAAGACGGTCCATTCTTCCAAAGCCTCGGCACCAACGGCCGCTCCTGCGGCACCTGCCACCAGGCCAGCGACGCCATGGGCCTCGGCGTTCAAAACATCCGCGCTCGCTTCGCCCTCACGCACGGCAAGGATCCGCTGTTCGCCGCCATCGACGGAGCGAACTGCCCCACCGGCTCTCCCAGCAATCCCGCCGACCACAGCCTGCTCCTCAAGAGCGGCGTGATTCGCGTCTTCCTCAAAGTTCCGGGCACCGCGCAGTTCACCATCAAAGCTGTTCGCGACCCCTATGGCTGCGCCATCGTCACCGATCCCACCACCGGCCAGCAAACCGTTTCCATCTACCGCCGCCCGCTGCCCACCACGAATCTCCGCTTTCTGAGCACCATGATGTTCGACGGCCGCGAATCCATCACCAATCCACTGAACAGCGAATCCACTTTCATGGCCAACCTTACCGCCGACCTGATGCAGCAATCCATCGACGCCACCAACACTCACGCGCAAGCTGCGCAGCCGCCCACCATAGAGCAGCAGCAGGAAATCGTGAATTTCGAACTTGGCCTTTTCAGCGCCCAGTTCGCCGATTTTCGAGCCGGCCTGCTCATCGCAGACGGCGCGCAAGGCGGCGCCTACAACCTTTCGCAGCAA
>DATNKB010000204.1:0-15390 GCA_035603595.1 Candidatus Dormiibacterota bacterium
CGGTTGGGGCGTGGTCCAATTGGTAGGACACCTCACTGTTAATGAGGACGGTGTTGGTTCGAGTCCAACCGCCCCAGCCAATTGCTCCATTAGCGCCCGCGATAACTTTTTGGATCAGTCGCGAATCGTAGGAAAGCCCGCTTCCGTCCAGCCGCGCCAGCCGCCGTCCATCGAAATTACGTTGCGATAGCCCATTTTCTGCAGATTGTCTGCCGCCAATGCTGAACGATAGCCACCACCGCAATACAAAACGAGCGTCGTATCTTTATCCGGGATAGCTTTTTCGATGTCGCGTTCGATCACGCCTTTTCCCAAATGGACAGCATTGGGAATGTGGCCGCGGGCCCACTCGTTGTCCTCACGCGTGTCGATGATAATCATGGGTTCGCCTGCGTCGAATTTCTTCTTGATGTCGCGGAAATCCTCTTCCTTGATACGGGTTTTTGCTTCTTTTACAAGCCTGAGAAATCCCTCGGGATGATCCGGCATGATTTACCTCGCAGTCGTTTTGCTGTTCAACGAATAAAATTTAGCACACTACCGCCGGCGACATTAGGCGCAATCACTTCATATCACGCCAATTGGGGCCGACCTTTGTTTCCGCGACAATCGGCACGCTGAGCTTGTACACCCCTTCCATCACCTCTTTTACCAGCTTTCGGAGGCTCGGAATTTCCTCTTCGGGACCTTCGAACAAAAGCTCGTCGTGCACCTGCAGAATCATCTGTGACTTGAACTCATCCTCGAGCCGTCGGTGAAGTTCAATCATGGCCAGTTTAATCAAATCGGCCGCAGCCCCCTGCATGGGCGTATTCATAGCGGTGCGTTCGGCAAAATTACGAATATTAGGTTGAGGCGAATTGATCTCCGAAATTTCGCGGATGCGCCCGAAAAGAGTTTTTGTCTGGCCGGTCTTGCGTGTTTCCGCGATCTGGCGGTCGAGGAATTCCTTCACGCCGTGATAGCGCTCGAAATATGCCGCGATAAAGTTCGCAGCTTCCTTCTGTTCGATATCAAGCTGCTGCGCCAGGCCGAACGCTGAAAGCCCGTAAATGACGCCAAAATTGATCACTTTTGCCACTCGCCGGTGTTCGCGCGTTTGAGCCAACGGCGGAACGTTGAAAACTTCCTGCGCTGTTCGAGAGTGAATGTCTTCGCCCCGGCCGAATGCATCCACCAAGATCGGATCTTTCGAAAGATGCGCCAAAATCCTCAGTTCGATCTGCGAATAGTCGGCTGAGAGCAGCAGATTTCCGGGCGAAGCGATAAATGCCGCTCGAATCTCGCGGCCCAGCTCCGAGCGTATCGGAATATTCTGGAGGTTTGGATTGGCTGAGCTAAGGCGTCCAGTCGCGGTTCCCGTCTGATCGAAGCGCGTGTGCAGCCGCCGTGAAAGGGGATGGATGAGCCGCGGCAACACATCGGCATAAGTGGATTTCAGTTTGGTGAGCTCGCGGTATTGCAGCACTTTCTTGGGTATTTCGTGCACGAGCGCAAGTTCTTCGAGTATATCCACCGCCGTGGAGCGCGATTTCATCCTGCTCTTCCGCGGCGGTTGCAGATTGAGACGGTCAAAAAGTATTTCCGCGAGTTGTTGCGGCGAATTTATTTTGAACTCGCACCCTGCGAGATCGAAAATGCACCTCTCAAGTTCGCTGATTTCCTGCTGCATATGCGTCGAGAGGCGGTCGAGCTCCTGCGGATCGACGCGGACGCCAACCGCTTCCATGCGCGCCAGCACTGCCGCGAGCGGTAGATCGATTTTCTCGTAGAGATGTAGGAGGCCCTGCTTTTCGACTTCCGCGCGAAGAATGGGCGCGAGGCGGAACAAGAAATCGGCGCGTTCACCGGCTGCCCCTGAAAGCGTGCAATTTAGCTGGCGCAGAACTACCTCTGCAAAAGCGTGGTTTGCAGTGGTGGGCCGCAGCAGATACGAGTACAACGCTGTCGCGTGGCGAATTCCTGCCACGCCGCAGCCGTTCGTCACCGCATCCGGCGCAGCGAGCAGACGAAAGAGCTTTGGATCGTGAACGATCTTCGGATGCTTCTCGTCGGCCAGCCAATCCTTCATCGCTGCTAGCGTCTTATTTTCAACGTCATTCGCCGCATTTCTGGCAATGCCGGCCTTCGTTGAAACTTCTACATCGAGCACTCGCGTCCCAAAACCTTCGTCGTCCGGCTCTTCGGAATCAAGATTGAGCCAAACGGCCGCTTCCTGGTTGCGGGGTATCGCTGCGAGGAGCTTGCCGAGAGCAGCGTGCGAATCCAGCGCCGCATAGTCGGTCTTGCGCTCGTCTCCCACCGGAGCAAATTCGCGCAGCAATGACGTAAATTCGAGTTCAACAAAAAGCTCGCGCAACGCGGCAAGATCGGGCCGTGGCATTTTCAGATCTTCGAGGACAAGTGGTACTGGCGCGTCCGTCGGAATCGTCGCCAGCTGCTTGCTGAGTTTCACAAATTCGCCGTATTTCTCAAGCGCCTCGCGATAATTTGCCCTTTTGACTTCGCTCGCATGCTTCAGCGTTTCCTCGGCGCTGCCGTACTGCTGAATCAATTGCCGTGCGCCCACTTCGCCAATTCCGGCTTTTCGCCGCTCGCCGGGCGCCGGTTTTTCATTGGGATCGCGCGCCCCGGGAACGTTGTCGATCGAGTCGCCCATGAGCGCCATCACGTCGGGAACCTGGCTCGGCGGCACTCCCATCAACTCTTCCACTTTCTTCGCGTCGATAAGTAAGTCGCCCTTCGCGGGATTCAGCATCCGCACGCGCCCGCCGACCAGTTGCATCAGGTCCTTGTCGCTCGTAACGATGTAAACGTCGAGATCTTCTTTCTCGGCTTGCTTGGAGAGCGTGCCGATCACATCGTCGGCTTCATAGCCGGGATACTCGATCATTGGCAACCGCATCGCTTCGCAATAGCGGCGGACAAACGGCAATTGCAGCGCGAGCTCATCGGGCATCGGCTGGCGCTGCGCCTTGTATGCGGCGAAGAGCTTGTCGCGAAATGTGGGCGCGGAGACGTCGAAGACCACCCCGAGATAATCCGGCTTCCAATCCTTGAGCAGCTTGCGAATCATGTTCGCGAAGACATAAGGAACGTTCGTCGGGATGCCGGTCGCAGTCCGCATGCGCATGGGCATGGGGGCGTAGAAAGCGCGAAAGATGTAGCCCATCGCGTCAATCAGGAACAGGCGTTTTGGGGTTTCTGCAGGCATTCAGTTTCGGAAATTGTGCGACTCGCACGTCCAGCGCGTCAGGTGGCAGGCCGCGAACAGATTAGTATAGCAGACGCCGCGGAGCGATTCCGACGGCCTGATGGACACCATCGATAATGTGCGCTTGACTCTGTAACTCCTTGCGCTTATAGCTATTGCATCGTTCGTTTCGGGGGTTGGGTCTGAGGGGCTCGACGATGGTCCGCTTAATTCTGCTCGAGGCCGATCCACGCCTGTACCGTAAATCCGTCTTTAAATTCCGGAGGGAAAGTGCCATGGGGAACCTGCGTGGTTGTGGCGTTCGCGTCCTAATGTTCTGCGCTGCATTGATATTGACGGCGGCGGGGGCGATCCCAGCCTCAGCGCAAACATTTCGCGGAACGATACTCGGCACGGTGACGGACACCAGCGGAGCCGCCATTCTGCACGCTACAGTAACCGCACGCAACATGGACACCGGTGTGGATCGCTCCACTGACACGAACGGCGACGGCAGCTATTTGATCCCCGAGCTGCCGATTGGTACTTACAAGGTCACCATCAGCCAGTCAGGATTCCAAACCTCAGTCACCAACGGAGTAAACGTCGACGTCGCGGCTGAGCGGCGCGTCGATGCCGTTTTGAAACCGGGACAGGTCAGCCAACAAGTTATCGTGGAGGGTGAAACGCTGCCTCAAGTCGATACGACATCTGACACGCTGGGAGGCACGATTGAGAACCGGCAGATCGAGAATCTGCCAATTAATGGTCGCGACTACACGAAACTTCTAATCATGGTCCCGGGGGCGGTCGGCGAACCGAACGGTGGAGGTGACTCGCCGGGATCCTATGGGCTCTTCAGCGCGAACGGCAGTCGCGGCCGCTCGAATAATTACCTGCTCGACGGCACCGACATGAACGATGGATACCGAAACCTCCCGGCGATAAACCAAGGCGGTGTGTTCGGCGTTCCGGGAACAATTCTGCCCGAGGATTCGATTGCGGAACTCAGCGTCTTGTCGAACTTTCAACCCGAATTTGGCCGGAATTCGGGTGCAGTGGTCAACATCGTCACGAAAAGCGGAGGTAACGATGTTCATGGAGAAGTGTTCGAGGACTTTCGCAACGCCGCACTGAACGCCCGGAATTACTTCAACAGCACCGATCAGCCAAAAGATGCGTTTCGCAACAATCAGTTCGGCGGTGCCGTGGGTGGTCCCATTGTCAGAGACAAGGCATTCTTCTACCTTTCGTACGAGGGGCAGCGCGAGGGCTTGGCAATAACTTCGATTAACTCCGTTCCAGGACTCAGCGACTATGCAACCGCGGTTACCGATCTGGGGGGCAATCCGGCCGCTTGCACGACGACTGTGGTCGCCTGCATTGATGGCCAGGCTCCCGGGGTGATCAATCCCGTAATCAAAAATGTCTACGATTTGTGCAATTCGAATGGGCATTGTTCGGGAGGCCAAAACGTCTGGCCTCTCACAAGCCAGATAGGCGGGCCCGCATCAAATAATTTAGACAGCGTGATTGCCAAGATTGACTACAACTGGAATCAGCGCAATCAGATTTCTGGGCGCTACTTCTTTGGGAACAGCAATCAAAGCTTTCCGCTAGGCGTCGGTGGCGGGAACAACCTGCCGAATACGAATACGAATGCGCCGATTCGAACTCAGCTGGTCTCCCTGAGCTGGATTAAGAATATCTCCCCGGACAAAACGAATGAAGCTCGTTTCGGCTGGAATCGTTATCGCAACGGGTTTTTTCCGCAAGACGCCGCCATATTTGGAAATCCTGCCGACACGCTGGAATTAAACACATTAGTTGCAAACTCTCGCGATTTTGGTCTTCCGACAATCAAGGTCGGAGGACTGGCTTCTCTCGGGTCCTCCGCATTTGCGAATCCTCGGAATCGCGTGGATAGCAATTGGCAGGCATTTGATAACTTCACTTGGACTTTTGGCCGCCACGCGGTCAAATTCGGATATGAGTTCCGTCGTACCACCGTGGATTCCTTCAATGACTTGAACGAGCGCGGAACGTTAAAGTTTTCTGGCCTGGAGGATTTTCTTGCTGGCGCAACGGACGGCGTTACCCTTGTTTCAGGAAACACATCGCGTTTCACCACGCAGAACTCACACGCACTGTATGCTCAAGACAGTTTTCGCGTGACGAGTCAAGTTACGGTGAATTTTGGTCTTCGTTGGGACTACTTTGGAGTGATTGGTGACGGAGGCCAGTTCAGCATTTACGATCCGAATGTCGGTCTGGTTCTGAAAAACCAACTTTATCCGAAAGACTTAAATAATTTCAGCCCTCGCGCAAGTGTTGCATGGGATGTTTTCGGAAAAGGCAAGACGGTGATTCGTGCTGGCGTTGGCGTCTTCTACGATGGATTCTCTCAGGATTTTTTTACCGGCCAGCTCGCGGAAAACACGTTTAACACCGGCCCCGCCTACAATGCTATCGGTCGAAATCCCGTTTTTATTTCTTTTAATCCGAATCCGGCTCTTCCGACGGACATGAATGGAAACTCGATCATTCAGCCTGGCGTTCCGGTTTTTGATCCCGCTTCCGTGTCTCCCGGGCCGGGTAATTCCACCACTGACGCCTTCTCGGTTGCTCGGAACCTCCGCACGCCGTATGTCTACAATTACAATCTGAATCTTCAACAGGAGCTGTTCCGGAACACTGTGCTGCAAGTCGGCTATGTTGGCTCCGCCGGAAGAAAACTGTTTCGATTTCGCGACATCAACCAGCCGAATCAAGCCCAGATTACGGCAATCGACACATTCTGCGGCACTACCGACGATCCCAATGCGCGAGGGTCGGAGGAGTGTCCGGGCGCACCGATACAGGGTTTCACGACTCCTCTCAGCACAGTGGCTCCGAATCTACCTTTCTATGTCAATCAACTGGAAACCGAGGCAACTTCCAATTACAACTCGCTTCAAGTCTCTCTGTCGCAGCGTAATTGGCACGGCCTGAGCTCTCAGATTGCTTACACATTGTCTCATTCGATTGACACGGCAAGCGACGGTCAGGACTTCGTCCCCAATGCCGCCCAGCCGAATGACAGCACGAACCCAGGGGGAAACAAAGGACCGTCGAACTTTGACACGCGCAATCGCTTTGTTTGGTCGGCATTTTATGACATCCCCAAGTGGCAATCGCTGGGGCGTTTCGGAGAGGGATGGTCGTTGAGTGGGGTTCTCACGTTGATGTCAGGTCACCCTTTTAACCTGAACTACGAGTTCGAAGATGACTACAGTGGTAGCGGCGAATTTTTCGACCGGCCGGATGTCGTCGGGCCGATCATCTACAATCGCGGCAACCCAGCTCAGTTTTTGGACCTTTCTTCTTTCTCGACACCCTGCACGATGGGGCCGCCGTTCGACGGGTTCGCGGATTCATGTATCCCAGGAACGCGGCACTTCGGGAATATGGGGCGCAATTCACTGCTCGGCCCGAACTATCGCAACTTCGATTTTGCGATTACTAAAATGACTTCGATAACAGAGCGGATCAAACTGCAGTTCCGAACAGATTTCTACAACTTGACTAACCATCCAAATTTTGCAAATCCGCTGTTGCCTGCGTTCTTTGCCGACGCAGGTTTTAATGGGATCGGAGGAGACGGTCGAAGCCAGGGCTTCTTTCCGATCACGGCGACGTCGGACGTCGGTCTGGGTAACCCGGTGCTTGGCGGTGGGGGTCAAAGAAGCATTCAGTTTGGTTTGAAGCTCCTCTTTTAGCGGGAAACTAACTAAAGCAAGAATCCAGGACTTGCGGCTCGACGGCCTGAAGGGCTGGCGAGCCGCTTCTACTTTGAAGCATTCCAATCCAGAGCGCGTCTTGTTAGGCTGAATCGCGTAATGTGCGCCGCCGGAATTTGGCGGTGCCAATGGCTGCTAGCCGAGCCCATCCGCTTGTAACAGCAGTGAAATATTCTTCCTGGTCCCTGCGTATTAATCCATGGAGAGGCGAAACATCACCGGAGAGATGAGCGCCGCGGAATTGGCGGAGGTGCTGTCGAACGTCCGGGCCGGTGACTCGGAGGCCTGGGGAGAGCTTTATCGCCGATACGCTCCAGCTATATTCCGTTTTTGCCGGCGGGCGCTCCCCACGCCGGAAGATGCCGAGGATGCGACAACGGAAATCTTCATGAAAGTGCGGCAAAAACTCGGAACATACGATTCCTCGCGGCCGTTCACCGCGTGGCTCTACAAAGTGGCCAGCAACCACTGCTGGGACTTACTGCGGCGCCGGCGCATCCGTCAGGACCTCGAAACCGGTGACATCGAGACGATGCCACTCGAGCATCCCGATCCAGGCCAACTCGAGAAGCTGCAAGCCGAGCACACCAGCAAGGAAGTCCGTACCGGCCTCGCTAAGCTGCCCGATCGTGCGCGCATGGCGCTCGTCCTGCGCTATTACTCGGACATGAGCTACGACGAAATTGCCGAAACGCTAGGTGTGCGGCGCGCGTTTGTGGGCGTGTTGCTGCTGCGCGCGCGCCATCAATTGCGCGAAGTCTTGACAGGAAGCGGTGTCTCCGGAGAGCTAGGCGCTGCGGCAGGGAGAACTTGATGAACCATTTCGACGAGATGACCGTCCTGCTCTACCTCGAAGGTCAGCTCGATTCAGAACGCGCTCGAGAAGTGAAGGAGCACGCGGCGTTGTGCCCCTCATGCCGAGCGCTGCTGGGTGCGCTCGAGAGCGAGGGCATCTGGCTTCGTGAATCGCTGGCTGCAGAGGACGAATCGGTTCCCGCGCGGCTTGTTGCGGCTCCTGAGCGTGGCGCTGCGCCGTGGGGCTGGCTCACAGCTTTGGGTCTCGGCGCCGGTGGTGCATATACGTTATGGACCGGATTCGTCGAACCCTGGCAAGCGCAAGCGGAACAAGCAGGCTTTACGCAAGGGAATCTGCTTACGATGCTTTTCTTCAGCGGTTCATTTTGGAAAGGATGGGACGCAATGCGAAGCGCAATGGAAATCATGGCAATGGCCACTCTTGGGCTGGTGGTGATGTGGCTCGTGCGTCGCCGTCTCAGGCGCGCGACCACATTCGCCGTCGTGATGGCGGCCGCTCTTTGCGCCGTTGCACTTCCCCCTCCTGCCGCTGCCGCAGATACTGAGCACGGGAAACCAAATTACACGCTTGCCGCTGGGCAAGTGGTCAAGACCGATCTGATCGTCGCCGCCGATCGTACCGTGATCGATGGAGACGTGGACGGCGATTTGATCGCATGGTCGCGCAACATAACCGTCAACGGCCACGTCAAAGGTGACGTCCTTGGCTGGGGGCAGGCTGTCACTATCAATGGAACAGTCGACGGCAACGTCCGAGCTGCCTGCCAGACGCTTACGATTTCGGGCGCGGTCGGCAGGAATGCGATGGCCTGGAGCGGAGAAGTCAATCTCGACCAAAAAGGTAAGGTGGGAGGCTCGGCCACGATTGGAGCCGGCAATGGCGAATTGAACGGCACTGTGGGAGGCGACGTCCTCGCTTTCATTGGCGAACTCGAAATTGATGGCCCGATCGGCGGCAATGTCCGGGTCCGTTCAGGTAATTTTTCCATCGGATCCCACGCAGTAATCGACGGCACAACCAAATACGAGGGAGACAAGGCGGCCGAAGTTGCTGCGGGAGCTAAGCTCGCCAGCCCGCTGGAATTCACGCGGCATAAGCACGGTCCTGATCGCACTTCGCGGCATTACTACTGGCACCAGGGCTTGCACTGGGGCGCGAGTTTTGTTTTCGGACTCGTCTTACTTCTCATTGCTCCGGCCTTCTTCTTCGACGTTAAGAATGCCTTCAAGAAGGTCGGCCCCACATCCGGCCTCGGCGTTTTGTTTCTTCTTGCGACACCCGTAGCTGCGATTCTTGTCTGTATCACGATCGTAGGAATTCCGGTCGGTATCGCAGTCCTGTTTCTGTATGTCATTGCTATATATTCGGCGCAGGTGTTCGTGGGTGCATGGCTCGGCGAGAAGATTCTGGGAGCAGCCGTTGGATTGGGTCCCGCGCTGGGACGGCTCGCGCTGGGCCTCGCCATCATTCGCGTGTTGCGCATCATCCCTTACTTGGGCGCGCTTGTGGGGGCTATCGTCGTCGTGTGGGGTCTGGGCGCGCTGGTTCTGACTCTATACCGGTATATGCGGCCGCAATTTGCGCCTACAGCAGCCACGGCCGTGGTCTAAACCACGCCGATTTTCTTGCCGACGCGTCCGATGATTTCGGCCGCTCGCTCCAAATCGGCGCGCTTGTGAGTGGCCGTCACGATGGTGCGTAGTCGCGCCTTGCCTTCGGGAACGGTCGGGAAACCGATTGCCATCGCCAGCACACCTTCCGCAAATAGCTCGCGCGAAAATTCGACGGCCTTTCCAGCCTCGCCCACCAAAATCGGCGTGATCGGAGTCTCGCTCGCGCCCGTTTTGAATCCGAGTTTTTTCAGCTTGCGCTTGAAGAACTTCGTGTTCGCCCAGAGTTTCTTGATCAACTTTTCGCCCGCTTCGGAATCGAGCAGTTCGAACGCTGCCTGGCACGTTGCAGTTACTGACGGCGGATGTGACGTCGAAAATAGGAATGGCCGCGCTCGGTGATACAAAAAATCAATCAAGTCTTTCGAGCCGCATACATACCCGCCAATTGCTCCAATCGCCTTGCTCAATGTCCCCACCTGAATATCTACGCGCCCATGAACGCCGCAATGATCAATCGTCCCGCGACCTCGACTTCCGAGCACGCCCGACGAGTGCGCGTCGTCCACCATCATGATGCAGTTAAACCGCTCTGCCAGATCGCAAAGCTCCGGCAGGTCGGCGATGTCGCCTTCCATCGAAAACACCCCGTCGGTGATCAGCAGCTTTTTCCCCGGCCAATTCTCGGTTTCTTTCAGAACCCGCTCGCAATCAGCAACGTCCTTGTGCTTGAAAACCTTGATCGTCGCCCGCGACAGCCGGCACCCGTCGATAATCGACGCATGATTTAGCTCGTCCGAAATAATCAAGTCCTCTTTGCCCAGAATCGCGGACACCGTTCCCGCATTTGCCGTGAATCCCGACTGAAACACGACGCACGCCTCCACCTTTTTAAATCGCGCGATCTGTTCTTCGAGCTCCATGTGAATCTTCATCGTACCGGTAATCGTCCGCACCGCTCCCGAGCCCACGCCATACTTGCGAGTCGCGTCAATCGCGGCGCGGCGAAGCTTGGGATGCGTCGTCAGTCCCAGATAGTTATTCGAGCTGAGGTTGATCACTTCTTTCCCGTCGAAGGTGGCGACGGGTTTCTGCTCGCCCTCCAGCACGCGCAAATGAAAATACTGATTCTTCGTCTTCAGTTCTTCGAGCGCATCGTGCAGATATTGGAGCTGCGGGCGTGTAGCAGTTGTCGCCATGAGTTCCCCCTAGAGATATTTGCTGCAGTAGGAGCGCGTTACTTCGCAGAACCGTTGGGATAGAAAAGGATCTTCCCGGCCTGGCCGGATTCCAGAAGTGAAAACGCGTCATCGAATTTTTCGAGCGGCATTCGCTCTTTAAATAGTGGCTCCAAATTCAGCCGCCCGTGCTTCAGCAATTCCGTCATCTGTACCCACGTTTCAAACATCCGCCGCCCGTAAATCCCCTGCACGGTGGCGCCTTTGAAAATCACGTCGTTCACAAGGTCCAGCGTCACCGGATCCTTCGGTATTCCAAGTAACGACGCGCGTCCGCCAGGCCTCAGCATTTGAAAACCTTTGTGAATCGCATCAGGATGTCCGCTCATTTCGAGCACCACGTCAACACCAGCCCCGTCCGTCGCGTCGAGCACATGCTGCACCACATCGCCCTGCGAAGGATCGAGCGCCTCGTCAGCTCCCATTTTTTTGGCGAGCTCGCGCCGGTGCGCATTTACTTCCGTCGCAAAAAGCGTGGCGCATCCAGCTGCTCGCGCCACCGCGATCGACATCAATCCGATGGGCCCCGCCCCGGTCACCAACACATTCAGCCCGGCAATTTCGCCGGCCAGCACGGTATGCACCGCGTTACCGAGCGGGTCCATGATTGCGGCATAGTGCTCGGGAATCGCAGGATCCACCTTCCACACGTTGCGCGCCGGAATACGCACGAACTCCGCGAAGCATCCATCCGCGTCGATTCCAAGAATTTTCACATTCTGGCAAACGTGCGGCTGGCCCATCCGGCACGGTCGGCAATGACCGCAATTTACGTGCATCTCCGCGGTCACAAAGTCGCCGTCACGAATCGTCGTCACTTCGTCGCCAACTTTTTCGACAACTCCGCAGAATTCATGGCCAAAAGTAAGGGGCGGATGAATTCGCGAGGCCGACCAACGGTCCCAGCCATAAATGTGCAAGTCCGTTCCGCAAATTGATGCGGCACGCACCCGCACAAGCACGTCAGTGGGTCCAATTGTAGGAACGCCTACGGATTCAAGCTGCGCGCCCCGCTGCGGGCGCATCTTGCGTAGAGCCTTCATCGTCGTGGATGGCATTCGGATGTTCGGCGCGAGAAAC
This sequence comes from Candidatus Dormiibacterota bacterium, assembly GCA_035603595.1. Lineage (GTDB taxonomy): Bacteria > Acidobacteriota > Terriglobia > Acidiferrales > UBA7541 > Palsa-295. The sequence continues at coordinate 11,718 of DATNKB010000204.1, forward strand.
AGCGTCCCGCCAAACTCCTGATGTTAACACACGCCCAAACCGCTCCAAAGCATAGCCAATTAGTGTGCAGCATCTTGGCCTTTTTCATCTGCGTTCGCCTCGGTGGCCAAGGATTTCTATTCGATTCTCAGTTGGTCCGCAGCAAAGCTAGCGGGAAACTTTCGAATGCCGCTCCAAGGTTTAAGCGGCCTGTCGCGCTCGATATTCCAGCCGCTCTACCAGCAAGGGTGTTAATCCAACAAGCGGGCGCGCCGTTGGGCAGTATTAATTCCGTCTGGCTCCAGAAGTCGCGCCGTTTTTCAGGTCCGATGACCGGCGCCTGCACTGCGGCGATGCAGCGAACACTAATCGAAACAAACCACCCATCGCCATGCTTGCGGGCGAAAGCGACGACTCGGTCTTTGTGCTGCCCCTGAACTTCTATTGGAAGGTATGCGCCATCGAGAAACAAATCGGGATTTTCCGTCCTTGCGTTCAAAGCGCGGTTCAGGACGTGCATCTTCACCATCCCGTCCTGCCACGATTCGAGCATCTGCTCGACATTCAGGCCATTCTGCGATTTGTATGCTTCACGCAAGGTGCTGGCGAGTTCGCTGCGTTTTTCGAAGTCAATCGTGCCGCGATTATCCGGATCAACGAGCCGCAAGTCCCAGAGTTCGGCGCCCTGGTAGCAATCGGGCACACCAGGGCACGTTGCCTTCAATAACGTTTGGCTGAGGCCGTTCATCATTCCATAGAGAGCCGTGAATTCCTGAAATTGTTCAAATTTGGAGCAAAACTCGGCGTTGCTTTTTCTATCGAGCACACCGGCGACAAAATCGCGCATCGCCAATTCATGAGCCTCATTTGGCCGCGTCCAACGCGTATGCACCATAGCCTCGCGCGTCGCTTTGATCATGTAGTCCTGGACACGCGACACAAGCGTGCTCCACTCATCCTCATGAAGCGGCCAAACGCCGACGAGCGTCTGGTAGAAAAGATACTCCTCATTTCGGTCCGGTACCGCCTCGGAACTCGCTCTATGCACGAATTTTTCGTTGGCGCGCGACCAGCAACGCAGAGCTGACTCCCATCTTTCCGGAATCTCGGACAAAACGGCAATCCGCCCGCGAGTATCTTCCGATCGTTTCGTATCGTGCGTTGTCGTTGCATTGATGCTGTCGGGCCAATTCTTCTGCCGCCTCGCTATCAGCTCGTGGAAACTAGAACTACCGGTTGTTGGAACTCTCGGGTCGCCACCAACCTCGTTCAGTGACGCCAGAGGGAAGTAGATGTACAGCGCCGTGTCTTCGAGGCCCTTCGCCATGATCGACCCCGTGAATTGCTGCCAGCGAGTCACGAACGCAAGACGCGCTTCTCTCTGCTCAGGACGGATATGTTCCGCTGCCGCGAGCAATAGCACGTCCGATATGAAGTTGAAATATTCTGCAGGGAGTTTAGATCGGCGAGCGCGGGCAGATTCGATTGCCTCGCCGATTGCTTTTCGAGCCGTCTCCGGAACCTCGAGCGACTGGATGTATGTTCGATATACAGAGAGGCAAGCCGTAACCTCGATCAAAGCTTCTGTCAGTTCGGCTGGGTGAAAATCGCGAGCATAGCGATCATCGCGTGCCAACTCTGCCAGTGCTCTACTGACGGCGCGAATTTCCACTCCCAACAGAGTGCGCATGATGAGCTTTTTTTTGTCATACAGAAGATCCTCGAAGTCGACGGATACGCCGATCCACTTTGAATAGATCTCTTCGAGTTTCTTTGCCTGTTGCTCGTCGACCAACAGGCGGTTCGCAAAATTCAAATAGTCATAGCCAGTGGTGCCCTCCACCGGCCAGTCCTCCGGCAGCCACTCGTCTCGCTCGAGAATCTTCTCGACGACCAAGTAGGGATCGTCGTGTTCCGGACGCTGCGATGAAAGTCGCTCGCGCAAGCGCTTGAGATAGCGGGCAGGTTCCCGCAGACCGTCAATGTGATCGATTCGAAATCCGCTGCAACTCTTGTTAAGCCCGATGCGTATCGCCTTCTCGTGAGTGGCGTCAAAGACAGCCGGATCATCCACCCGCACGCCGACTAAATCGGTGATCGAGAAAAAACGTCGGTAATTGATGGCGTCGCTTGCTGTTTGCCAGAAGGCCAGGCGATAGTGCTGCCCGGCAAGAATATGTTCGAGTTCGTTGAAACTGCCCGGAGTGCCGGGCTTGCCGTTGAGAACCTCGAGCGTCATTTCGATGTGGGCGTAGACTTCCGGAGACGCGATCAGCAACTGATGAAGCCGATCGCACATCCCTTCGAACTTCGCCCGCCGATCCGCCACCGCTAATACTCCATTGCCATGGGCGATCGATTGCGCCACCGCAATCAAGCCCCGCCATTCCTGAGCGCTTGGCGAATCGCTCTCCAGCGAGGCGCTCTTTCCGTTGACTGGGGAGTTCAAAATCTGCGCATAGGAAGTTGGCGCGATCGGAAATAGCTGCTCGCCATACTGCAGGGCGAATCGGCCGTCTTGCCAGTCAAGATGCAGCTCTCCGTCATTCAGAACATCGCCAAACGGTCGCCCAAGAAACGGAAGCAGCAGCTTGTTTTCGAGCGTTCGTGAAGGCGGTTTCCAATCGATATCGAAATAAGAAGCGAAGGGCGAATCCGGTCCGAACTCCAGCACATCCATCCACCATCGATTTTCTTTGCTGGCAGCCATATGATTCGGCACGAGATCCAGCACAAGTCCCATGCCGCGTTCTTCAAGCGCGAGTTGGAGCGCCGCGAATTCCTCTTCGCCCCCTTCATCGAGGTCGATTTTCGTTGGGTCGGTGACGTCATATCCGTGACCGCTTCCGCTGCGGCTCCCAAGAACTGGTGATGAGTACACATGCGAGATCCCGAGTTCGCGCAAATAGTCGAGAATTGAGATCGCGTCTCGGAATCGGAAGTTCGAATTGAACTGCAGCCTGTAGGTTGCCAGCGGCGCCCGAGCAGGCATTAATGAGGTCCCTGGATATGCAACTTTTCGCGCACTGCGACGAGTTCACGAGCCCAGTCTTCATTGCTCGGTCCGCTTCCATTGTGGTTTGTAGGAGCCTGCGTCAGCGGCGCAAAACAGAGATTCTGTGCTTCCCAGAGTTGAACTGAAAATGGAAGCTCGGTGGCAACATCGAGTAGCGTATGCAGGCGTTTTAGCGTTTCGAAGTCATCGGGATTCTTCCCAAAAGCCGAAGCCTGCTCTTCCAGGCGTTTCCGTAAGGTGAATTCGAGTGTGGGCTCGTCGAGCGTCACCTTGTTCAAGTCCGCCTCGCGCAGAAGCGCCTTCACGGCGGCCGCATCGATGTCCGGCCGATCCAAAGCTTGTTGTAACTGGTTATTAAGGGCTACGCCGGCGAGCGAAATGAAGGCAGGAGGCACGGGAACGGAGAGTGAGTTAAGGAAACGCATAAGCGGCGCCTGATGCTCATACATGCTGCGAAAGGAACCCGACAGCGTGCCCAAACTGTCCTTGAGAATCAGATCTATGATGCGTCGCTGTTCGTCTCTGAACAGCGAGCGGAGCGAGAAAGTGTTCTTATGAAACTGCTCGTCCAGGATTCGAATCACCGACGCTGTATCTGCTCTTCCAAACGCTTCGTGTAGTTTTTCGCGCAGTTCCTGAAACTGATTCTCGTCATGAAACTCGCGCACGCCGCCCGTG
>DATNKB010000205.1:0-3000 GCA_035603595.1 Candidatus Dormiibacterota bacterium
CACCAGATACCTCGCTCCCGCGCCCCAGAACTCCTAAACTAATGCTGGAGACTCCTGCGTGACCACAGACGAGGAACTGAATCTTCTCGATTCTCAGCTCAGGCGACTGAAGATCGAGTACGAAATTTTCTTCAGCAATCCCGCCAAGCGTCCGCCCACCGACGTGGAGTGGAAGGTGGTATCTCTCATACGCAAGTTTTCCGATGGCGGCCGCATGAGCTTTTCTCAGCGCTACCGTTACAACGAAATGTCCCAGCGTTACGCCGTATACAGCGATCTGTGGCGCAAAAAAGCTCGAATTCGTGAGGAGGGCTATCGCCGTCCGCAAGATGCCCTGCTTTCGGTGCAAGGCGTTCGCATCGCTGAAGACGAACACAAAGAGCAGCATCACCCCGTGTACGGCGTCAGCGCGGCCGCAGCCGCAGTCGCGGGCGGCGCGCGTGCGCAAGCCTCGCAATCTTTTTCCCTGCATGATGTCGACAATAGCGAACGGGAACAGGTCGAGCGCCTGTATAACACGTTGGTCGCGGCCAAGAAAAAAGCTGGCGAGAGCGTCTCCGGCAACTTCGATTCCTTCACCACCTTTGTCCAGAAAAAGACGCAGCAAATCCGCAAACAATACGGCTGCCAAAGCGTGGAATACTCCGTCGAGCTCACCGACGGACACGTAAAGCTGAAAGCCAAAGCAAAAACCTAGCAGCCGCCTATCACTACGGATCTGTCATTCGGAGCGAAGTGAGGAATCCCGGTAAGTTCCTGCTCAGCCGATTTTGCCGCCGCCTCCAGCCGCGCGGTATCGTAGAGACTCCACCGAACCACTCCCCCACTGTCTTGCTGATAGAATTTTCATCATCCTCCGATTACTCATCTTCCGAACTTGAGGTCCATCATGCCTACAATTCAGCGCGCCATCCTCAGCGTCACCGACAAAACCGGCCTCGCCGAGTTCGCCCGCAAGCTCTCCGCGCTCGGCATCGAACTCGTCTCCACCGGAGGCACCGCCAAGTTGCTGCGCGATTCCGGCATCGCGGTCAAAGACATTTCCGAACTCACCGGCTTCCCCGAAATGCTCGACGGCCGCGTCAAGACGCTGCATCCCAAGGTGCACGGTGGAATCCTGCATCGCCGCGAGAATCCCGCCCACCGCAGCGCGGTTGCCGAGCACGGCATTCAGCCTATCGATCTGGTGGTCGTGAATCTCTACGCTTTCGAAAAGACTGCGGCCAAGCCCGGCGTTGCTTTCGACGAACTCATCGAAAACATCGACATCGGCGGACCCTCCATGATCCGCTCCGCAGCCAAGAATTTTCACGACGTCGCCATCGTCACTTCTCCGGCCGACTATGACGCGATCGCCGACGAACTCGCCCGCTCCGGCGGCGCGCTCTCGCTCGACACCAAGTGGAATCTGGCAAGAAAAGCCTTCGCCACCACCGCGGCCTACGATTCCGCTATTGCCTCCACGCTCGAGCGCGTCAGCGTCAACGGAAACTTCCATCCGCAGACGCCAGCGCCAGCCGACGAGCAGTTCCCGCAAACCCTGCGCCTGACTTTCCAGAAAGCGCGCGATCTCCGCTACGGCGAAAATCCCCACCAGAAAGCCGCCATGTATTCCGATGGCTCGGGCGCCGGCGTAGCCAACGCCCGCCAACTCCAGGGCAAGGAACTTTCCTACAACAACATCGTCGACCTGCAGGCCGCCTGGGATCTGGCTCGGGAGTTCAACGAGCCCGGATTTGCCGAACCCATGTGCGCCATCATCAAGCACACCAACCCCTGCGGAGCGGCCACCGGCGTCACTCTCGCCGAGGCGTACAAACGAGCCCTCGAATGCGATCCCGTCTCCGCGTTCGGAGGCGTCATCGGCGTGAACCGTCCCATCGACGCCGAAGCCGCGGAAGAAATGCACAAGCTGTTCCTGGAAGTGATCGCCGCTCCGTTCTTCGATGAAGCCGCCAAAGCAATATTCGCGACCAAGAAAAATCTTCGCCTGGTGGAAGTAACCGACGATGGTCCCGGATCGTGGAGCCCCGGACGCCTTGTCCGGGGTGCGGACGAGGCGACCGCAGCTCCACGAAACTGGGTGCTGAAAAACGTTTCCGGAGGAATCCTGGTACAGGATGCCGACGCGCGTCCGCTGCAGCCCTCCGACCTGCGCGTCGTCACCACACGTCCGCCCACTCCCGAAGAGACGCGTGCCCTGCTGTTCGCCTGGAAAGTGTGCAAGCACGTGAAATCCAATGCCATCGTCTATGCCCGGGATGGACAGACTGTAGGCGTAGGCGCGGGCCAGATGAGCCGCGTCGACTCCGCCAAAATCGGCGCCATGAAAGCGCAACTCCCGCTGCAGGGAACAGTCGCCGCCTCCGACGCCTTCTTTCCTTTCCCCGACGGTGTCGAGGAAATCGCCAAAGCCGGCGCCACCGCCATCATCCAGCCCGGAGGCTCGCAACGCGATCCCGAAGTAATCGCCGCCGCCGACCGCTTGAGCCTGGCGATGCTGTTCACCGGCGTGCGCCACTTCCGCCACTGAAAAGTGTTTAGCGTCTAGTGTCTAGTGTCTAGCTCCTCGCTTCTAGTGCCGCCGAGTTGCTACCCGGACTTTAATAGCTTGCGGCCCCCTGATCCCGATCGAAACCACTTGTCATTCCGACCGCGCGCGTTGCTTCGCGCGCGAAGGAATCTCAGTTTCCACAGTCGCCGAGCGCCAGGCTAATGTCGTTGCGGTGAAGGCCGTCCAGATCGGACTCTCCAGCTCACCTCACAACCATACCTTTACTTAACTTGACAACAAAACACTCACAATCCCGCCGGTCCTGTACTTCTGTTTGCTCACCGTGCACTGTTTTTCCCCATCCCGACGCCGAAGGTTTAGAATAGGGGCACCCCGCCCCCAGCGGCATTGCATCCAATCAATTATGGTTTTGAAAATGCTCTCACCGCAGGTCAGGTCAGTTCAAATAAGGTCCAGCATGAAGAATATTTTTCGCAATTTTCTAA
>DATNKB010000206.1:0-26017 GCA_035603595.1 Candidatus Dormiibacterota bacterium
CCGTCGAAGGCGAAGACGAAGGCTGAACTGCTGCAATATCTGCGCGATTCATTTGAGTATGGCGATAAAGTGCTCGCGACGATTACAGCGCAAAACGCGGTGGATCGGGTGGAGGGTCCTTACGCCGGTCCCAACACGAAACTTGGCATGGCGATGGCTGCGCTCTGGCATGTGACGGATCATTTTGGGCAGCTCGTTGTGTATCTGCGATTGAACGGGATCGTACCGCCGGTGACGCAGCAGTATCCGTTAAAAGTTCGGTGACCCGCGTTCGGAAGGCGGGCAGGCGGATGAATGGCACGGGGGTGGGGCGGGCGCCGCGGGCGCGTCTTAGAGCGCCCCTACTGGCGCTTGCCCGAGAATGCGGGACGCCGAAAGCGCGCTGCGCTCAGCATGAGAGCGGGATGGGTCGGGTGCGAGATTGTTAGGATTCGAGGCGATGATTTGCGTCTGCGCGGAGAGAGGACGCCGGATGCCCCGAGTCCCTACTCGGCCCGCCCTGCCCCTGCAGGGTTACTGACTGGTTCGCCTCAGTTCCTGCGTCGCTGCGGCTGCTAGCTGCTAGGCCGTGGCGCCCGCCTGGGAAGTGCCCATCGCGCGCCGCTGCTGGAAGCACTCGCGGCAGTAGACGGGACGACCCTGGGTGGGTTTGAAGGGAACTGTCGTTTCTTTGCCACATTGCGAGCAAACGGTTTTGGTTTCGACGCGCTGGACGCTCGTCGAACTCGATCCGTTGCTGCCCTGCGCGCGATTTGCTTTGCAGTTTTTGCACCGTTTGGGCTCGTTCTTGAAGCCCCTGTCGGAGAAAAACATCTGCTCGCCGGCCGTGAAAACAAACTCGGCGTTGCATTCCGCGCACTTCAGGACCTTATCGTGGTATTCCATTGCGCTGCTCCACCGTGCTGGGAGAGGACTGGCAGCGAGCAACTCACGCCGGACGTTGAGCAAGGAACCATCGCAAGCGCGACGATTCCTGCTTTCCGTCCGGCACGAACTGCTTAAATGGGCCCAATTGATGTTCGCCTAATCCTGCTCACGACGTTGCTTCTTGCGGAGACGCTTACGCGAGAGTGCTTCCTTGGCGCGACGCTTCTCCCCCGGCTTCATGTAGTAGCTGTGCTTTTTTATCTCTTTGATGATGTCTTCCGACTGCACCTTTCTCTTGAAGCGGCGGAGAGCATTCTCCAAAGATTCGCCCTCTTGAATGACAACTTCTGCCACGCGTATTCACCCCCGTCCCTAATGGATGTTTGAGTTTGTCTTGCTGGATTCACACCAGTGTAACCGGTTCCTAGGGGAACCGGCAATCAGCAACTTCTATCCAAGGCTACCCCGCAAGTCAAGGTTAAAATTGTATAAGGAGGCTGGGCGGCCGTTATGTAACCAGACCGTAAATGGTTATCGAGATTGTATCGAGGGAGTTGTTTGGTGGTCCGGCGATTCCCTCGCGGTGAGGCGAGATTTACATGCGCTCAAAGTTCTTGCTGTAGAATGAAGTTGAGGCTGAGCTGAGTCGAGGATTTTTGAATGCCTGTGATGCGCAACGTGCTGGGAGTGCTGCTGGCGGGTGGCCAGGGCGAACGGCTTTGGCCGCTGACGCGCGATCGCGCCAAGCCGGCGGTGCCGTTTGGCGGCGTGTACCGCATCATTGATGTGACGCTCTCGAACTGCCTGAACAGCGATCTCCGCCGCGTGTTTGTTCTCACACAGTACAAGGCATTGAGCCTGAACCGGCATGTTCGCCGCGGGTGGTCTGTGCTGATGGGGCTTGGCGAATTCATCGAAGTGCTGCCGCCGCAAATGCGCGTGTCGCAACACTGGTATCTGGGTACGGCGGATGCTGTGTATCAGAACATTTATTCGATCGGCAGCGAGCAATCGAACTACGTCTTCATTTTGTCCGGCGACCACATCTACAAAATGAATTACCAGAAAATGCTGGAGCAGCACATTGCTGCGGGCGCGGATGTGACCGTCGCGACGCTGGAAATTGATGCGGCGGAAGCGGCCAAGCGGTTTGGCGTGATTGAGACGGATAGGGACTGGCGCATTGTTGGTTTCGAGGAGAAGCCGGCACACCCAAAGGTTTCGCCGATTCATCCGGGCAAAGTGAACGCTTCGATGGGCGTGTATCTTTTCAATACGCAACTGCTCGTGCCCATGTTGATTGCCGATGCGGAGGATCCTACTTCGTCGCACGATTTTGGCAAGGACGTGATTCCGCGGATCATCAGCAAATATCGCGTTTTCGCTTACAACTTTCAGGACGAAAATAAAAAGGAAACATCTTACTGGCGGGACGTGGGAACGATCGACGCGTACCATGAGGCGAATATGGACCTCGTTTCGGTGTCGCCGGTTTTCAATCTTTACGACAAGAGTTGGCCACTGCACACCTGGCAGCAGCAGTATCCGCCGGCGAAGTTCGTGTTTGCCGACCCGGAGCGCATGGGGACAGCGGTGGATTCGACGGTATGCGGCGGATCGATTATTTCCGGGGGGCGAGTGGAGCGGTGCATCTTGGGTTATGACGTGCGCGTGAACAGCTACAGCGAAGTGGAAGATTCGATCATTTTCAACCACGTGAATGTGGGACGCAGCTCAAGAATTCGGCGCGCGATCATCGACCGGCACGTGAGTATTCCAGAGGGCACTGTGATCGGCTATGACGTTGAGGCCGACCGCGCTCGCTTTTCCGTCAGCGAAAATGGCGTTGTGGTGGTAGTCCGCCCTGAATCGATGCTTGAGGAACCAGAGTAGCTTTCCTGAATTGCCGTGCGACCAAGTTGATCGATGTCCTTTGAATCTCGATTTGGCCAAGCTGCCGACGCGTACCAGACATTTCGCCCCGATTATCCGGAAGAAATCTTTCGGCGGATTCTTGGATGGATCCCAGCGGACAAACGCAATTGCGCGATCGACCTGGGCGCTGGAACCGGAAAGGCTTCGCGCGAGCTCGTGAAATCGTTTCGCGTAGTGGAAGACGTGGAGCTTTCTCATTCGCGCAAAATGACGCCGGCTGAATTCGCAGGGTTTTGGCGCTCGACTTCGTACGGCGGCGCTTACGGGAGGGCTCTCGACGATCCGGAAGTTTACTGGCAGGATCTCGAATCGCGCTTTCGCGGAGCGTGGAAGGAAGATAAGATTCCGGTGGATTTCAAACCATATTTATTAATCGCGCGCAAGGAGCAGTAATGGCGTCCAAAATCATTTCAGTGCACGGCCGCGAGATACTGGATTCGCGTGGCAATCCTACGGTGGAGGCGGATGTCCGTCTGGAAAGCGGCGCGTTGGGTCGCGCGGCGGTTCCATCGGGCGCTTCCACCGGTGAACATGAAGCCAATGAACTCCGCGACGGCGACAAATCCCGCTATCTGGGCAAGGGCGTTCTGAAAGCGGTCGGGCACGTGAATGGCGAAATCGCCAAAGCGGTGGCCGGCATGGATGCGTCTGACCAGCGAGCGCTCGATCGCCGAATGATTGACGCCGATGGGACGCCGAATAAATCGAAACTGGGCGCGAACGCAATCCTGGCGGTTTCAATGGCTGCGGCGCGGGCGGCGGCGATGGCTGCCGGGGAGCCGCTCTACAAATATCTTGCGCGCTATTCGAGCGACACTTCTGCGAATACTCTACCAGTGCCGATGATGAATATTCTTAACGGCGGCGCGCACGCCGATAATTCGGTGGACGTGCAGGAATTTATGGTGATGCCGCTGGGCGCGCCAAACTTTCGCGAGGCGCTGCGCTGGGGCGTTGAGGTGTTTCACAATTTGAAGGCGGTGCTGAAGAAAAACGGCTACTCGACGGCAGTCGGAGACGAAGGCGGATTTGCGCCGAATCTGAAATCGAATGAGGAGGCGCTGGAGCGGCTGCTCGAAGCAATCGCCGCTGCCGGATATAAACCCGGTGAACAAATTTCAATCGCACTTGATCCGGCGGCAAGCGAGTTTTATGACCGGGACACGAAGAAATATGTCTTCAAGAAATCCGACAAGTCGCAGCGCAGCTCGGAAGAAATGGTTAAATTCTGGGAAGGGTGGGTGCGGCAGTATCCGATCGTCTCAATCGAAGATGGGCTCGCAGAAAATGATTGGGACGGGTGGAAACTTTTCACGCGTGATGTTGGAAAGAAACTGCAATTAGTGGGCGATGATGCGTTCGTTACCAATCCAAAGATTTTTGCGCGGGGCATTTCCGAGGGCATTGCGAATGCAATCCTGATCAAATTGAATCAGATTGGCACGGTGGGCGAGACGATCGAGGCTGTCGAAATGGCGCGCAAAGCTGGCTATGCGTCGATCATTTCGCATCGCTCCGGTGAGACGGAAGACGCGTTTATAGCGGATTTTGCGGTGGCGATGGGCTCGGGCCAGATTAAAACCGGCTCCGCTTCGCGCACAGACCGCATCGCCAAATACAATCAACTCCTGCGCATCGAAGAAGAGTTAGGCTCGGCCGCTCGCTTCCCTGGCCGCAAAGCGTTAGCAGTTCATTAACCGCACTGCGAAGGAGCGGGTCATTCGCACGTTCAATCTGGCGATGGTGGGGTTCGGAAATGTAGGCAAGGAATTCGTGCGTTTGCTCCTAGCGAAGCGCGAGGAGCTTCGCGATCGATACGACATTGACTGGCGCATCACGGGGGTCGCGTCGCGACGGATCGGCTGGATCGCCGATTGCAACTCTCTTGATCCCGAAGCACTGCTCGCACATCAATTTCCTACGTTTCCTGCGTGGAAAACGCCTCACAGCCTGCACCAGTGGCTTGCGACTGCCGATCCGCAGGTTTTCTTTGAAGCATCTTCGCTCGATTGGCGCACCGGCCAGCCCGCCATCGACCATTTGAAAGCGGCGCTCGAATCCGGCGCGCACGCAATCAGCGCCAACAAAGGCCCGATCGTGCATGCGTATCGAGAGCTCCGCGATCTCGCGAAAGCCAGGGGTCGCAATTTTCTTTTCGAATCCACGGTGATGGACGGCACACCGATTTTCTCGATGTTTCCGCATTCGCTTCCCGCGGTCGAGCTTCGCGGTTTTCGCGGCGTGCTGAACGCGACCACGAATGTGGTCCTCACGGAAATGGAGAAGGGGCTGACGCTCGACGAAGCGGTGAAAAGAGCGCAGGAAATCGGTGTTGCGGAAACCGATCCGTCCGCAGATCTCGACGGCTGGGACGCCACGGTGAAAGTGGCGGCGCTCATCATCGTGCTGATGGGCGTGGACATCAAGCTCGAACAGATTGATCGCACCGGGATTCGCAATCTGTCGCCGGAAGAAGTTCGCGGCGCACGCGATTCCGGGATGCGCTACAAATTAATTTGCCGGGCGGAACGCACCGCGAGCGGCGTCCGCGCCAGTGTGAAGCCCGAGCAGCTGCCGCTCACCGATCCGCTCGCGCTTCTCGACGGGACCACTTCTGCTGTGCGTTTCGATATGGACGTTTTCGGCCTCTCAATCATCGAACACAAAGCCACCGTGATCGCCACGGCCTACGGGTTGCTTGGCGATTTCATTCGCGCGGTGGCGAACCCGTCGTAAACTACAAGCGCCTAAATGAACGCATCGACAGCACAACAGGCGCCACCCGCTCCACTCGATATCAACTGGGTGCGGGCGCAATTCCCATCGCTGAAGCTCGCTGTGAACGGCCATCCCGCTGCGTTTCTCGATGCTCCTGCGGGCACTCAGGTGCCTCAGCGCGTGATCGACGCGTTTCGCGAATACTTTGAGACGTCGAACGCCAACACGGTCGGCCAGTTCCCCACGAGCCGTCGAACCGACGAGATGATCGCAGCCGCGCGCACGGCGATGGCGGATCTTTTCAATTGCACGTCCGACGAAATATTTTTCGGCCCCAACATGACGACGCTTACTTTTGCTCTCGCCCGCGGAATTGGCCGCGACTTGAAACCGGGCGACGAGATTGTGGTCACCACGCTGGACCACGACGGCAACGTCGCTCCGTGGCGCGCTCTTGAAGACATCGGCGTCGTGATACGCCAAGTGGACATACGCGAATCGGATTGCACGCTCGACATGCATGATCTGCGCAGCAAAATTACTTCGCGCACGAAACTCGTGTCAGTCGGCTACGCTTCGAACGCCGTTGGCACCATCAATCCAGTGGCCGAAATTGTCCGCCTAGCGCATGAGGCGGGCGCGCTTGCGTTCATCGACGCGGTTCATTACGCACCGCACGGCTTGATCGACGTTCGAGCGCTCGATTGCGATTTTCTTGCCTGCTCGCCGTACAAATTCTTCGGTCCGCATATGGGTTGCATCTACGGGAAGCGCGAACTGCTCCTGCGATTCCGGCCGTATAAAGTTCGTCCCGCGCCGGCTTATCTTCCGGATCGGTGGGAAACCGGCACGCAAATTCACGAAGGGTTGGCAGGCGTGATCGCCGCGATTGATTACCTTGCAGATTTGGGTCGCCACTCGGATTCGGCGACGCCGAAGGATCGGCGCACGGCTCTCGTCAGTGCGTATCGAACAATCCGCCAGCATGAAATGGAGCTCGCGACGCGTATGATCGCGGGCTTGCTCGAAATTCCCGGCGTGCGATTTTACGGAATCTCAGATCCCGTGCGGTTTGACGAGCGATGCCCTACGGTGGCTGTGCGCGTGAAAGATTTAACGCCTCTCGCCTGCGCGAAATTTCTCGGCGATCGCGGTATCTTTACGTGGGACGGTAACTACTACGCGCTCAATCTTACTGAGCGCCTAGGCGTAGAAAAAACAGGCGGCCTGCTTCGGATCGGCCTGGTGCATTATAATACCGCCGAAGAAGTAGACCGCCTGCTGGTGGCGATGCGCGAGCTCGCATCCTCCACCTGATGTGCTGCCGCGTAATACACTGCGAATCGCCCTATGTGTTGATGTCTTGTTTGGCTTCGAGTCTCCGGATTTGTCCCTCGACGAAGTCCTTTGTCCCGTCAGCGGGTGCGCCGGCTAACGCGAGCTTTGCCTCTTTCAGTGCGTTGTCGTAGTCACCTTGAGCGCTATAGACTCGCGCCATTCCGAAATGGCTGATCCAGTCATTCGGAAACTTCTTCTCATTGGCACGGTATGCAGCCCAGGCTTGGTCAAGTTTCTTCGCGCGCTGGAGCTGGCGGGCATACGTGTACGATTGAGTTGCATTGGCCCTGGCCAGCGCTTCGGTGCGGAATTTCGCCGCTTGTTCTTTCCGCCCGAGCAAATCCAAAACCTGCGACTTAGTCATCAGATTCTCGTATCGCTCTTCCACCGCGATTGATTTGTCCGTGTAGATGAGCGCTTCCTCCAAATCGACTTTGGCGTTCACGAGATAGTCTGCCGCGTCATTCCATCCGTCCCAGGTATATTGCGCCAGGCCGCGGAGATGCTTGCGCATGTTCTGCTCGACTACTTCATTCACATTCACCGCCACTTTAAACGGCACGGCGACCTTGTCCCATCGCATCGTGATCACGGAAGAGTCGGGCTTGAGATCGTCGAATTCGTAGGTGAGCGCGTCCGTGAATTCGGCTGTTTGCGGTTTCACCGTGACGCGCAATGCGTCTTCCTTCTGGTCATAGGTGAAGCTTCCCCAGGAAGCGTTCGCTTTGGAGAAAATAACCGTCCATTCATTTTCGCCCGGGATCATGTGCAGGCCGTAGGTGCCGGGGTCGAGCGGTTTCCCCTCGATCGTGACGGGATCACTGAACGCGATCGTCGTGTTCTCATTTGCGCCGGCGCGCCAGACTTTTCCGTAAGCTTCGAGGCCGCCGAAAACCTTGCGGCCATTCACTAGCGGCCGTGAGTAGTTGATCGTAATGCTGGTAACGCCGATGCGCTGCACCACCTCTGCGTGCTGGCTTGGCCGCGGCAGGTCGTCGATGGCCGATTGTGCGCGACTAACTACGGCAAAGAGCAAAAGACTGAGAAACAAAGTGATATGTCGAACTCTTCTCATTGGAATCTCCTGTCTAAATTACTGAGCCCGATACTCACAACAACATCAACTCCGTTTGGCGTAGTTCTTCTGGCTGGCTTAGACGTATGGCGACCACTCTCCGTAAGCAATTAGAAATAACCGGTGACTTTGCTTTGCTACGCCTCTTGCATTCGTTCCTTCCCGTGCTAGCCTACCTCCGCGAATATGGCTAAACGACCGAAACCAATCATTCTCACTGTGCTCGACGGCTGGGGATTTCGCGCCGAAACGAAAGGAAACGCCGTCGCTCTTGCGCGTAAACCAAATTACGACCGGCTCATTGCGGAGTTTCCCAACACATTAATTCATACTTCCGGACCATTTGTCGGTCTGCCCGAAGGCCAGATGGGCAATAGCGAGGTGGGCCATTTGAATATGGGCGCGGGGCGCATCATTCACATGGACATCACGCGCGTCGAAGCGCTCATCGCGAGCGGCGAGCTCTCTCGCCAACCGCTGCTCCTCGACGCGATGCAGCGCGGCCGCGAGCGGCAGCTTCACCTCATTGGACTTGTAAGTGACGGCGGTGTCCACTCGCATATCGAGCATCTTTTTGCGCTGCTGCGGATGGCTCGCGAGAATAAAGTTGACCGCGTTTTTGTCCACTGCTTTATGGATGGGCGCGATACGCCGCCTAACAGCGGCGTCGATTTTCTGCGGCAGCTCGAGCAGAAGATGCGCGAGTACGGCGTGGGACAGATTGCAAGCGTTATCGGCCGTTACTACGCCATGGATCGCGACAATCGCTGGGAGCGCATCGAGAAAGCGTATCGCGCGATGGTGCACGGCGATGCGGAAGCAAAATTCAGCGATCCAATTGCGGCAGTTCGGGCCAGTTATGAGAAGGGCGTCACTGACGAATTCATCGTACCCGCGGTCGTCACCACAGAAGCCGCCCCGGGAAAACCGGCCGCCCCGCGCGGCTTAGTCCGGGACAACGACGCCATCATCTTCTTCAATTTCCGCGCTGATCGTGCCCGCCAGATTACGCGTGCGCTTGTTGAGCCGGGCTTCGATAAATTCCAGGATTCGGCGCGCCCGAAGAATCTGAAATTCGTGGCCATGACGCATTACGAAAAAACCTGGCCCTGGCTCCACTACATCATTGGGCCCGAAAAACTCGAGCACATTCTTGCGAATGTGTTTGCCGAAATGCAGTACAAGAATCTTCGCGTGGCTGAAACCGAAAAATACGCGCACGTGACGTATTTCTTCAATGGCGGCGTCGAGAAGCCATTCGGCGGGGAAGAACGCGTGCTCGTGCCGTCGCCGAAGGTTCCTACCTACGATCTGCAGCCGGAAATGTCTGCGGCGGGAATTGCGGATGCAGTTGTCCAAGCGGTGGAGAAGGGCGATTTCGACGCGATAATCATGAATTTTGCGAATGCGGACATGGTCGGTCACTCCGGCAAGCTCGAAGCGGCTATCAAGGCCTGCGAAACCGTAGACGCGTGTCTCGGCAGAATTTTCCAGGCATTGCGTCCGCGTGGTGGCGCTTGGATCATCACCGCCGATCACGGCAACGCGGAGACGATGATCGATCCAGTCACCGGCGGCCCGCACACGTATCACACAACGAATCCCGTGCCGTTCATTCTCATCACGGAAGATGGCCGCTTGCAGCTCAGCCCCAACGGTTCGCTTCGCGACATCGCGCCCACGTTGCTCGGCGTCCTCGGACTGCCGTCGCCGGTAGAAATGACGGGCCGCGATTTGCGCGTCACGAAGCGATGATCCGCACTTCGCCGGCTGATACAAAGCTGCTCATCTGCGTGTGGCACGCATTCGCCCTTTGGAACCCGCCGCCGGAAATGCCAGAGCGGATCCGCGCGCGGTGGCCCGAAATGCGAATCGTCCATCTTCCGCGTTACGACCGCATACTCGATGAACTCCCCGATAGCGACATTTTCGTCGGCTTCTCCTTGCGTCCCGAACAATTTGCAGTCGCGCGGAAGCTCAAATGGCTTCACTCGACGGCGGCAGGCGTCGGCCAGTTGATGTACCACGAGCTGCGGAACAGCGGCATTGAGGTTACAAACGCGAGCGGCGTTCATCGCATCCCGATGGCCGAGCACATTCTAGGCACCCTCATCGCGCTCGCGCGCCGTTTTCCCGACTGCTTTCGCTATCAGCAACAAGCGCGTTGGGCGCAGCAGGAGTTGTGGGATGCGCCAGTGCGCCCGCGCGAGTTACGCGGACAGATTCTGCTTTTCATCGGATTCGGAGCAATCGGCCGCGAAGTTGCAAAAATCATCCGGCCGCTGGGAATGCGCGTCTGGGCCGTGACGCGTTCCGGTCGCGCCGAAGAGGGTCTCGCCGAGCAAGTTTTCCCAGCTTCCAAGCTTGACGAGGCACTGGCTCAGGCTGATTTTGTTGTGCTGGCCGCGCCGGAAACGCCTGAAACCCGCAAGATGATCGGGGCGCGCGAATTCGCGCTTATGAAACCCTCGGCCTATTTCCTAAATGTGTCGCGAGGAGCGCTGGTGGACGAGCCCGCGCTGATTTCCGCACTCGAGCAGCACAAAATCGCAGGCGCCGCGCTTGATGTGGCATCGCAAGAACCGCTGCCGCCTGAGAATCCTCTCTGGAAGCTCGACAACGCTTTCATCACGCCACACATGAGCGCCGTCAGCGAGCATCTGTGGGAGCGCCAAACGAATCTGCTGATGGAAAATTTGGAGCGGTGGTTCGCCGGGGACGAACTGCTAAATCGTGTCGATCTGAATCGCGGCTATTAAGGCCGGAAAAAATGAAGCAGAAACACAGTCGCAGAAAAATAGCCGCGCTCAACCCTTATCTTTACTGGCTGCCACCGCCAGTACCAGCCTGCACCTTGGGCGTGTAGCCATTGCGCGCATAAACGTTTACTTTCTTCATTTTGCCTTTCTTGTCGGGCAGCTCGAGCAGATTCCCATTCGTGTCCACAGCTTCTACTTTCAGCTTGTGGAACTTTCCGTCTGCAGGCGAAGTCGGCGCAAATCCCATCGAATACTGGCTACGCAAAAATGCGGAAACTTGGCTAAACACTTCCGGCATCTCGCCCTGAAACCGCGGAAACCACGCATAACCGCCGGTCATCGACCCGAATTGCGTCAACTGATTCTTCGCCTGCAAATATCCAACGCCTCCGCCATTGCGCGTTTTTAGATCAATGTCCTCACCCATGCCGACCGCGAAGATTGGCACGTCCGCTTCCTTGAGCCGGTGATACGTTTGATCCAGCGTGTGTTTACTGAACGTGTCGTAACCCGTCGCGAGAAGCAGAATTGCCTTCTTGCCTTTCACGCCGTTCAGCTGGTCGAGCGTCTCAATCACTGCGTCAAACAGACACGCCTCATGAAATCCGGGAACGAACAAGCTCGCTATTGCTTGCCGAATTTCCTGTTTGTTTTGAGTGAAATCCACCGTCACTTCCGTTTTGATATCGAAAGTCTTGAACGCGATCCAATCCTTAGGCCCCAAGTCCTGTAAGAAACCCCAAGCCCAACTCTCGCCCTTGTATCCGAAAAACCCGTAAAACCGCGCACTGAATTCCATCAGCATCACTACCGTAATCGGCGCTTCGCTGGGCGCAAAATTCGTCACTTGCTGCGGCTGACCTTCATCGAGGATCCGGAAATTCTCCTTCTTTAATCCCGTCACTATATTGCCTTCGTGGTCCGTCACAACCGCGTCGATGTTCACCACATTCGATTCAACTGCGATCGCCACCTGCGGCGCGGGCGCCTGAGCTTGCGGACCATTTTGCTGACCGGTCGGCTGTTTCGGCGGCTCGGGCTGTTGCGCGGGCGCCGGTTTCGCCGGACCTTCCTGCTGTTGGGCGTGCGCCGTCCATGCGCCCGGGGGCACGCCCAGAATTGCAATCAATCCCACCACGGACAACCACCGCACGCATTCTTTCAGTCGCATAAGCCGTTTCCTCGCAGGTACGTAGGATGCTGCCATGGGCTTACTTGGATGGTCAATTGCAATTCAGAAAACCGAGTTTTAGCGGCTTCACGAAGGCATTTCGCCACCATGCTAAGATGATTCGCTCGCGTCTCAGTTGCACCGGCACTACCCTGTGACCGCAAGCGCTATTTGCTTGGAGTTTTCAAACTCATTCGGAGGCAATTGGATGGCGCGGACGGCCGCTCGCATGTTTCTCCTCACCCTCGCCTGTTTCGTCGCATTCGCACCAGCAAGTTCGGCGCAGAACCGTCGGCAATCGTCCTCACCGGCTGTTTCAACTCAGCCGCAAGGGCCCCCAACCACTTCTCCTTCGCAGTCGCCTGATCTCTCCAAGCTTGAAAATGATGCGCTCAGTTGGCTACAGGGTTTGATCCGGATCAATACCACCAACCCTCCCGGCAATGAGCTCATGGCCGCGAAATACATCGCAGAGATTCTTCAACACGAGAGCATCAACGCGCAGATTATGGAGACGACGCCGGGCCGGGGATTCCTCGTCGCGCGACTGTCACCAAGCGCCGTGCCCGACCCATCGCGCGCCCTGCTACTTATGGGCCATCTCGATGTGGTCGGCGTCGACAAATCTAAGTGGACCGTCGATCCCTTCGGCGCCGTCGTGAAGGATGGATATCTCTATGGCCGCGGTGCCATTGACGACAAGGCGATGGCGATCGCGAATCTCGCTGTATTCATCTCTCTGAAGCGCTCCAGCGCCCGCCTGAATCGCGACGTGATCTATCTTGCGGAAGGTGACGAGGAGGCTGGCGGCGTAAACGGCATGAAGGTGGCCGTCGAAAAAAACTGGGACAAAATTGCTGCCGGCTACGCCATCAATGAAGGCGGCTACAACGTCCTGAAAAATGGCAAGCTCCAATACATGGCGGTGCAGGCGAGCGAGAAGGTCTCGGTCAGCGTCGACGTGATTGCCACCGGCGTTTCCGGCCATGCTTCGCTGCCGCGAAAAGACAATCCTGTGGCGCATCTCGCCGCGGCGATCACGAAAATCGCGGCCTACGAGACTCCTGTTCAACTGAATTCGGTCACACGCGGTTATTTCCAAGGTCTCGCCCAAGTGGAAGACGAAGAAACCGCCAAATGGATGCGGTCACTCGAGACCTCCGACCGCGGCGAACACGCGGCCCGTTATCTGTCGAACGAAAATCTCCTTTGGAACGCGATGATGCGCGACACAATTTCTCCCACAATGTTGCAGGCGGGAATTCGTCCGAACGTGATTCCCTCGGAAGCGCGCGGCGTCATTAATGTCCGCCTCCTGCCCGGCAATATGGCCACCGCGCTTCTCGCTAAGCTCACGCAGGTTGTAAACGACCCACAGATTCGATTCGAAATACAGCCGGGCGCGGGCGAAGCCGCACCGTCATCATCGCTGACTACCGATTTGTACGACGAAATCACGCGTGCTACCAAACAACAGTTTCCCGGCGCCGTTGCGATTCCTTTCATGTCGCCCGGCGCCACCGATTCCTATCCGCTGCGAATGCGCAGCGTTCAGGCGTACGGCTTGATGCCTTTCCCACTCACTGAAAACGATTTCCTTCGGATGCACGCGGACGATGAGCGCATTCCGCTCGAATCCTTCCGCAAAGGCGTCGATTTTCTTTACACGATTGTCAATGACTTCGCGGTTTCGCGATAATTATCATGATGGAACGAAGGGCCAAGATCGTCTGCACGCTGGGACCAAGCAGTTCCACCCCAGAATTAATTGATAGCCTGGTAGGGGCTGGGATGGATGTCGCGCGTCTGAACTTTTCCCATGGGAAACCCGAAGAACATGCCGCCCGGGTCGCGGCCGTTCGCCGTGCTTCCGGACACTACGAAAAATCCGTAGCCGTAATCGCCGACCTGCAGGGCCCCAAGATTCGCACCGGCTCTCTCGAGCGCGGCGTCCCCGTCCAGCTGCATTTCGGCCAGAAATTCACGATCACCACGAAAAAAGTCACTGGCACATCCGAAGGAGTGAGCACCACTTTTCGGCAGCTCCCGCATTCCGTTCACAAAGGCGACAGAATTCTTGTGAGCGACGGCAACATTGCCATGCGCGTCCTTTCCACACGCGGCGAAACGGTAATTTGCCAGGTGGAAAACGGCGGCGAGCTTCGCGAGCACCAGGGGATCAATCTTCCAGGCGTGAAACTTAATATTCCGTCGCTCACGCCCAAGGATCGGCGCGACCTCGCTTTTGCCCTCACGCTCAATGTGAATTACGTGGCGCAAAGTTTTGTGCGTACCGCGGCCGACGTTCGCGTGGCCAAGGCGGCGATCCGCCGCGCCGGTAAGGACATTCCCGTCATCGTCAAGCTTGAAAAACCGGAGGCCATCGACAATCTCGGCGAGATTCTTGCCGTCGCTGATTGCGTGATGGTTGCGCGCGGTGATCTCGGCGTGGAGATGAACCCGGAGAAAGTGCCCGTCGTACAGAAGCAAATCATCATGCAGGCGCGCGACGCGCTCGTTCCCGTGATCACGGCCACACAGATGCTCGATTCGATGCAGGAAAATCCGCGCCCCACTCGCGCCGAAGCCTCCGACGTTGCCAACGCCATCTTCGACGGCAGCGACGCCCTGATGCTCTCCGGCGAAACAGCTGCCGGCCGCTACCCGCTCGAATCGGTCCTCATGATGGACCGCATCATTCGCGAAGCCGAAGCCAACGCCACCGAATCGCTGCGTCCGGCGCACACCGGCGATCTGCTTATCAGCGAAACGATTGCGGAAGCCATTTGCCACGCAGCGGAAGAATTGAAAATGAAAGCCATCGCCGTCTTTACGGAGACTGGTGGCTCCGCGCGGCTCGTGTCCAAGTACCGCCCGCGCGCCGCCATCATCGCTTTTTCGCCGAATCAGGACACTCGACGCAAAATGAGCCTCTTCTGGGGTGTGCTGCCTCGCAGCATTAACCGCGTGCACGATATCGATAAACTTGCGAAGACTGCCGAGCGCCGCTTGAAACAGGAAAATCTCGTCAAGGATGGCGACATCGTCGGCGTGATTGCCGGCACGCCGCTTGGCACTCGCGGTTCCACAAACCTGATGCGGCTAGTCCGCATAGGCTGCTAACGTACAGCGGTGCCTATTAGCATCTTCCAGGTGTCTGACGTTCTCGATGCGCGTAGATTCCTTACGAAATTTCTTACGCCCACGCGATTGGTCCGCGCCGAATCGCTCGAACCCGTTTCCGGTGCACAGGTCTGGCTCAAACTTGAAATTGAAAATCCTACCGGAACATTCAAAGTCCGCGGTGCGCTCAACGCTGTGCGTCATCGCTCGCAACAATCCCATTTCGAGGGTGTCGTCACCAGCAGCACCGGCAATCATGGTGCAGCCATCGCATTCGCAGCCCGGCAGATGAATCTCAAGTCGCGAATTTATCTTCCCGAGAATCCGAATCCCGTGAAACGCGAAAGGATCGCAAAGGTGGGCGCGGAGACTGTGGAAGTGGGCCGGGACCTGGAAGAAAGCCGCGAGCACGCCGCTAAGTTCTCAAAAGAAAGCGGCTGGCCGCTGATCGTGGATGTGGACGATCCCCATATCGCCGCCGGCACCGCTACAATCGCCTGCGAGATTCTCGAACAAGCCCCTTTGACCGATGTGCTCCTGGTTCCCGTCGGCGATAGCAATCTCATCCGCGGAATCGCCTACGCTGCGAAGCAAATTCGTCCCGCCATTCGCGTCGTCGGAGTGCAGGCAGAAAAAGCCCCGGCCTACTATCGATCCTGGAAGGAGCACCGTTCGCTTAGCACCGAAACCGCCGACACAATCGCCGACGGACTTTCCACCCGCACGACCACGGAAGACAACGTCCGCCAACTCGTCGAGCTCGTTGACGACGTCCGCCTCGTCTCGGAGGAAGAAATGCTACGAGCCATCGCTTTTCTGCTTATCAACGAGCACACACTCGCAGAGCCCGCGGGCGCAGCTGCAACGGCAGCATTGCTGAAGTCAGGAAAGGAATTTGCAGGCAGGAATGTTGCGCTTCTCGTGAGCGGTGCCAATATCGCTCCCGACGTTCTGCGCCGCGCCGTCGCATTGACGCCCTAAGCGGCGTGGCCTAATCGCGAGCCGCTAGTTCACCCAATTATCGGGATTTGACGGCGGCTTATCCCGGTGCTCGCGCACATACACTTCGAATTTTTTCTTCAACCGCCGTCGCTGCCAGTCAGACACTGAATTGCGAAACCCATATAAATACGAGCCGCGCCGCAGATAGATATACCCCACCAGCATCCCACCCAGGTGGCACACGTGGCTCACGTTGTCACCGCTCGCTCCAATCGTCGCGAAAAATTCAATCGCTCCCATTACCGCCACAAAAATTCGCATCGACACGGTGACCGGCAGCGGAAACACCCACACTTGCCGGTGTGGCATCAGCACCGCGCAAGCCAGAAGAATTCCATAAATCGCGCCGGACGCTCCAATCGTAGGCGCCAAGGCGCTGCCGTGCCCGTGCGGATCGATAATCAACTTAACGATCACGTTGATGATTCCCGCGCCCACGCCGCACAGGAAAAAATAGATGTAAAATTTCCGCGCGCCCCACATCCGTTCTAGATCGGCCCCAAACATCGCCAGATACAGAAGGTTGAATAGAATGTGCAGCACGCCCGCATGCAGAAACAGATACGTAAACGGCTGCCAGATCCGGAATCCAAACACAGCCGCATACGGAACCAGTCCAAACCACGTCTCCCAGAAACGCGCGCCGCTCTGGCCAAAAAGCAGCGCCGAGAGTTCCTGCAGCACAAACACAGAAACGCATGCAATGCAGATCGTCTTGATAGCAGGCGGGAAATACTCTGTCAGGTCAAACCGGTGACCATACCCGCGGCGGAAAACAGGGCTCACAGTTCATCAAGTCTAAAGCGTCAGCCCACCCGAGTCAAAGCCGCACAGGGCTTGCCGGATAGTGGAAGAGCCACCTATTAGGAGGCTATCGCCATTAGTCTCGACGGCAGAAACGATTTGCTCTGTTTGGGTTGCCGGGTTTTGGATTGAGATGGAGTTCCTCCAACTGCTGAAATACTCGCTCGTAAAAGGCTTTAGTCCGCGTAACCACGCTCACGAAAGAATCGTGGCTTATGTATAAGAAGAAATCGCCCGTTCCATATGACCAAGACGGTAAATAGAAACAATCCCAAGCGAATACCATAGGTTGCAATAGCATACCGATTGCATCGGGAAGTTGATCTGCCCGAAATCTATGCCCCGCAGAAACCTCGAACGATTTTGGTTGACCGGCACTGGGCGTTGATTTGTTCCACAATGCGATACCCGATTCCTTCATTAAATAAGTTCCCAACGCCCCAATTCGTGTACCAAATCAAAGCACCATCGAAGTGTTGGTCTTCATAGCCGATTGTTGCGACAAGATGTGCGAAGAAAGGCAGTCGTTCAAGTTTTGGCGGATACTCCAAGTCAATGCACGCGGATTCGGGATGCGTGAAGAAGAGTGCGTCTTTATCTGCATGCACGTAGTCAGATCGCACTCCAAGATGCTCAAATTGCTCGAACCACTTGGCGACCTCACGGTCACTCAAAACCTGCATCTATGGAATCTCCTTAGGCTGGAATTCTAGGCTAACGCGGGCACAAACCACACTTTCGCTCACCGGCAAAGACTTGCTCACATGCTATTCAACTGGCAGACAGCCTAGTTGTTAATCCCCATCTGTGTCAGGAAATACGCGTAATCGAACGCCGTCTCTTTCAGCCGATCGTATCGCCCAGACGCTCCGCCATGTCCGGCCGGACTCATATTCGTTTTCAGAAGCAAAGTATTGTGGTCCGTGCGCACAGCGCGCATCTTCGCAACATACTTTGCCGGCTCCCAATACATCACCTGGCTGTCATTGAACGACGTCTTCACCAGCATGTTCGGGTAAGCCTTCGCCTCGATGTTGTCGTACGGCGAGTACGTGATCATGTAATCGAACGCGGCCTTTTCCTTCGGATTGCCCCACTCTTCAAATTCCGGCACGGTCAGTGGCAACGATTCGTCCAGCATGGTATTTATCACGTCAACAAAGGGAACACCGACCAGCGCTGCGTGAAACAAATCCGGGCGCATATTCAGGACCACACCCATCAGAAGACCGCCCGCGCTTCGTCCTTCAATCACCAACCTGTCCTTCGAGCCATAACCCTGCGTCAGCAAGTACTCAGCAGAAGCGATGAAGTCGGTGAAAGTATTTTTCTTGTTCATCATGCGACCGGCGTCGTGCCACGCCTTCCCCATCTCTCCGCCGCCCCGGATATGCGCCACAGAAAACGTCACGCCGCGATCCACCAGACTGAAAATGTTCGAATTGAAGTTGATGTCATACGCATAGCCATACGAGCCGTAGCCGGTGAGATACAGCGCACCTTTTCCATCGAGTTTCTCGCTTTTCAGATGCACTAGCGAGATAGGAACCTTCACGCCATCCGGCGCAGTGGCATAAATCCGCTCCACCTGATAACGCCCTCGGTCATAACCGGGCACTTCCTTCTGCTTCAGCAGGACGGAAGCGCCGCTTGCCATGTCGTACTCAAAAACCGACGGGGGCGTAATGAACGACTGATAGCCGTAGCGAATCTTGGTGGTGTCGTACTCGGCATTGATATAGCCGTAGCTCAAGTAAGCGGGTTCGGGAAA
Source organism: Candidatus Dormiibacterota bacterium (assembly GCA_035603595.1). Taxonomy (GTDB): domain Bacteria; phylum Acidobacteriota; class Terriglobia; order Acidiferrales; family UBA7541; genus Palsa-295. The sequence goes on from DATNKB010000206.1 coordinate 18,564, forward strand.
TTCGATCCGTCGCGATTTCCCGCTCTGCAAATCAGTCACGCGAATCTGCGGCAAGCCATCCTGGCGCTCGTAGGAAACGTAATAGTTCTTAAAGAAGTCCAAGTCTCGCAACATCACGTCCGGCCGCTCCGGCACCACTTCCTGCCAATTCGCGCGGCGCGGATCTGCCACAGGCGCCTTCACCAACCGGAAATTGCGTCCCGTGTCGTTGGCGCGAAGATAGAAGAAATCTCCGTTGTGGTCCGGGTAATACTCCACGTCCTGCTTGCGCGGTTCCATCACCTTCCATTCAGCCGTCGCCTGGTCGGCCGAAACGTAGCGCGCCTCGCTGGTCGTATGGCTCGCCGAAACCAAAAAGATGTAACCCTTGCTGCGCGACTTGCCCACATTCACGTTGAATCGCTCGTCCTTCTCTTCATACACCAGAGTATCCGCGCTCGTAGTGCCCGCCGTATGCCTGTACATTCGGTACTGCCGCTTGGTTTGCGCATCCTCGATCGTGTAAAAGAATGTCTTGTTGTCGTTCGCCCATGCCACCGAGCCCACTCTCTCTGCATGGTCCGGCAGCGTTTTCCCGGTCCGCAGATCTTTCACCGCGAGCACGTACTGGCGGAAGCCCGTGTTGTCCGTGCTGTACGCCAGCAAGTTTCCGTCGTCGCTCACCTCGAACTCACCGAGCGACATGAAGATCTGCCCCTTCGCCAGTTCATTCACATCCAGCAGCACTTCTTCGGGCGCATCCATGCTGCCTTTTCTTCGGCAGCGGATCGGGTACTGCTTGCCGGCTTCCGTACGCGTGTAATAGAGGTAGTCGCCTTTTTTGTACGGAACCTCCACGTCCGTCTCTTTAATCCGGCCCAGCATTTCGTCGTAAAGCTTCTTTTGCAGAGGCTCGGTAGGCTTCATCACCGAGTCCGTGTAGGCGTTCTCGGACTCGAGATACGCCTTCACTTCGGGGTTTGCCTTGTCGCGCAGCCAGTAGTAGTTGTCCACGAGCTTGTGTCCATTCACCTCGGTCACGTTGGGAACCCTTTTTGCTGTGGGCGGCACGGGAGGCGAAGCGAATTTGTTCGCCGCCAGCGTGAGCACGGTTGCCAGCACAAGCAATCCGACCTTACGCATCACAGCTCCTTTTTCAGACATTCGAAGTACATGGATTCTATCCCAATTCCTTTCGCTAGAAAGCGAATCGCCCACCGCACGGCCCCACACGCAAGCTAAGCGCTTGTACTTCATGGTCTTAGCACTGAGTTCCTTCCTAGTACTCCTGTCCTAGCTCAATCAGTCCGCACAGTTCCACCTTGGTAGGACGCCTGCGCCATTTCGGATCACTGCCGCCACCGCCAGAATGCAACTGTCACGCAAGCATTAAGTAACGCGAGCCGGTCAAATCGAGCAATTCAAGGAAGAACCAACCATGAGATTCAGTAGAATCGGAATGCTAGCCGCGGCTTTTTTCGTCACCACACTCGCCGCCTCAGCGCAAATTCAGACGTCCCCGCAGCAATGGACAATCGTTACCACCAAAGAATCGGCGCCCAACGCCTACCCGTTGCTCGATGCCAACGGGAATCCCTATCCTTGCAGCGGCCAGAATGTGGACAATCCAAAGGACTCGAACTCGAATTGCTACAACCCGCTCGTCATCACAACGGACTGGACGCTCACGAGTGAATTCGGAATCGCGATCGGTCTCGCCACCGCTCTCCCCGATACATTCACGAACTCGAGCTGCTCGAATTCAGGCGGGGTTGCAAGCGCGAACGTCACGGGCTACGACATCTTCGGCTTTTACCAGGCCACCCTTACCGTCACCCTCGACAACGGAGCCACCATCACATTCACCGGTAGTCCCAGCGTCGACCCGAACCAATTCTCCGGAACATTTCGCTCCACCGGTTCATGCATGAAGAGCGACTCAGGGCAATTTACCGCCACGCTGTTCTCTGCGGTCAATGGCACCTACGTCGGTTCATTCGAGAGCTCAAATGGCGGCCCCGCCGCGAGCGTCTCCGTCACCTTCAAGACCGATTCCTCCTTCAATGTCACCGGCACCATCACCGCCGCGAAGAATGCCAATCTCTGCTTCTCCACGCTCACCATCGGCAGTCCCCTCGCAAACACCTTTGAGCCGAGCATCGCCTCGGGAGACATGCTTGAAACCGTCGCATCCGACAACACCGGAAACGTCGTCGCCTTCATCGCCAGCAACACCGATGCGAGCGGCAAAACGCTCCCCAACGGTGGCCTCTTCATGATCTACGAAGGTCTCGCAGGCGCATGCTCGGGAATTTACGGCACCGACATCCCGTTCAAAAAAGTCGAGTCCACGCCGGCACCGAAGCATCACAGCCCCGTTCGCGTCCGCCACCTCGCCGGCCGCCGGTAGTCCTCCTCATCTGCTAACCACCGAGGCCCGGTTTACTGTAAGCATCTGGCATCAGTAAACCGGGCTTACACTTTCTAAGTCCCCTCGATCGCTGCCGCTTCCCCAAAAACGAACTTGTGCTCTCACCCCTCTCCGATTTCGCGGGAATATCCGATTTGGCCCTATATTTAAGATGCTGCGAGCACTCAACGAATGCTGTGCTGAACGTTATGTGCAACATTTTTCGTACTAAGTTTCCCGTATAACAATTTTGTCCCCTACATGTCGAATTTCCACTTCTCCGCGCTGAATTGCCTCGCCGCATTTCCCCCAAGTTATTGAATCATCGGCGCTTTTGCTTTCACCCGGCACCTTTGGCACAGGTCGTGCACTCCTCCATGCGGGTGACATATTCACCTTCAACACATAAGGAGATATGTTATGACAAAGAGAAAATGGCACGCGAAGGGCTGGCCGGCAACGCCCATGCTGGCAGCCCTGATCTCGCTTGGCGTCCCCACCGTCGTTCGTGGCGCACCGGTTCAATATCAAAATCAAAATACACATTCGGCTCACGACAGCGATATAACGCGCCAAGAACTAACACTGTTTGATCAGTTCCTTGATTCTCACCGCGAGATAGCCGAACAGGTTCGACAAAATCCCTCTCTCGTAAATAACGATCAATTCGTCAAAAATCACCCTGCCCTACAAACCTTCATGCAACAGCACCCTTCGGTTCGCGAGGAGCTGAAAGAAAATCCAAAAGCGTTCATGCACGAAGAAGCCCGTTATGATCGCCGCGAAGATCAACGCATGCACGAAGAGCGGGTTCACTTTAATCAGTTCCTCGACAGCCATCGCGAAATCGCCGAGCAGCTTCGGAAAAATCCGAAGTTGATCAACGATGAGACGTACGTGAAGGGCCATCCCGAGCTGCAAGCCTACTTGCAGGATCATCCCGAATTCCGGGAAACGGTAAGGAAGGATCCCGACGCTTTTACCCGTGCCGATAATGACCGATATGCTCGGCACGATAACGACGATCGCGACGCCCGCCGGGACAACGACGCCCGTGATCGTGATGCCCGTGCAGACAACGACCGGGATCATGACGCTCGCCGCGACAATGACAATCCCGACCGCGATCGCGACGCCCGCAACGATAACGACGCCCGTAGTCGTGATGCCCGTGCAGACAACGACCGGGATCGCGATGCTCGCCGCGACAATGACAATCCCGGCCGCGATCGCGACGCCCGCAACGATAACGACGCCCGTGATCGTGACGCCCGTGCAGACAACGACCGGGATCGCGATGCTCGCCGCGACAATGACAATCGCTACAAACAACGTGACACAGATGATCGCGACCGCGATGCTCACCGCGACCAGCTAGCGAGCTTCGATCGTTACCTCGACAGTCACCGCGAAACTGCAGAACAAATTCGGCGGGATCCGTCGCTCGTTAACAACGACGAGTTCGTGAAGAACCATCCCTCGCTGCAGACCTATCTGCAGCAGCACCCCGAAGTGCGTACGCAGATCAAACAGAACCCCAACTCCTTCATGCAGCAGGAAGCCCGTTACGATCAGAACGAATATCGAATGCGTACCGGCGAGCCTGACGAACCGCACAGGCACTTCGGAGAATTCCTGGGCGGCCATTCCAGCATCAACGAGCAGCTCTCGAAGGACCCGTCCCTGGTAAAGAACCAGGAGTACATGCAGAGCCATCCTGAGCTGAAGGACTATCTCAACCAGCATCCCGACGTCCGCCAAGGCTTGATGCAGAATCCAGAAACCTTCGTCAAGTCTTCGCAACAGTTCAACACGACTAACAAGAACGGCAGCTACAGCGGTAGCACACAGACGGCGCCAGCCACCGGATCCAAAACAGCTACCGACGCGACCAAACCGAAACAGTAACGCAAGATTGCCGGACAGACTGGAAGGCCTTCACCGGCCTTCCAGTCTTCAGGCGTTCCAAGTCGAATCGTGACCCGAGTTCTTAACTCGACGCTCACGATAGTGAATAGAAGATTCGAGGAGGCACTTATGAACGTCAGAGCGGCACTAATCGTAGGATTGATTTTATTGTCCGCCATTCCCGCCAACGCTGGTGGCGAAAAGAAGAAAGGCGAACGCGCCATGGTGGAAAAAATGGAATCAGTGCCCTGTGGCGCGAAGGAAAAAGGTGTGACGGGATTGGGTACGATATGGGCATCCGCCGGCATCACTCATGTGGATAACGATGAGAAGTTGTGTCCGCAATACATGGTGATAACCGATCAGATGGAATATCACATCCGCCCAACGGACACGAAACACCCCCCGGTGCTGCCAGTCGGCCACGAAGTTGTTTTTAAGATTAAGAAAGACCATATGATTTTGAAAGCCGCGGATGGCGACAACAAACAGTTGACCTATTTGGTGGTTGCTATGAAGCCGAATTCCGAAGTGTCGGCTTCGGCAAAATCAAATAATCCTTAGTTCGACAAAATCGAGTAAACCTCGATTTAACCGTTGAAGGAAATTGGGGTGAACGCTATGCCCCAGTTTCCTGCCTGGTGCTTTCCACGCCAGACGGGCCGCATTCTCACATTGCGCCCTTCTTCCGGATTCCCTTCGTTGTGCCTCGCTGTCCTTGTTCTAAAGAAAATCACCTGCCCGGTCCAGGAACAAACGAACCGCTCCCAGCGTATAAGCAGGAGACACGCTCCCTGGGGGCACGACGAGTGGTAAAGAAGATTCTCAAATACGTTGGGATAGTGATCGCTTGCCTGGTCGTAGTAGTGCTTTCGTCCGCGCTGCTCTATAGAGAGTATCTGCAGCACAAAGTTGTTCAAGAACGCGCCATCACTTCGCTTGATGGGATCAATAGCCTCCAGGCCGTGCGAATCGGCGGTATCGATCAGTGGATCGAAGTGCGCGGCCAGAACGTGAACAATCCGATTCTTTTGTTCATCCACGGTGGACCCGGCGTTGCTTTTATTCCGATGTCAGGTGCGTTCCAGAACCCGTGGGAGAAATATTTCACGGTGGTCCAATGGGATCAACGCGGCGCCGGCAAAACCTACGCCTCCAACGACAAAGAGCTTCAGCGCAGAACGATGAACGTGCCCCAAATGGAACAAGACACGGTTGACGTTGTGAACTATCTTCGCGCTCGGTTCAAAAGAGAAAAAATATTTGTTCTGGGTCATTCCTGGGGAAGTGTATTGGGTCTTTGGCTGGCGCATGAGCACCCCGAACTCATTTATGCCTATATAGGGACCGGACAAGTCGTCAACATGCAGCAGAACGAGGTGGTCGGCTACAACGACGCCCTGCAAGAAGCTCGCACCCGCCACAATGAGCAGGCCGTGAAGGATCTAGAGAGTATTGCGCCTTACCCTCCTCCAAATGCCGAAACCGCCAAAACGGAGATCGCCAGAAATTGGGAACGGGACTTGCTTGCTCGCTCGCCGGACGCAGCAGGGTTCTTGGACATCAAGCGAATTGTCACGGGAATTGTGTCAACCCCAGGATATTCTCTCGCTGATGATCTCGGTTTCTTCCGCGGCCAGATGCTTTCCCTCAACATTTTTCTTCCAGAAGTCATGAAAATTGACCTCAATCAACTCGGGCCGGACTTCCGCGTGCCGATTTTTTTCTTCGAAGGAAGATACGATCCCTATTGCCGCCCTTCCCTGGTTGTGGACTACACCAAGACCATCAGCGCTCCGCAAAAGGAAGTCGTCTGGTTCGACGGTTCCGGCCATTTCCCGTTCTTTGAAGAGCAGCAGAAATTCAAGGATGAGTTGGTCCAGCGAGTCCTGCCTCTCGCCAATTAGCTGAGCTTCTTCCGCGCAAAATAGAATAGTGACGCAGCCAGCAGCAAAAACATCACCAGCCCGAAAACATTGCTCGTCGCCAGCGATCCCAGCAGCTTCGGCCCAAACGCAAATAAATCCGGCCGCCACGGCAATCTGAATACTGACGTCACCCACTGCGGCACGCGCGTCGAAATTTCCGGATCCTGCAGCAGCGCGATCACGATCCCCAGCAGCCCAAAAACGCCACCCGCCGCAATCAGTCCGCTCGAATAAAGCGCTCCGGGACTCGCCTCACCCTCGTCCTTCGATTCCTTCGAGCTCGCCTCCACCATCCACCGCACGATACCGCCGGCAAACATCGTCGCCGTCGTTCCAATCGAAAGATAAGCTCCCACCGCAAACGCCAGCGATCGCACGCCAAGAATTTCCACCGCCAGCACCAGCGCAACGCCCATCAGCACCAGTCTCCACGGCAGCCGCTGATTCAAAATCCCGTTGATCACAGTGGCCATTAACCGCGCCTGCGGTGCCGGAGCCTTGTCGCTCCCGATGCCCTGCACCCACTGCACTTCAATCTGTTTCGTCCCGGGATCGTACAAATATTCGCCATCAGGAATCGTCCGCGACCCAAGAGCGTTAATCAGCTCGTAAGTCTTCCCCTGATACGTAAACGCCTCACGCTCCACCTTCACGCCCGTCGGCAATTCCTGCACGTTTACCGGAATCTGCGTCGGGATATATTTCTGCAAGCCCGTGTTCATCAAATTCAGCGTCGCCCCGATCGCAATCGTTGACACCGTCACGCCCACCAGCAGCCCCCACTGCTGCTTCACCGGCGTCGATCCCACTAGGAAGCCCGTCTTCAAATCCTGTGACGTCGCGCCGGCAATCGCAGCCGCCGTGCACACCACGCCTCCGATAATCAGCGCCAGCACCGCATAATTCGGCGCCGTCCACCCCGCCACAAAAAATATCGCGCACGTCGCCATCAACGTCGCAATGCTCATCCCGCTCACAGGATTCGACGAATTCCCCAGCAGCCCGCTGATCCGCGCCGCCACCGTGACGAACAAAAATCCGAACACCACCACGAAAAGGCCCGCCAGCAAATTCTGATACCACGTGGTGCTCGCGCCCTTCATCGGCTCAAACGTCAGCATGATCCACATCAGCACCACGATCACCAGCGACCCGATCAGCACCGTCCGCAGCGAAATATCGCGCTCCAACCGGCTCTTCTCCGCCGCCTCGCCCGCGCCTTCCGCCCG